>NZ_JBGCCK010000023.1:0-120734 GCF_041262525.1 Streptacidiphilus sp. MAP12-20
GGTCTGCTCCGCAGCCGCGACGCGCCGCCGCTACGCGGCGGCAGGGTGTGGGGAGCGGCTCCGCCGCTCCCCACACCTCGGAGCCGCTTCGCGGCTCCAGCCATCCCGCTCCGCGGGATGGAAGCACCTAGGACGTGTCAAGTTGCCGTCCAGCCAAGAGATCTGACACTTAGTAATGTTGATCTACAAATAACCTGACTGCCCATCAGGGCCTGCCTCCCATCCGTTCACTTCCCGCCTCCTCCCGTCCGACCTTCGGCCGGCGCCTCTCCCTATCTCTCCTTGATCCAAAATTGGTCTATACCATAAGCCTTTCACTCTCCCCCTCCCCCGCGTCGCCTCCGGCGCCGCTCAGACCGAGAACCCACGAGGTGACCTACTCCCCCACCCCGGGGCAAGTCCCATGATCTTGATCCAGGGTCAGGAGAACGGGACCGGCGCAGGGAGGCGAGGCGATCACCGCAGTAGAACCGACCTGCGTCCCGCTCCATGCCTGTAGGAGCGCAGACGAGACGCGGCCAAGTAGGGCGTCCTCTCTGCGCTCCCCTGCAACGTGCACACCGTAGATGACCAGCCGTATGCGTTTTCCGCATTTTAGAGGCAAGCGGAGTGTATGGGCGCCAGGCGAGACTGTATTGCGCGGCTTCGTCTGCCCTTCGAATGGCATGAATTCCTGCCCGATGCAAGAGGGCGCGGGTAGTGATCGGGTTGTTCGTCAGCTGACGCCGTCTCACTGCGCAGAGATTCCTGCGGTGTGGCTGTCAGTGCAGTCGTACGGGATCTCCGTCGTTGATCTCAACGGTGATTTGCGCGCTGATGCCGAGTGCTTCCAGATACGAGCAGACGGTTCCCCATTCCAGTTTGCCCGGGGAGGGTCCGTTCAATGGTGGGAATGCGGGACTGGACCCCGCCTGAGCGCCTGGCAACGTCGATCTGGCGGAGGCCGAGGGTGGGTCGTAGTTGGGCGAGGGTCACGGCGTCTCGTCGGGGTTGTAGCGGGTGAGCGTGCTGGTGTCGAGCTCCTAGTTGCCGGGTGGGATTCTGTCGCCGAAAGCGTAGGGTGCGCGTGCGTCGTACCGGGTTTCCCCGCCGTTGTGTAAGTGAGATTTGACTCCGTTTGCTGGCGTCAGACGCTCGGGCGGAGCGGCGCAGGCCAGATGATCAGTAACTGACAATCACACGCAGGCCATCACTTCATTTGCCCGCCGTCGGCAGCACGGACGGTGCGGGGCCTTCAGTGGCGGAGGCGACTTCGGACCAGTGGCCGAAGAGGTCGAGGAGGGTGTCCGCGTCGGCCTTGGTGGCGGCTCCGGCCACGATCGTGTGCGGGGGCAGGAAGTTCGACCAGACGATGCCGGGGCGCTGGATCGCGGCGTTCGCGACCAGTGGGCCCTTGTCCGGCTTGGCGGTGGTCTTGAGAGTGATGGTGACCATGATGGCGGCCTTGGGCTGGGTCGGGCTGTCGCTGGTGGCGGTGCCGCCGCAGCCGGTCAGCAGGAGCAGGAGGCCGGCGGCGGCCGTGGGGGCGAGGCGTTTCATCGCGGGGTCCTTTCGGGGATGGGGTGAGGCCCCGCCTCTGGGGTGTGGCGGGGCCTCGGGTCGGTGTCTGGTGCGGGTGGTGGCTCAGTACCACCAGATGGAGACGGTCAGGCCGGGGTTGCTGGAGGCGTTGCCGGGGCTGTAGACGACGTCGGAGGAGGCGACACCCTCGGTACGGTTGCCGGTGTCGTGGCCGGACCAGTGGCTTCCGTAGTTCTGGGCGGTGGCGCGGCCGTCGATGTCGATGTGGTCGGGGCACAGCGGCGAGGAGGCGCTGACGCCGATGCCGTTCCACGACGCGCTCGTGGAGAGGGTGCCGCACTGTCCGGCGTCGCGGTACCCGCTCGGGTCCCACTGCTTCATGCTGTTGCCGCCGCCGTAGTTGATGTCTGCGGCGAGGCCGGACAGTGAGGCGTACCAGTCGGGGTCGTTTCCGGAGCCGGTGACCTGGTCGCCGACGTACCAGTTCCCGCCGCCGTCGTTCTCCAGCATCTTCTGGATGTCGCAGGTCTGGCCCCAGGCGTTTCCGGCGTCGCCGGAAACGGAGGCGCAGGGGGACTGGATGATGCCGCCGACGCTGGTGTCGAGCGGCATGATGCGGCCCTTGGGGGCGGCGGAGGCGGCGATCTTGGCGGCCTGGGCGGGGGTGAAGCCGACGGCTTCGGCGTTCGCGATGACCGATGCGCCGGACGCCATGTAGCCGAATGCGGCGGCGCGGCCGTCGCCGTGGAACGTCGTCTTCAGGTTCGGGGTGTTGACCTGGGCGGAGACCTTGCCGTGGGTCTGCTTGAGGACGACGGTGGAGCCTGGGAGGGCGGCGACCTTGACGGTGTGGCCCTGGACCTTCCACTGGGCGGTCCAGTAGCCGCCGGGGAGCTGGTGTTCCGCTTGGAACGTGGCGCCGCTGAGGCCGGTGATGTTGAAGTGCTGGGAGTGCAAGGGGGCGGCCTGCGCCGGGGTGAGGGCGGCCAGACCGGTGATGGCGGCAGCTGCTGCGGCGGTGGCTGATATGGTGCGCAAGGTCCTCAACGTGTGCTCCTGGCTGCGGTGATGGGGAGGATGGTGCCGGTTGTGGATCCCCTCGAATCGAGGGTTCGGTGCCGACATCGATGAGAGTGGCGGGGCAGCCGGGGCGCGGGCTAGGAATCGGGACGGGCCTGGACGGGTCCGGACGGGACACGGTCCTGATCGCCCGTTGACTTCTGGACTCTCGGGCGGCCCTGGTGGCGCGGCTGGTCTGTTCGAATGCGCAGCCGGAGGCGATTGAGCGCTACCTCAGGGCGTGTCGGCGGCGGTCGGCTGGGCGGCGATCTGCAGCAGGATGTGGCGGGTACCGGGTTCGTGGCGCAGGACGGCGGCGGATCGGTGGGGGAGGTAGAGGGCTTCTCCTTGGAGGAGACGGACGGTGAAGGGCTTGCGGGCGGGTGCGGTCTCCTCGCTTGGTTCGCCGGGGTCCGTCACTTCGACGTTGCTGGCGCCTAAGGCCTGGAGCAGCAGGAGATCAGCTTGGTCCGCTCGCAGGTGGGCGATGATCTGGGTGAGATGCGCGGAGGGGATCGAAATCACCTGTCGTCCCAGAAGGGCTGATATCTCGTCCGCGAGGCGCGGTTCGTGGCGTTCGTCGGTGTCGTTGCCTGGTGGTTCGTGTTCTGGCCATAGCACTGCGGGTCCGTTGCCGGTGTTGACCGCGATGAAGGTTGCGAGCTCTCTCGGGTAGGTGCTGTCGTGTGGGTTTGCTGGTCCCCAGTGCATGGTTCGCCCCTTCCGGCCGGGGGGTGGTTTCCCCGGCCTCCATGGTGGGCGTGGTCCCGGGGGCCGGGACAGTCAGGTGATTTCGGTCCCGGGCCGGACCGGTGGCGCGGGTTGGGGGTGATCCTCCGGAGGGGTTTGTGGGTCGGGACGCTGTGTCAGTCGGGCAGGAGGCCGGCCTTTGTTGCGGCGACGCCGGCTTGGAACCGGCTCTCGGCGTCGAGTTGTTGCATGATGTCGGCGATATGGCGGCGTGCGGTGCGCAGGGACATGCCCAGGCGGCGGGCGATGGTCTCGTCCTTGAGGCCGGCGGCGAGGAGTTCGATGATGGTGTGGTCGATGTCCTGGGCGACGTGTTCGAGGCCTTCGGTGGCGGCGGCTGCGAATGGGCGGGCGCGGGTCCATGTCTGCTCGAAGATCTCGCATAGGTAGGCGACGAGCCATTCCTGTCGGATTGCCACTGCGCCCCAGGAGTTGTTGCTGGCGGGGATGAAGGCCAGTTCGCGGTCGAAGACGATGATCCGGCCGAACAGTTCATGGCAGGTGCGGTACTGGGCTCCCAGGCCTGAGGCGGCTTCGACGTAGGCCTGGCTGGGGCCGTTGAAGCGGGCTGTGTGGTGGTAGAGCGTGCGCATCGAGACTCCGCGGGTGAGCAGGGCCTGGTCGCGGGTCAGTGCCTCCTGTAGAGCTTCGGGGAGGCGGCTGCCGCCGGGCTGGCTGGCCAGGACTTCGGTGTGGCACTGGTCGGCGGCCTGGGTGAGGGCGGTTCTGACTTCTTCCATGCTGGGGATGACTTCGATGTCGGCGCCGCGCGGGTATCGGCGGTCGTGGTAGTGCGGCAGGTATTGCGTCAGCACGGCGCGGCCGCGGGCCAGCTGCTCCTGCTCGAGGCGGATTCTGGCCTCGCCGGGGGCGGCTAGCTGGGTCATCGCGATCTCGGGGGCGACCGCGTAGCCGGCTCCGTCCTCGGAGGGCAGGGGAACTACCAGGTGCAGGGCGCGGAGCCGCGTCAGGCACTCCGTCGCGCTTTGGGGAGGTATGTCCAGGGCGGCGGCTATGGCTGCGGGATCCATCCGGCGGTGTTCGAGAACCCACTTGTAGATCTGGGTATCGAGCGGATCCATCGCAATGTGTTCTTCCCCGGCAATATCCACATTCGTCCCCTGCTCCCCTTGATGCCACGCAGCTTGGTGAGGTGGCGGGCTCCTGGTTCTTCGGCCCCTGTGACCCGAATGCTGAGCGTAGGCCGAAACCGGCGGCAAGTGATCAGTTCATCCCATGCTCTGCTCTGGTCCAGGAGGACTTAATGAAGCGCATCTGCATCGCCGCCACTCTGCTCGCGGCGCTGTTCGGCACGGGTGTCACCGCAGTTGGCTCTCTTGGGTCGTCTCCGTCGCACCCGCGCACTGTCGTGGTTGCCGACACGGCGTGGGGCGGTGGCTGCGGCCCGCTGTGCAAGGGCTGACCGAGTGAGTGCACTGTTGACCGCTACCGACAGGAGAGCGCGATGAGCGCACCGGCGCCGACCCCTTCCTTCTCCCCGCGCGAAATCGAGGTGCTCGAGCACCTCCTCAAGGGCGTCACTTATGGCACGATCGCCCGTCGCCTCCAGCTCAGCCCGCACACGGTGGACACTTACCTGCGCCGCATCCGTGCTAAGACCGGCTCGGCGAACCGCACTCAACTCGCGCTGCTCGCTGTCGCCCTGCGACCGCATTCGCCCGCCGATCTCCCCAGGGCTGCGGGGGCGGCCCCTGCCCCGCCTGTACCGTCCGCGCACCTGGGCCGTATCCCGGGCGACGGGCAACCGGAGGCGCTCGCACCAGGCCGAGGAATCCGCGTCGGCCGCAGCACGGCGGGAGCGTCCACGCTCGCCCTGCGTCACGTGCCGCAGCCGGTTCACCCGGGTATCCCGGACCCGGCGGCGGCCACTACGCCGGCTGAGTTCGTCACGCAGTTGCGCCTGCTGAAGGCGTGGTCCGGAGAGCCTTCCTTGCGCCAGCTCGAACGGCGAACCGGTCTCCCGCGCAGCACCTTGGCCGAGACCTTGGACCCTCGCCACAATCGTCTTCCGCCGCTGGAGCGCGTCGTTGCCATCGTCCGGGCTTGTGGTGCTCCGGCCAGCGTGGCCCAGCACTGGGCGGACAACTGGAGGAAGGTCCGGATGCTGCACTGTCTGCCCCCCGGCGCGTTCCCTGCTCGATCGGCTGGCCGGGGGGAGGCGGCCAGCGAGGTGGGTGCGTAGCGCGATACCCCGGGTCCGGTATTGGCATGGTTGTTGCGCTTGTTGGCGATGGTCGCCCAGATGGCAGGCGCATGAGAGGTCGCGTCGGCTGCGGATGAGCCGGCTCAGTGCTGTTATGACGGCCCGTCGCGAGCTCGACATCGGCGGCTGCATAGCCGGGCGAGGGCCCGCGGGTGGCGTCGTCGTCGCCTGCGGGCCTGGGGGTCGGTTGGGCTGCGCCTTGGCTTGGGTGTGTGTTGGCTCCCGGCTGGTGGGCACTGTGGCGGGGAGCTGTCGTCCGTGGCTGGTGGGGCCCGTGTCGCTGAACAGAAGCCCGTTGCGGCGGGGCCTTCGGTTCGCGTCGCCTGCGGCGCCGCTTGCTAGTGCTCTGACCGCACTGGTTCGCCGGGTTGGTGTTCGTGGCGGTTGGATGTGCGGTGACGTCCGTAGGTCCGACCGTTGGGGGTGTGGTGGCCGATCCTGTGCGGGTGCGCAGACTGACCGACCAGGAGGGGCAGAGGCTGCAGCAGATCGTGCGCCGGGGCAGCACCAGTTCGGTGCGGTTCCGGCGGGCGATGATGCTGCTGGCCTCGGCCGGCGGGAACCGGGTCCCGGTGATCGCGCAGCTGGTCCAGGCGGACGAGGACACCGTCCGCGACGTGATCCACCGGTTCAACGAGATCGGCCTGGCCGCTCTGGACCCTCGGTGGGCGGGAGGCCGTCCCCGCCTTCTCAGTCCTGACGACGAGGAATTCGTCGTCCAGACGGCCACTACCCGCCCGACCAAGCTCGGCCAGCCCTTCACCCGCTGGTCCCTGCGTAAGCTCGTGATCTACCTGCACCGAGTCCACGGTCGTGTGATCCGGATCGGCCGCGAGGCATTACGTTGCCTCCTCGCCCGCCGCGGCGTCACCTTCCAGCGCACCAAGACTTGGAAGGAGTCGCCCGACCCCGAGCGTGACGCCAAGCTCGACCGGATCGAGCACGTCCTGGATCGCTTCCCGGACCGCGTGTTCGCATTCGACGAGTTCGGCCCGCTCGGCATCCGCCCCACCGCCGGAACCGGTTGGGCTCCCGCCAGCCATCCCGAGCGGCACCCGGCGACCTACCACCGCACCCACGGGGTGCGGTACTTCCACGGCTGCTACTCGGTCGGCGACGACACCCTGTGGGGCGTCAACCGCCGCAGGAAGGGCGCTGCGAACACGCTGGCCGCTCTCCGGTCGATCCGCGCGGCGCGCCCGGACGGCGCCCCGATCTACGTCATCCCCGACAACCTGTCCGCCCACAAAGGCGACACCATCCGCCGCTGGGCGAAAAAGAACCGGGTCGAGCTGTGCTTCACCCCGACCTACGCGTCCTGGGCGAATCCGATCGAGGCCCACTTCGGGCCGCTGCGGCAGTTCACGATCGCGAACTCGAACCACCGCAACCACACTGTCCAGACCCGGGCCCTGCACGCCTACCTGCGCTGGCGCAACGCCAACGCCCGCCACCGTGACGTCCTGGCGGCAGAGCGGCGTGAACGCGCCCGGGTCCGCAGCGAAAAGGGCCTCCGCTGGGGCGGACAAGCGCGAATGGCGGCCTGATTACTCGCTGACGTTCAAGGTCGCGCACTCCGAGACCCTCAGCTCGGACAGCACCGACCGAAGCCGATCCAGGGCCGCGGCAGGGTCCGAGTCCTCTGCGATTTCGAGGTCGAGATGGCAGCGACCCATGCCGCTGCCCCCGCCGGTGACCTCGCCGTCGAGCTCGAACGCCGCCTCCAGAGCCTCCCCGACCTCGTCACGATCGATCGGAAGTCCCACGAACACGATCTCGACGAACACCCCGGTCCTCCCTCTCAACCCAGCGAAGCGTAGAGGTCACAGCACTAGCTGTCGGCGGGCCACACCGCGAGGCCCCCGCTCGGCAGGCAGACCATCAGGTGACCGCCCGGGCCGCTCACCTGCCATGCCTCGTACGACGGGATGGGGTCACATGTGAGCTGCGTGCCGCTGCCGAACACCAACTGGAGCGCGCCGGTCTTGAGGGCCACGGCCGAGAGCACCTCGTCGTTGAACAGAGCCAGCGCCGGCACCACGTCCTGCCATTCCGGGTCAAGGCGCGTCTCCTGGCGGGAGGCGCCGACATCGTCGGAGAGCATGCACGGGCTTCCCAGGGAAACACTGATGTCCGCGTCGATCCGCAGCGACAACCGGTAGCTGACACCGATCTCGGTCACTGTCAGACCCTGAAGGTTCAGGATCCAACGGTCGTCCTGCTCGATCCACAACGATTTGTTCACCGCAGCACGATAGAGAATGTCCACCAAGATCGTCGGCTCGGACCTGGCGGGACGAGTGGTAGGGCCACGACACATGAGCGCAGACGTCATGCGCCGCAGCGCCGGGACCTTCTTCGCGAGGCGCTCGGGGCCCGGGCAGCATCCCGCGACCTACCACCGCACCCACGGGGTGCGGTTCCACGGCTGCCACTCGGTCGGCGATGGAGGGCATCCCGGCGAACCATAGCGGTCACAGCACTAGGCGGAGAAGCCGATCGAGGTGACGTACTCGTATTTGCCCCAGTCGGATCCGAGGTCGGTGATCTGGTCCACCCATGCGTCGTCGAGAGCTGTGAGGTCTCCTTCCGCCCAGGAGGCCACGATCTCGTCCCAGCGCCGGATTTTGATGGTCCGGAACCCGAGTGTCCGCTGACGTGGGACTTCGACGGCGCTCTGGTCCAGGGGATGCAGTTCGACTCGCGTCCCGCCGCGCGCGTTCAGGCGTCCGAGCAGGTACCGGGCGACGTTCCTGCGCCGCAGTGCTTTGTATGCCTCGTCAATCAGTCCGAGGTTCTTCTTGTTGGGGTTCTGTCGACCTGTCAGCCATGCTTTCAGGGTGCGCGGGCGGACGGTGATCCCTGCGTCCTGTATGGCTTTGGGGCCTGACGGGGAGGTCGTCAGATACCGCAGTCGGGCGGTGAGTCCGCGTTTGCTGGTGACTGGTGAGGCGAAGAAGCCGGCCAGGGCGTCCAGGACCTTGGCGGCGGCCAGGCTGCCGGGTTCTCCGTCGGCGCCGTAGAGGCCGAAGTCGTGGGTTCTGTCTGCCATTTATGCTGCTCCGACCTCGTACACGTCCTTGACTTTCACCTGCTGTGCTCCGCGGCCCTCGTTGAACAGGCCGCGCCAGTCGCCGATGACGTGGAGTTCGTCCGTTCCCATGACTTGTACCACCGTCAGGCCTGCCAGGCGGGCTTTGTAGGCCTTCAGCCAGAGATTCGCGAATGCCTGGGCGCGCACGATATGCATCCAGTCGCTGCGGCGGATCGCGTGGTTCGCGTTGCTCTCCCCCATCGTTGACACGAACTTAGAATACATGGTCTTGACGTATTCCAGCGTGATTTCATCGCCGTGGTCGATTGCATTTTCGCGGGCGTCGCGCAGAACGCACCGGAATTTCTCGAGGAGATTCTCGCTGCTGCCCGAGGTCCATGATTCGTGAATCATCGGTGCCTCGCACGCGGCCTCCCGCGGGCCGGACAGTCGCAGGAGCAGCCGGAGGGTGGGTTCTGCTACCCACAGGGGGCCGGGTTCCGCGCGGTTGCCCAGGGGGTTGGGGAGGTCGTCGTGGTGCCAGGCCCCGGGGGTGATCAGGTGGACGCCGGCGCGGCGGCGGTCGTGTTCTGGTCCGGTGTGGTGCTGGAGCGCTCCGATCGGGAGATGGGTTTTGAGGGCTGACAGGTAGGCGCCGTTCATGTCGAGGGCGGTGACCTGGTGGCGGCCTGCTGGGAGGGTGGCCAGGCGCCATTTGGGGCGTGCTTCCCAGATGTCGTCGGCGCCTTGGCGGGTGGTCTTCTTCAGGATGTCGGGTGCGGGTGGGTAGGCGGTGAAGTCGTAGCGGCCGCCCAGGCGGCAGACGTCCAGGAGCGTCATCGCGTCCGGGATGGCGCGGCGTACCAGGGCCGCGAGCGTGGCTTCGGGGTCGTCGGGGTGTTTGCGGGTCTCTTCCGCGACGGCCCGGCCGATGAGGTCCGGCATGTCGGAGGGTTCCTGGTAGGGCCTGCGGGCCGCCTGCGACTCCGACTCCGGCTCAGGTCCGTGGCCGGGCTCAGGGTCAGGGGTGGGGTCGGTGACGTCCGGACGGTCAGCGGGCATGTGGCGGGCGCCTGGCTGTCCAGCCGCGGCGGCAGGCACAACAGAGGGTGCGGCAGACGTGGTGGCAGACGTGGTGGCGGGTGCGGGGACGGGCGCGGGGACGGGCGCGGGGGGGCCAGGATCGGACTCAGGCGTGGTGGGCGTGGCCGTATGCGGGGCTGTGGGGGGGGTGCAGAACGCGCCGAGGTGCTGCGGGCGGCCCTCGGCGCGGTGGGAGGTGGGTCGGCCGCAGCGGGTGCAGGGCAGGAGGGGCGCGGCGGGGGGTGAGGGCTGGCCGGGGGTGGGGGGATTGCTTGGGGGGTTCGGCGCGGGCTGCGGTCCGGCGGGAGTGGCCGCCGGCGGCACGAGAGTGGGTGTGGCGGGTTCCGGGGTGGTCGCTTCGGGGTCGGGGTGGGGGGTGGGGAGGGGGGTGGGGAGGGGGGTGGGGAGGGCCTGGCAGGCGGCGGTGGGGCCGGAGAGCAGGATCGGTACGGGGATGCGGTAGTGGGCGGCGAGGCGGTCACAATCGGCCAGGGTCCAGGCGGTGCGGCCGGCCTGGCGGCGGGAGACCTGCGCCTGCGTGGATCCGATCGCGGCAGCCAGCTCGGCCTGTGTGTGGCCGTGCGTGTGCAGGAGCGCCGCGATGGTCAGGCGCAGCGTCTCCTCCGTACTCATGCTCATAGCGCACACCCTAGAAGCTCTATGCGCTTTTCGCATACGCGACACGTATCGCGCATATCGCATACGGGATGAGGCCCGGCCCCTGGCCGCGAGAACGCCATCGACATCCCGGACGGCGACCTCGTCGGCATGCGAGGGGAATAGCTCAGGGCCCAGGCCGGAGCCCAGGGTGACGTCGGCACACACCAAGGGTGCGCGCCGTACGGCCGTGCCGGTGGACGACCCGGGCGTGTTCGGGCCCGTCGCCGATGGGGCGCTCGCTCTTCCGCGCTGCCAAGAGAGTTCGGCTTCCTCGTCCGCTGCCGGATCTCAGGCGCTGCCGTGGGCGTCGCGGGCCGAGCAGCACAGGATCACGGCGACCTTCTCGCCCGCTGCGGGCCGATAGCTGCGGGCGGCGGTTGACCGGTTTCGGCCGGCGGCGGCAGGCTCGGGCCTGGTCGGCGGCTCGAGGTTCAGGAGCGCGGCCAGTGGTGCGCCGCAGCCGTGCCCGACCGTGATGCCGCAGCGGTCCTGCAGCGTCGTGTGGGCGATGGCCAGCTCCTGGTCGGATACCAGCACCGAGGTGAGGGAAGCGGGGGGCGTCTGCGGGGAGCGGCGGGAGTTGAGCGGTTCGACGGCGACGGCGCGGATGCCGTGGTGACGGGCCGCCGCTGCCACGCCTGTGAGGAGTCCGCTGTCCGCTGCGAGGACGACGGTGTCCAGGTCGGGGATCTGCGCGCGGATCTCGTCCAGTACCGTCCCGGCGCCTGCGGCGAGGAGGGGGTCGTCGTCGGTGTCGTAGGTGAGGGCGCCGGTCGCCGTGGTGAACTGCCTGCAGGCCGTCAGCGCGTCACCGTACCCGGCGCCCACGGTGCGGACGTCCGCGCCGTGGGCGCGGAGCCTGGCGGCGTGCGCCGGCGGGGTGCTCCCGGGCAGGAAGATCGTCGCGGGAACGTCGTGCTGCTCCGCGGCCCAGGCGCAGGCGAGCGCGGCGTTGTCGTCCGAGGCGATGGCGATGCCGGCGGCCGGCAGTGTGCCGAGCCTGTGGTGGGTGGCGAGGAAGTTCATCGCGCCGCGGGCCGTGAGGGAACCGGTGTGTCCATGCTCCAGGGCGAGCCAGACCTGGCAGTCCCGGGGTTCACGGTCGTCCAGCGGGTCCACGGGGGCGGTGCGTACCGCTCCGGGGTCCAGGGCCGTGAGGACGACCGGTGGGACCTGGCTGGCTATCTGGTCGCCTGCCGCCTTCACGTCGATGTAGGCGAGCTCGTTCATCGCGGGTCTCCTGCGGATCTGACCGGTGAGCGGCACGTGTGCCAGGGGAGTCGGACACGGACTTCGGGCAGGGCGGGCCCCGCGCACACCAAGGTCGCCGCATGGCCGGTGGGCGCGTCCAGCGCGATCGTCGGCCAGGTGGCCGCCTCCACGGGCAACGGCCGGCCCAGCGAGCCGCCTGCCGCTTTCACGCGTGCTTCGTAGCGGGTCCAGGCGCGGGCGAAGTCGGCGTCCGACCGGGGCGGGGGCTCTCCCGTGGGTGCCAGGAAGCGGCGGGCCAGCGCCCCGATGTCCGTCCCGTGCTGGTTGATCTGCTCCACGTCGACGCCGAGCGGCCCGGCGGTGCCGACGACGATGACGGCCCAGTCGGCGGTGTGGCTGACGGAGAAGTCCAGGCTCGGCCAGGCCGGCAGGACGGGGCGGCCCGTCGCCGTGTAGTCGAATCGCAGCGCCGCGGCCTCGGCGCCGGTCCACGACGCGAGGATGCCGCGCAGCGCGCCCCGGCAGCGGCGGTAGGCCGCACGGTCGCGGGCGCGGAGCATCGCGTCCGCGCGGGCCCGCTCGTCCGCGGACAGCGCCGAGCTGCCCGGCCAGACCTGGTGCCGGCACAGCCACCAGGCCCGGACGACCGCTGCCCGGCTCATTGCGCCTGCGCCTGTCGCGGGGTTCGGGAACCCCGTGGCGGCGGCGGGTTCAGAAATCACTGTGCAACCGGACGTAGCCCGGCACGGCGGGAACTGTGGCCCCGTCATGCTCCAGCAGCAGCACACCGCGATCACCTGCCGCAGGGGTGCGGCGGAACCCCGCGAAGCGGTACGCCACCAGCATCTGGCGGTTGCGGTCCGTGGGGACGAACTCCCCGTACAGGCACGCACCGGCGGCGCGGGCACGCTCCACGACGTGCGCGAGCAGCATCCCGCCCACCCCTCGCGACATCACCCGGCACGAGGCCAGCAGCAGCTTCAGGGTCCAGCGCCGCCCCACCTGCTCGACCATGACCACGGCGACGGTGCCGTAGTCGCCGAAACGGTCCGACAGCTCGGCGACCAGGATGGCGTGCGTGCCCGAGCCGCGCAGGGCGTCGAGTTCGGCGGCCGAGTAGGTGTAGCCGGTCGCGTTCAGCTGGTGGGTGCGTACCGTCAGCTCCTCGGCCCGGGCCAGGTCGTCCGGTCCCGCGCGGCGGACGGTCAGGCGCAGTCCGAGGGAGGCCAGGAACTGCGGGGCGGTGCCGGCGAAGTCACGCTCGGCCGTGTCGCGGTCCAGCGCCGCCTTGTACATCAGGCGGCGCACCGCCGCGTCCGCGGTCACCTCGCCGTCGAACTGCGGCAGGCCCAGCAGTTCGGTCACGTCGTCGGCCGGGTCCCAGATCCTGACCTGCGGGCACGCCTGGGAGACTTCGGCGCGTTCGAAGGGGTCGTCGTCGATGAAGAGGAACGACTCGGGGTGCAGGTTCAGGCGCTGCGCGATCGCGTTGACCGAGGCGGATTTGGCGCCCCAGCCGATCTGCGGCACCAGGAAGTAGTCGGCCAGCCGGAAGTGGGTCAGCTGGGCCAGGGCCGCCTCGGGGTCGTTGCGGCTGGCCACCGACTGCAGCACGCCGCGGGCGTCGAGGGCGCGTACGGTTCGCTCGACGCCCGGGCGCAGCCGGCGGCCGCCGCCCTCGAGGAGCACGCCGTCCCACAGGGTGTTGTCGAGGTCCCAGACGACGGCCTTCACCGCCGCGCCGGTGTCCGCGACCGCGACGGGCCCGTGCGGGGCCGCTGTCGCCGTGATGGTGTCAGCCATGTGCCAAGCTCCCGTCTCTGTGCCTGAACATTCCGATCATCGACTGGCTGATCTCGTGACTGCCCTCGATGATTTCCATGACCTTCGCGTCGCGGTACAGGCGTGCGGTGGGCGCGCCCGGTGCGCAGCCGGCTGCCCCCATGACCTGGACCGCGTCCCGGGCCGCATCGGCCGCTGCGCGGGAGCAGAAGTACTTGGCCTCCGTCGCCGCCATGGGCGCGCCGGGGCTGCGTGCCCAGATCGACTCCCCCGCACGCAGCGCGAGCATCCGGCCGGCCCTCCCGGCCACGACCATGTCGGCGATCATCCGCTGCACGAGC
Source organism: Streptacidiphilus sp. MAP12-20 (assembly GCF_041262525.1). Lineage (NCBI taxonomy): Bacteria > Bacillati > Actinomycetota > Actinomycetes > Kitasatosporales > Streptomycetaceae > Streptacidiphilus > Streptacidiphilus sp. MAP12-20. The sequence goes on from NZ_JBGCCK010000023.1 coordinate 13,667, forward strand.
TGGTGCCGCAGCGTGCCCCGCGCTGTCGCGTAGCTGGTCGCCTCGTCCAGGGCGGCCCGCACGATGCCGACGCTGCCGCAGGCCACGCTGAGCCGGCCCAGGGTGAGGGCGTGTGTCACCACGAAGGGGTGCGCCCGGCCCTGACCGCCGACCAGGTTGGCCCGCGGGATACGGCAGCCGTCCAGTTCCACCTCGGCGAGCATCGATCCGCGGGTGCCCAGCATGTCCGGGACGGGTCGCACCACGATTCCCGGGCGGTCGCGTTCCACCAGGAACGCCGACACGCCCCGGGGGGTTCGGGCGAAGACCAGGAACACGTCCGCGAGCTGCCCGAAGGTGATCCACCGCTTGACGCCGGTGAGGTGGAAGCCGTCCCCGTCCGGGGCGGGTTCGGCGCGGGTGGTCAGGGCGGCCGCGTCGCTGCCGGTGTCGGGTTCGGTCAGCGCGAACGAGCCCAGCGCCTGCCCCGACAGGAGCTGGGGCAGCCAACGCTGCCGCAGCTGCGGGCCGCCGAACCGCCGGACGGTCTCGGTGACCATGTCGTGGACGGTGAGCAGGCTGCGCACCGAGGAGCAGCCTCGGCCCATCTCCTCGTGCAGCAGCGCGTAGGAGACCGCGTCCAGGCCGCGTCCGCCGAGCTCGGCGGGGATCTGCGAGGCCAGCATTCCCTCCTTCGCCAGGAGATCCACCAGCTCGCGGTCCACCCGCTGCTCACGGTCGTGACGGTCAGCCAGCGGCGCCACCTCCCGGTCCACGAAGCCGCGGAAGGAGCCCTGCCGGGCCAGTTGGTCTTCGGTCAGGGAGAACTGCGTCATCGGGAACCTGCCCCGGTCAGTGCCCGCCGCCGACGCCGGTCTTCCCGGCGACGAAAGCGGTCACGGCATCCACGGACGCGAATGAGGCGATCTCGAGTTCGTCGTCCTCGACGGTGACGGCGAACCGGTCCTCGACGAACAGCACCAGCTGTGCGGCGAACAGCGAGTTCGCCAGCCCGGCGGCGAACACGTCCAGATGGTCCGAGACCGGCTGGCCCAGGCTCGAGGCCAGATAGGCGCGGGCTTGCTCGCGGATGTCCTCGATTGAGGCGACAACTGCAACAGACATGATCGAAGGCCCTTCAAATTTGTTGGGGGAACGGCAGGACGGGTGGACGTTGGGTGGTGCGGCGCAGAGGCTCAAGCGAAGAGGCTCAAGTGGAGCGGGTCAGGCAGAGAGGGTCAGGCCGAGCGGAAGAAGCAGAGCGGGTCAGGCAGAGCGGGTCAGGCAGAGCGGGTCAGGCGTAGCGGAAGAAGCCGCGGCCGGACTTGCGTCCCAGATGGCCGGCGTCGACCAGCTGCCTCAGCAGCGGGCAGGGCCGGTACTTGCTGTCCGCGAACCGGTCGTGCAGCTGCTCGATGCTGTAGAGGATCGTGTCCAGGCCGATCAGGTCCGCGGTCGCCAGCATTCCCATCGGATGCCCGAAGCAGGAGGTGAAGATCCGGTCCACGTCCGCCGGTTCGGCGACTCGCTCGTGGACCAGGTACGCGGCCTCGTTCACCGCCAGCATCATCACGCGATTCGCCACGAACCCGGGTGAGTCCTCGACCAGGATTCCCTCCTTGCCCATCCCGGCCAGCAGTCTGCGTGCGACGTCGATCGTGCCGGGTGAGGTGTGGAAGCCGCGGACCATCTCCACCACCGGTTTGACCGGTACCGGGTTCATGAAGTGCATCCCCAGGACCTGCTCGGGACGGCCGGTCTGCGCCGCGATCCGGGTGATCGGCACGCACGAGGTGTTCGCCGCGAACACCGCCTGCGGCCGGCAGACCTGGTCCAGGCGCCGGTACACGCCACGCTTGACGTCCCAGTCCTCGGTGGTGTTCTCGATCACGAACCCCGCCTCGGCCAGGCGCTCGTCACGTGTCGTCGGCTCGATCCGGGCCAGGACCGTCGCGTCCACCCGGCCACGGCCGGCGCCGCCTCCCAGCAGCCGCTCGAAACGCAGGTCCTGGCGCAGCCGCGCCATCGACGCGTCCAGCACCCCGGTGGAGACGTCCACCAGCAGCACCTGCTGCCCGGCCGCGGCCAGGGCGTGCGCCACCGACCGACCGATCGTGCCCGCACCCACGACCGCCACCGGCCCGGGGAAGGGAGGCGGCGAAGACGGGGCGCCGACGGGCTCGGCGCAGGGCGCCGCACCGCCTTCGGCCCGGGTGGTCAACGTTGCCATCACAGAGTCCTCCGGTCACAGGGAAACAGGTCAGCCGCGCGGTCAGCCGCGCGGTCAGCCGCGGGGTCAGTGGTGTGCGGGCCCGCGAGCGCGGGCCCCGACGTGTCGGACAGCAGCAGTGCCGCGAGGTGGGCAACCAGCGGCCGCGGGTCCTCGAACAGGTAGCCGTGGCCGCCTGGGAAGAACGTGGTGGTGAACGGCGCGTCGCCTTCCCACTCCTCCCAGCCGGCCAGGTCGTCCAGCGGCGACACCGGGTCCGCCAGCGCACCGACCACATGCAGCGGCGCCTGGAGCGGCACCGGCCCCGGCACCCGGTAGGCATCGGCCATCAGCAGGTCGGCGCGCAGGCAGCGCAGCAGCCCCCGGACGTAGCCGGTGTGGCGCAGCAGCTCCTGCGGCAGTCCGCCCGAGGCAAGCAGCCATTCCAGCAACTCGTCTTCCGCCAGGCCGACGATCCGGGCGCGCTCCTCGTGCGGCGCCCGCACCGCCGAGACCACCACCGCCCGCGGCAGCGGCAGACCTTCACGCTCGATCCTTCGCGCGACCTCGAAGGCCAGCAGGCCCCCGAAGCTGTGCCCGAACAGCGCGTAGGGCTCCCCCGTCGCGAACTCCCGCGCCAGCGCCGCGAGTACCGACTGTGCCAGCGCCCCCAGGTCGGTGGCCGGTTCCTCGGCTCCGCGCACGCCGTGCCCGGGTAGCTCCACCGGACACAGCAGCACGCCGGACGGCAGGTGAGGACGCCAGGCGGCGTAGGCGCCGGCTGTGCCACCGGCGTTGGGGAACGACACCAGCCGCACACACGGCTCCAGAGTCCGCGACCGGGTGGGGCCCACGATCCAGCGTTCCGCCCGTACCTGCTCAGGGCGCGGTAGGGTGCTCACTTCCGCCCGACCTCCTCGGCGACGGCCCCGCCCCGCAGTCCGCCGCGCCGCCCGGAGGCGGTTCGTGCGGCCAGGGGAGGCCTGTGTTGGTTGCGATCACGAACATCGTCACGGTGCTGCCACCGAAGCAGCTGGGCTGGGCCGAACTCGCCGAACGTGAGCAACTCCCCGAAGCGGACCGGGAACTGATATCCCGCCTCGGCATCGAGACCGTCCGCGACGCCGACGGCCTGAACGCCACGGAGCTGGCCGCCACCGCGGCACGCACGCTGCTCCAAGGCCGCGGCCCAGAACCCGAGCCCGGCGCTCTGCTGCTGCTCGGCGGCCGCCACCCGGACCTGCTGATGGCGTCCGAGGCCACCCGCGCGCAGTCGGCCGCCGGCCTGCGCGGCGGCTACGCCATCGGCGTGGCCGACCTGGGCTGCGCGTCCATCTCCGCCGGCCTGCTCCAGGCCCGCGGCCTGCTGGCCGCCGACCCCGCCCTGACCGGAGTGCTCCTCGCCCACGGCAGCCGCCCCCCCGGGCCGCGCCGCTACCGCGCCCCGGTCACCCTCAACGGCGACGGGGCCATGGCCGTACACGTGGCCGCCGACGGCCCGCTGCAGATCCTGGACGTCAACCTCGAGACCAACGGCGAATTCTGGGACCTGTTTCATGTCGACTACCTCGGCCGCCCCGTCCAGGACTGGCGGGAGGTCTGCGCCAGCCCCAAGCGCTACGCGTTCACCCTCGCCGTCGAAACCCGCAAACGGCTGGACCGGCTCAACCGGCTCCTCCTCACACGCACCGGCCTCGGCATCGAAGACGTCGACCACGTCGTCACCCAGAACCTCTCCGACGGCGCGTTCAACTTCTACGAACAGGCCTTCGAAATCTCCGTCGCCCAGGCCTGCCGCAGCAACCTCCGCGCCCTGGGCCACGTCGGCGCCACCGACATCGGCCTGAACCTCCGTGAGGGCCTGGACAGCGGCGAATTCCGCACCGGCGACCTCATCCTCGTGATGAACAGCTCCCCCGTCGCCGCCTGGAGCAGCATGCTGCTGCGCGCCGACGGCCCGCTCCCCGCGCCGGGCCACGACTGAGCCCCTCACAGCTGACTCCGCGCCAGCTTGCCGCTCGGCGCGAGCGGCAACCCGGCCCGCCACACGAACGAGGCCGGCACCATGTGGGCGGGCAGCCGCCCGGTCAGGTACCGCCGTACGTCCTCCTCAACCCCCCCGCCCGCGGCCGCGCCGCCCGCGCCAGTGCCCGGCACCAGATGCGCCTCCAGAAAACGGTCACCGCCCGCAGACGCACGCACCACCACGGCCGCCGCGGCGACCACCGGGTGCTCCCGCAACACCGCCTCGACCTCACCCAGCTCGATCCGCAGCCCCCGCACCTTGACCTGCTCATCAGCCCGCCCCAAATACTCCAGCACGCCCTGCGCGCCGGAGCGGCACAGATCACCGGTCCGGTACAGACGCCCGCCCGCCGGCCCACCCGGCCAGGCCACGAACCGCTCCGCGGTCAATCCCGCACGCCCCACATAACCGCGCGCCAGCCCGGCGCCGCCCACATACAACTCACCCGCGGTCCCCGGCGGGCAGGGCCGCAGCCGCTCGTCCAGGACCAGCAGCTCCAGCCCGTCGATCGCGGCGCCGATCGGCACCCGGCCACCGGGCCAGTCGCCCCGACAGTCCCAGGCACTGACCCCCACCGACGCCTCAGTAGGCCCGTACAGGTTGAGAACCTCCATCTCCGGGCACGCCCCGCGCAGTTCGAGACGCAGGGCCTCGTCGAGCTCCTCACCGCCCAGCAGAACCCGCCGCAGCCCCGCGACAACCTGGGGCCCGCACGCCGCCAGCAGCACCCGCAACACCGACGGCACAAACATCGCCGTCGTGATCCGCTGCTCCTGGACCAGATCAGCCATCGCGAACACGTCCAACTGCGCGCCCGGCGCCGCAACGACCAGGACCGCCCCCGCCGTCAACGGCCAGAACAGCTCCCAGACCGAGAAGTCGAAACTCGTCGGGATCTTCTGCATCACCCGGTCCGTGCCGGTCAGCGGGCTGGTCCGCTGCAGCCACCGCAGGCTGTTGACGATCCCGCGGTGCGGCACGCCAACACCCTTCGGACGGCCGGTCGACCCCGAGGTGTAGATCACGTAGGCCAGGTCCTGCGGATGCGGACCCGCCGGCGCACCCGGACCGGCCCCGCACCCGGTCAGGCACTCCAGGTCCACCGGCAACCGGTCCACCGCCGCCGCCCACGCCGCCGGCTCCCCCTCACCCGCGAGCAGCAACGCCGCCTTCGTGTCGGCGAGCATGAACTCCAGCCGATCAGCCGGGTACCCCGGATCCAGCGGCAGATAGGCGGCACCGCAGTACAGAACCCCGACCAGCGCGACCGGAAGCTCCAGACAGCGCTCCATAGACACCGCCACGACGCTCCCGCGTCCCACACCACGCTGGTGCAACTGCCCGGCGAGCGCGGACGCCATCTGGTCCAACTCCCGGTACGTCAAGCTACGGTCACCGAAAACCACGGCCGTACGGTCGGGATACCGCGCCGCGGTCTGCCGCAACAACCCCGAAAGCGTCTCCGTGTCCCCCTCAGACCCATACACCCGACCACCAGGCGAGTCAGCCCACGAACACCCAGCCGAGGCAGCCACCGAAGAAGCAGCCAGTGAAGAGCCGGCCGAGGCGGCCGGCGAAGAGCCGGCCGGTGAAGAGCCGGCCGAGGCGGTCGGTGAAGAAGCGGTCACCGACGGGCCAGCCGAGCCAGCCACCGAAGAAGCAGCCGGTGAAGAGGCGGCCGAGGCGGCCGGTGAAGAGCCGGTCAGCGGAGAGGGGGTCAGCGGAGAGGGGGTCAGCGGAGAGGGGGTCAGCGGAGAGGGGGTCAGCGGAGAGGGGGTCAGCGGAGAGGGGGTCAGCGGAGAGGGGGTCAGCAAGGTGTCCACGCGGACACCCGGCACCGACAGGTCCTGCAGCAGCTGACGCCACCGTTCCACGAGCTGCTTCGCCGTGCGGGGCCGGAACCGCGCCGGATCGCTCAACAAGGTCCCCGCCAGGCCCTCGTCCGTACACCGCACCCGCCACAGCAAGTCCAGACGCCCCGCCTCCAGATCCAGACCCCGACTCGGACCCTCACCCAGCTCCACGGCGACAGACACCATCACGCCCAGATTCGGAGCAGCCCCCTCCACGGCCAGCTGCGTCCGCGCCACCAGCATGTCCCAGTCCGCCACGTCGCTCAGATCGACGCGGACCGGCAGGCTCACCGCGCCTTCCCCACGCAGCAAGCCAACGGCCAGCTCCCGCTCGCCCGTCAGCTGCGCCATCATCACTCCCACCGCCGCCAGTACCGCACCCGCCGAGGGAACACGGTCCCCCGGGCGCCATCCCAGGGCCCGTGACACATCCTCGGACAGCCGGAACGGACGAACCGTCACCCCCGCACCCGGCACCGTCTCACCGGGCAACACATCACCCGGTACACGGGCAGCCGGCCACCCCAGGCCAGCCGGGGCCCCAGCCGCGATCGGGGCCGGCGCCGGGACGGCCACGGCCGCCACGGGCCGCACGGGCACACCGGCCGCCACGACAGCCCCCGCCAGGCGCGCCACCGTGGGGTTCTCGAACAACGCCGCCGCCGGCAGCCGCACGCCAAGTTCACGGTTGACCCGGCCAAGCAGCCGCATCGACATCAGCGAGTGGCCGCCGAGCCTGAAGAAGTCATCGTCACGGGCCACGTCCTCCACGCCCAACAACTCCGCCCACAACCCCAGCAGCGTCTCCTCCACCGCCGACACGGCCGGCGGGAACAGACCCGCCTCCACGCCCGGGCCGGCGGGACCGGCCACCGCGGACGGCTCCGGCACAACATCGGTGACCGGGCACTCGACCTCGACCAAACCCGCCGCCGTGACCCGGGCACGCAGCCCGGTCGGCCGCAGGACCGCACCCGGCACAGCCGGATCGGGCAACAACCCCTCCGCGCCGCACAGGAAACCCACGCCGGCGGCCGGCCCCGCCAGACACAGCCGGCCCGGCACGCCCACCGGCGCGAGCTGGCCGCCCGCATCCAGCACCCGCAGCCCGGCACCCGACACAAGCCCGACGGCCGAAACGTCCGCCGCGGCCGCGGCCCGCCAAGCCGCCAGCGCCGCCCGAGGTTCCCCGTCACCCGCCAACGCCGCGGCCTGGTCCCCGTCGAAGAGCACGATCCGCCCGTCGGCCTGGGGCAGCGCGACCCGGGCCCCGGCCGGCCAGCCCTCCACCGGGGCCGGGGCCGCGTCCCGCACCCGGGCCAAATCCACGACCACCCCCGGCCACGGCACCGCCACACCCGTATCGGCGACCACAACGACAGGCGAGGCGCTTTCCAACAACGCCGCCCGGGCCGCGAAGCCACACGACACATCCACCGGCAGGCACACCGCGCCGACGCCCAGGACACCCAGCAGCACCGCCGGGCAGTCCGCGTCCGCGACGTGCACGCCGACGACCTCTCCGGGCCGCACCCCGTGTTCCCGAAGCGCCCCAGCGACCCCGGCCGCGGCCCGCGCCACCTCAGCGTCCTGGAACCACCGGGCAAACGCGGCCGGCCGGCCGTACACGACCGGCACCGCCCCCGCCCCGGCCCGAAGCCGTGCCAGCCCGGCCGAACCCACCAGCCGCTGCCGCGACAGCGGCAGCCCCGCATCAGCGGCGACCGACTCGAGCAGCGTGACGAAGGCCTCGGCCATGGCCGCCACCGTCGCCTCATCGAACAGATCGGTGCTGTACTCGAACGCGCCCTCCAGATGGTCCTGGTCAGCGGTCTCCACCATCGTCAGGGTCAGGTCCCACTTCGCGGTACCCGGCGGCATCCCGCCGAACGTCTGCTCCCGATCGGTGCGGTAGGACACGCCCGGTGACAGCTCCGCCTGCAGCTCACCGATCGTCTGGTGGCTGTAGCCGACCTGGAAGACCGGGTGCCGGGACGGGTCACGCGCCAGCTGCAGATCCGCCACCAGCATCGCGAACGGCAGTTCGTCGTGCGCCAGGCCGTCGATCACCGTCCGCCGGACCCGCTCGAATGCCTGCCGGAAACTCGGGTCACCGCCCAGGTCCGTACGCAGCGGCACCGCGTTGTTGAAATAGCCCAGGATCTCCTGCAGATCCGGGTGCGGCCGCCCCACAGTCGTCGTGCCGACCGTGATGTCGCTCTCCCCGCCGTAACGCAGCATCAGCGTCTTCAACGCGGTCAGGATCGTCATGAACAAAGTGCCACGCTGATCCCTGGCGAACCCCCGCAACCGGCCTACCAGCGGCGCCGGCACAGTGAACCGGTGCACGTCACCACGGCCGGAGGCGACCGCCGGACGCGGCAACGGCGTGGGCAGCGCGGACGGCCGCACCCCCTGCACCCGGCCCCGCCAGAACGCCAGAAGCTCCCGCAGCCGCTCGCCCGAGAGCCGCTCGCGCTGCCAGGCGGCGAAGTCCAGGTAGTCCACTGCCAGCTCGGGCAGCTCGGGGGCCCGCCGCTCCCGCGCGGCGTTGTAGAACTCCCACAGGTCGCGGTCGACCAGCGCGGGCGCGTGCCCGTCCACGACCGAGTGATGCGCCGCCAGCAGCAGAACGTGGTCGTCCTCGGCCAGCCGGTACAGCACCTTGCGGTACAGGCAGTCGAGAGCCATGTCCATCGGCCGCTGCGCCTGCCGCCGGATCAACTCCCTGACGTGTTCCAGCCGCGCCTGGGGCGTGTCCGCGACGGCACTCAGATCCACGAACTCCATCCCCTGCTCGTCGACCGGACGCAGCATCACCCGCGGCTCGCCCGCCAGCTCCACGAACTTCGAGCGCAGCACCGGGTGCCGCTCCTCCAGCCGTGCCAGCGCCCAGCGCAGCGCCTCCACGTCGATCGGCCCGCGCAGGTGCATGTCGTGCGGCACCGTGTACGTCGGCAGGTCCGGCTTGAGCCGCTCCAGGAACCAGATCGCCTCCTGCCCGTGGCTGGGCAGGAACGGCCCCCCGCTGCCCAGCCGGGGGATCAACTCGCCAGGCGCGGAGACACCCGCACCCTCCACCGCCACCAGCTGAGCCAACTGCGCGACCGTGCTGTGCTCGTACAGAAGCGGGAGCGCGATCCGCACCCCGAACGCGCCACGGATCCGTTCCAGCAGCGAGATCGCCAGGATCGAGTTACCGCCGAGGTCGAAGTAGTCCGCGTCGGGACCCACGTCCTGCAGCCGCAGGACCTCCTCGAAGATACCGATCAGCCGCCCGACCGCGTCTTTGCCCTGCGGGTCCGCACTCGCCCCGGCAACGGCCGGTGCGGCTCCGGCCGGGACCGACGCACCCGCCTGGGACACGGCCGTGCCAATGGGCCGCGTGATACGGGGTTGCCGGGAGGCGTGAGGCACGTGAGTCACGTGGCCGCTGACGGACGAGCCTCACGAGATGTCGGCGGGCTGTTCTGGCACGTTCGGTACCTCAGGCACGACCAGGCCGACCGGGAGGGCTGCGGCGAGCAACTTCGCGCCGACGGGCCTGTCCGGTTCGGCACCCTGCCCGCGCTGTCCGGCCGCCGCGGGCCCCGCCCGCCACCTCGCCCTATTCCGGCAGTTGGCCAAGCAGAGCGTGCCGAGCGCGGGTGAGTCACCTCCGCGCGGGTGAGCCGGTTTTCGTTGTCCACAGTTCCGGCAGTGGGCCGCCCGGCGCGGTCCCCAGCCCGCGCTGCCGAATCGTGACGCCGGAGTCTGTATCCGGCCTCCGGCGGCAGGGGACACTGGCCCCTGGGGCGAGTCGTGACGATGGGGGAGGCCAGTGGGCGAGGACAGACCGGGCCCGGCGCTCGGAGGTGAGATTTGGCCCGTGCCGGCGCAGATGGCGCCCGTGGCCTCGGGGCGCCTGGGACCGGGGGGCGTGACCGTGCTGGTCGTGGGCGTGCTGCTGGCGCTGCTAGGTGCGGCGGCGAACCTGTTCCTGACGATGAGCGGGGGACTGGCCTTCAGCCTGGGCGGCTGGTGCCGCCCGAATGACGGCAGCTTGGGCTGCCGCTACCTCTGGGTGTGGCTCTACGGGCCCTGGGTCGGGCTGGCGCTCGCGGTCGTGGTCGGGATCGCCGTCGGTCACCGGCGCTGGGCACGCGGACGCGGCACCTGGCCCGCGCTGCCGCTTGGATCGGTGCTGTACCTGCCGATCGTCACCGCCGCGTTCTGGGCGCTGTACTGAGCGAATCGAGGGGATACCGGTGAACCCGAACGACCGGCAGCAGGGAACGGGACCCCGCCACCCGTGCCACCCGCTGGCTCACACCACCCGGATGCCCGTTAACAACCGTGTCACCTGCCGCTACCAAGGGCGGTCGGGAGGATGCCCGTCCGACCACCGCCCCGAGACCCCCACTTCTTCGCACTGGAGTCCTGTAGGCGTTACGACCGTAACGGCATCTCAACTGCGTGCCTAAGGTGCCTTAACGGTGATCAAGTGACTGACCTGCACTCATGGCCAGATAGCACCAGATAACCGTCTCAGCACTCGCACAGCGCGGCCCACCCCTCTGCGGGCTCTTCAAAAGAGCACCAGCTCGCCACCGTCTTCGGGATCAGCGAGACCGCAGCGATGCACTACGCGCAAGCTGCCGTGGAAAGCCCGTCAGACCACAGCGTTCGACCATTGTCAGCGGCCAAGATCTTTTCCCCGGGTACAGGTTATCGGTCCCCGCCGACGCCCAGTTCGGGTGGCACACGGGAAGCTCTGTAACAGTGCGTGATGCCACCGCCAGGGGCGCGGATGCGTAGCTGGCAGCTGCGGGGTGAGGGTCGCGGCCGGGAGGCAGGTCATGGCCGACGCGGTTTCGAATCCTCCGCGAATGCGGCCGCGTGGTCGGCGGCCCACTGGCGGAACGTTCGCGGCGCCGTCCCGAGGATGTCGGCCACCGCGGTGGTGATGTACGCGGGCTGTCCGACCGCCGCGCTCCACGCGGCGAGCAGCATCTCGACGACCGAGCTGGGCGCCGTACTCTCCGACAGGCTTCGGAACTCGTCCGGCGTCATCTCCTTGAATGTGATCTGTCGCCCCAGGACATCACCGATGACGCCCACCTGCGCGGCCTGGGTCAGCGATTCGGGGCCCGTCAGGACGTAGTCGCCTGCGACATGTCCGTTCTGATAGAGCGTCCGCGCCGCGACGGCTGCGACGTCGCGGTCGTCCACCGGTGCCGTCTCGGCGGCGCCGTAGGGCCAATGGACGACCTGGCCCGCCCGGATCGCGGGCGCCCACCAGGCCAGTGAGTTCGAGGAGAGCATCCCCGGCCGGATGATCGTCGACTCGAGTCCGGTGGCGGCGATGAGCCGCTCGATGCCGGCGTGCAGCGCCGCCATGGGATTGGGCTGCTGGAAGAAGGGGTGCGGTGTCTGGTGCGGGGAGGAGAGGAAGACGATCCGCCGCACGTGGGCCGCCAACCGCTCGACAACTGCCACGGCAGTGTCAGGCGGCGCGGTCCAGACGAGGAAGACCGCCCCGGCGCCGTTCAGTGCCGGGTCGAGCGACTCGGGCATCGTCAGGTCGCCAGTGAAGACCTCGACCTCCGCCGGCAGCGTCGCCGCCGCCTCGGAGCGATGGATCAGGGCCCGGACTGGGACGCCCGCGCCGAGGAGCTCGTCGATGACGAGGCGGCCGATCCGGCCCGTCGCTCCTGTCACAAGCACAGGGGGAATGTCTGTCTGATTCATGCCGCCCATAAAAACGTTACTCGGTTAAAAAAGCAACTCGGTTATGAATGTTACGGTGGTCAGATGAACGAGCCCACGGGACTGCGGGCCCGCAAGAAGGCGCGGACGCGCGACGCCATCGCCGACACGGCCGTCTCGCTGTTCCTGGAACGCGGCTTCGACCGCGTCTCGGTCAACGACATCGCCGCCGCCGCCGAGATCTCCAAACCGACCCTCTTCCGGTACTTCCCCACCAAGGAAGACCTGGTACTGCACCGGTTCGCGGACCACCAGGGCGAGGCGGCACGCGTCGTACGTGACCGCAGTTCCGCCACCACGCCGGTGACGGCGCTGCACCGGCACTTCCGGGCCGGCCTCGATCGATACGACCCAGTCACCGGCCTCAACGACCACCCGCAGGTGGTGGCGTTCCACCGGCTGGTGTTCACCACACCGAGCCTGGCGGGACGGCTCACGCGCTACCAACTTGAAGATGAAGAGGCACTGGCGGACGCCCTCGGCGAAGGCATCCAGGCACGCCTGCGAGCCGCCCAGGTACTCGCGATCCAGCGGGTGCTCGCCCGGGCCAACTGGCAGAAGATCGCCGACGGTCGAACCGCCCGCGACGTCCACCCCGAAGCCCTGGCCGACGCCGATCAGGCATTCAACCAACTTCGGTGACAAGCGACCCTCCCGCCTCGTCAGCACGGGTCGTCGGCATGGTCTCGGTCGTGGTAGTCACGGACAGTGATGCGGGCGCGGCCAGATATCTCCCCGTGGTGGCCGCCAGCGGGGAATCTGAACGGTTCTGATCCACTTCTTCTGGGCTGGTCGCGGAGCGTGACGTCAGTCAGTCGGCGAGGAGTATCTGGAGGCGGAGGAGGTCGAAGCCGGCGCGGCCGTATCCGTCTCTCTTGATTCGCTTCACACGATTGACGTTGCCCTCGACCCTGCCGGAGCTCCAGTCCAGGGTGGGTCCGGCGGTGACGGCGTCGAAGTCCTCGCGCAGGCCGCGGGCCAGGCTGTGCAGTGGCTTGAGCGCGGTGCCCTCGGCGCCGGCGATCCAGCCGGCGAGGTCGCTGCCGCGGCGTTCGTTCATCATCGCGGCAAAGGAGCGGACGCAGTCGGCGAGGGCGTCAAGCTCGGGGCAGCGGGCCAGCAGCTTCTTGACTTTGAGCGCGCCGCTCTCCTCCAGACGGTGGGGGTGAGCGGTGATCAGCCAGGAGGCCTTGCGGACCGTCAGGTCCTTCGGCCTGTCGGGTGCGGGCTTGCCGCTGACCCGGATCTCCTGCAAGTGGCGGCGGACGGTCCGCGTGCTTCCACGGAAGCCGCGTTCGGTGATCTCGGCGTGGAGCCGGGCGGCGTCAGTGCAGCCCTCGTTCCAACGTCGGTGCAGGTAGGGCGTGTAGGCGTGGATCTGGCCGTAGCGGCGCACGCCGGTCCCCAGGCGGGCGGCCTCCGGGGTGGTCGCGTGGGCGTAGCGGCGCACGGTCTTGCGGTCCCGCCCGAGGGTCTCGGCGATCACCTGGATGGACACGGCCTTGTCGTAGAGGGCGTGCACGGCGGCGTGGCGTTCGCGGCGCTGGATCGCCCGGAGCCCGTCTGCCGCCTCCTGGGGACGCTCTGCCACCGGGACGGCCTCGCCTACCGTGGGCTCGGCGGACGCGTCATCGATGGGGGTGGCCAGGCACTTTCGGTGGGCGGCGACGCACTTCTCGACGGTCTCGCACAGGTTCTTCCACAAATGAAACCGATCAGCGACCTGCACAGCGTCCGGGCAGGCGGTCCCGACGGCCTCGCTCTAGGCGTTGGCCCGGTCGCGGCACAGGATCTCCGCCCCCGGGTGCTCGCGCAACCAGGTGCTGAGCGTGCCGGCGGTCCGGTCCCGGAGGACGTCGACGCGTTCACCGGTCTCCGTGTCCAAGAGGATCGTTCCGTAGACGTGGCCCTTCTTGAATGCGAAGTCGTCCACGCCCAGCACTCGCGGCGCAGCCGTGGCCTGCTTGTCCGGGAGCCTACGGACCAGCCTGAGCAGGGAATTTGGGCTCGCTGGGACAGACAAGTGCGCGGCGAGCCGGGCGGCAGGGCGCCCGGCCAGGGCAAGGGCGATCTTCTCCAGTGCGCACCGCAGCGAGGAGGTCCGGCGCGCGAAAGGCTCCGTGAGCCCGTCAACCTGCTCGACGAAGGTACGGCGACCGCACTCCGGCTCCGGGCAGACGAACCGCTGCACAGCCAGATAGATCACGACCTGGCGGCCGGCCACCGCCAGATCGGCGAGCCGACGTCGGTAGCCGCCATGAACCCGACCGGACACCGTGCCGCACCCGGGGCAGGCCGCCTCCCGCGTCGTCGTGCGGGCCACGAGCTCCACGGCCCCACCGCTCACCGTGACCTCCTCGATCACGACGGACGCTAGGTGGGAGAAGGTCGTCATCAAAACGCTGCAGTCACGCGGAACCCCATTCTGTCCAGGGCTTTGTGACAGCCAGTCACCGCCCCCTCCAAGAAGTGGATCAGAGCCGTTCAGATTCCCTTCTCACGGCCAGTCGATGGGGAGCTGTCTGGCCGCGGATGTCACAGCGCGTAGTCGTCAACGAGGTGGCTGCCCGGCTCAGGTCGTCGGCCGCTCGGCTTCCCGCTGCGGCGCTTCCACCGGGAAGTGGATCGGACTGAGCAGGTACTGCGCCCGTTCGGGGCTGGGCGAGTTGGCCAGCCTTGGCACGATCGCCGCGCGTAGCCCGCTGATCAGCTCCGCCAGCTCTGTCGGGCTGAGCCAGAGCGCATGCTGCCGGTAGCCCACCTGGTCGGCCACAGGGTTCGCCCCCTCACGGTCGAGATAGGCATTGAACTCGGCCAGCAAGGCGGTCATCGCTGTGGCGAATGCCTGCCGATGGTCCTCGGGGGTGAGGGTGCGAACCGTCTCGGCCCCGATGACGGCCCGGTCCTGGCGCAGCCTGTAGTGCCGCTCCACCGCCCCACGCACTTTGTGTTCCTCGGCCACCTCCAGGATCCCGCCGCTCACCAGCAGGTCAATGTGGCGGTAGACGGTGGCCTGGGAGGCTTCCGGGATGCGCGCACACAGCTGAGCGGTGGTCAGCAGCCTTCCACCACCCATCGCGTGCACTATCCGCAGCCGGATGGGGTGGGCGAGCAGTTTCAGGGAGTCCATATCCGAACCTTCTCATAACTGCTACCGTTCGCAACTATGAGAATAGATGAGGTTGATGCCCTGGAGGTGGCACGCCGCTTCGCCGCACTGCTGCGGGCAGAGCGTTTCGACCGGACCGCGGAGCTCTTCGCGCCCCCGTTGCGGGCGGCAGTCTCCCCCGAGGCGCTGCGATTGGCCTGGGTGGCCGAGGCCGCTGGCCACGGCGGGATCCAGGCGGTCCAGGAGCCGGAGATCGTGGCGGGCGAAGCCGATCCGATCCGCGTGCGCATCGCCATCACCTGCGACAACGGAAGCTTCACCGTGGTCACGTCGGTCGGTGGCGACGGTCTGCTGCACGGACTGCGACTCGATCCGCACGGTGGCGCCATGTGGCAGCCGCCGCACTACGCGCAGCAGGACCGGTTCACCGAGCGGCAAGTCTCGCTCGGGACGGGTCCCCTCGCCGTGAGCGGCACGCTCAGCCTGCCCGACGGCGGCGGACCGTGGCCGGCCGCGGTCCTGCTCGCAGGCGGCGGGCCGTTCGACCGGGACGAAACCAGCGGCCCGAACAAGCCCTTGAAGGACCTGGCCTGGGGGCTCGCCTCCCGCGGGGTGGCCGTGCTGCGCTTCGACAAGCCCACCTTTGCACACCCCGACCGCGTGCCCTGCGACTTCACGATGGCCGGCGAGTACGTGACGCCCGCACTCGCCGCCGTCCAACTGCTCCTACAGCAACCCGAGGTGGCTCCGGACCGGATCCATCTGCTCGGCCACAGCATGGGCGGCAAGGCGGCGCCTCGGATTGCCGCCGCTACACCGAAGATCGCGGGCCTGGTGCTGCTCGCCGCGGACGCGCAGCCGATGCACCAGGCAGCCGTCCGGACGGGTCGCTATCTCGCGACCCTTACCCCTGGCCCCAACGCTGACCAGGCAGTGGCCGCGCTTACCCGGCAGGCCGAGTTGGTGGCAGGCCCCCGCCTCACGCCCGACACACCGCCGGAACTCCTGCCCCTGGGATTCTCCGCCGCCTACTGGCTCGACCTGCGTGCCTACGACCCGGTGACCACGGCGGCCGCACTGGCCTGCCCGATGCTGCTCCTGCAGGGCGGGCGCGACTACCAGGTGACCCTCGCCGACGATCTGGCACTCTGGCAACGCGCCCTGGCACATCGGCCCAAGGTGGCGATCCGGATCCACCCGGACGCCAACCACTTCTTCTTCTCCGGCAGCGGCGATCCCACCCCAGCCGACTACGCCCGACCGGGACATGTCGCCCCGACCGTGATCGACGAGATCGCGACCTGGCTGGCACGACATTAGAGGGCATTTGAGGTGAGTGGATTGCCCTTTATATCCTGGTAGGCTCCTCGCCAGGCTGGTGCGGTTTCGTCCGTTATGTGCTTGGCGAGGTTGTCGATCGAGGCGATGTGGATCATGGCTTCAGAGCTGGCCGGGAGGGTCTCGTAGTCACGGGCGAGACGCCGACGCAGCATGATCCATCCGAGACTTCGTTCGACTACCCACCGCCTTTTCACGACGTGAAAGCCGCGGACGTCGGACTTCCTCTTGACCACTTCGACGTCGATGCCGAGGCTGGCGCCGTGCTCGACGAAGGCGTTCTTGAAGCCGGTGTCGACCCAGCTCTTCGAGACGCTTGGGTAGGTCTTCTTGGCCTGATTGAGGAGCCGTATTCCCAGGGCGTTCTCCGACAGGCTCGCGGCGGTGACGGCCACGGCGAGGAGGAGTCCGATTGTGTCCGTGAGGATGCCCCGCTTCCGGCCGACGATCTTCTTCGCGATCCCGGGCAGCCTCTGCCTTGGCAGGCTCTGGGCTGCTTCTCGCCTGTGTGGCAACGGCGCTGGCAGGGCGTCATCTCTCCCCTGCACATGGCGGCGTCTCGGTGCTTCATGCGCTCGTGGGAGTGATCGGGCCGGCGCATCCCCTGGCTGCCGCATCGTGGGTGGCGCGCCCCAGTGTCCGGGTTCCTCGCCGCACGGCCGCCTCGGTGGCGTGCGCGCGCTGCACCCTGCGCACGCTTGAGGCGGACGGCCTGGTTCTGCGGGAGGTCCACCCAGTGGTCCCACCTCGGGTGGACTACAGCCTCACCGAGCGGGCACGAGCTGGTCGAGCTGCTGCTCCCGCTGGTGGACTGGGTCACCGCGTACACGGAAGCGTCGGCCGAGGACTCCGAGTCGGCGGCCGGCTGACCGTCCGGGATGGCGGCCCGCAGAAAGGACAGCTGCCCTCCCTGCGGGCCGCGGGACCGTGATCCTGGCCTTCTCGGTCAGGGCATCGCGGCGCGGACGGTGGCGGAGTCGACGATCTGCTCCATCCGGACGATCTGCCCGCCACGGACGATGAAGGAGTGCGCGACGCGGGCCTGCATCGTCTTGCCGGTGTCCTTGTTGCGGGCGCTGTAGCGGGCCAGGACCACGACGCGCTCGCCGTCGGCGACGTAGGTGTCGTCGTGGGTGGTCCAGTCGTCCCACTCCTGGGCGAGCTTGGTGAAGACGCCGTCGACGGTGCCGTCGGGGGTGCGGTAGGTGCCGGCCAGCGGGAAGCCCGCGGACTCGGTCCACTCCACGTCTTCGGCCACCACCGAACGCCACAGGTCCATGTCCCCGGTGGCCGAGGCCAGGTACTGAAGCCGCACCGTCTGCGCGGGGGTGCGGCCGGGGTCCGCGGCGGTCATCAGAACATGCCGTTGTCGTTCGCGGACTTGGCCGGGACGTCCTGGATGACGTCCCAGTGCTCGACGACCTTGCCGTTCTCCAGGCGGAAGAAGTCCGCCAGGGCGCGGCCGGGGTTGTCCGGGTTGCCGGGCTCCAGGTCCAGGTGGGCGTGGGTGGCGACCAGGTCGCCCTCGGCGATGACGCGCTTGATGTGCAGCTTCACGTTCGGGTACTCGCCGCGCAGCCAGCGCACGAAGCCGATGAATGCCTCGGGGCCGTCCTGGGCGTCGGGGTTGTGCTGGATGTAGACCGGGCCGAAGTGGTCGGAGATCGCCTTCTCCGGGTCGCCTGCGAAGGCCGTCTGGTAGTAGTCGACGACGATCTGCTTGTTGCGCTCGATGGCGGACATGAGTTCACCTCTCGGGGGTCGGGCTCCCGGGTGACACTCGTGCAAGAAAAAGCGGCCGGGAACCCATGAACGGGATGGGTTCGCCCACGCGTCTGACTGGCGGCCTGGGCGGGCCACCGACGCTGGTCCTACTTTCTCTTGCCGCCCCACAAACGGGGGCGTACGCCGGGATCTGCCGCCACCTGGGCGGTGATCTCCCTTCGCGCCATCGAGCCTACTGCCACTCGGGGGTCCGCGCTAAGGACCAAAGTCTTCGTCGCGCGAACAGCGGGAGCGCAGGTCAGGGCGTCATCGGGTCAGCGGCGCCCGGCGCGGTCCAGGGTGGCGCCTGGGGGTATTCTTCCAGCCCGTCCAGTTCCGCGCGGCGCGCGGCGATCCGTGCCAGCACCTGGGGGTCCATCATGCCCGGGAGCGTAGGAGCATCGCGGGCCGGAACGGGCCGGAACCCACGAAGACCCCCTGCCCGACGATCTACATGACAGACTGCCGCGCCCCACCTGCACGAGCATCGGGGCACGGAATCACACCAGGCCCGTGACCTGCCAATTCACGATGCACGCTGCTCAGTCGTAGACTCGCGGCCCCTTCGCACCGTCCCCGCAGGGGATCCGCTCCCACGCCTCGGCGGGGGCACCGGTCAGGACATGATCGATACGCCAGCTCCCCGCAGGGGACTTGACCTGCTGTGACTTGGGCACCGCCAGGACGTAGCCCACGCCGGCCTCCTCCAGCATCCGCCGGAAGTGCCACTCCTGCCCGTAGGCCGCGTCCGCGGTCACCCAGGCAATCGGCAGGGCGGAGTCCAGCGCCCGCCGGACCATGACGCGTGCCAGCTCCGGCTTGGTGGCGAAGACCTTGCCCTCGGGGATCCGGGCGGCGCGACACCGCTCGCGGTCCTCGATCCAGGACTTGGGCAGGTAGAGCTCGCGGTCCTGCGCTGGACCGGTGTGGGGGCCTCGGGTCGGCTCCTGCCGGTTCGCGACCGGTGCTTCGCGAGTAGCCGGGCCCGCGGGCGCAGTCCGCCCGATCGATCCCTCGTATGGCGCCGTCCCGGAAGGCAGGTGATCATCATGGCCATCGAGCTGAAGGCCGCGTACGAGTTCCAGGCGCTCCTCGCCTGGCACGTCGTCCCGACCAACGAATCCCGGGCCGTCTGCGGGACGTCGCTGGCACCCGCCGCAGACACGACCTATCGACGACAGTGGGTTCCTTCATGCTTGTCCTCGCACCGCCCAGGGTCACGTATGGGGGGTCGCGACTCTTACGGCCAGGCAGGATGATCGGACGCGTCGTAGCCTTGATCCACAGGCGTCGCGGAGCCGCCGCTGACCGCAAAGGTCCACCGCATGGGAATCGAGCACCCCAATGGAAGCTCGCCGCTGCCTCCGGCGGAGGTGCTTCGGGCGGCGCGGATCGGCACGTGGCGATGGGACCGGAACACACGCCGCGCGAGCCTCGACGCGCTCAGCGCCCAGCTCTTGGGCATCCCAGGCGAACCCGTCCGGCTGACCGAGTCAGATATCCGCGCACGCGTCCACCCCGAGGACATGGTCCTGTTGCGCTCCAGTGCGAACCTCGTCCTCAGCGAACGCCGACCGATTGACGTGCGCATTCAGGTCGTGACTCACGCCGGCCAGCCGCCCCACCCACTGTGGGCGCGACTCGCCCCCGGACCCGCCACCAGTGCCGGAACCCTCCAGGGCACCCTGATCGAGGAATCCGAGGTCGTCGCCGAGCGCCTCCAGATTCAGGCGCTGAACCGCGCGCCCACGCCCCCGAAACCGGCTTCCCGGGCAGCACCATCGCAAGCCGGTTTGCGGCGCTCACGTGAAGTGTTCCTCCTCGACGCCGGCCGCGCCCTGGCCGAGGCCACCACGACCAGCGACGTCCTGCGAGTCGCCGCGTCCCTGTCCATGCCGGGATTCAGCCCCGACGAACTGGCCGTCTTCAGCATCGTGGGAGACCACCTCACCGTCGTGGGCCACCACGGACAGCCGGCCGGCGCGCAGGAGCCGTTCCAGATGCCGCTGGATACCGACCACCCCGCCGCCGACGTGGCCCGCACCGGCCGACCGGTCTACCTCTCCTCACCCGAGGAGTACCGCAAGCGCTTCCCCGCCGCGTGGCCGCTGGTTGCCGACTACGGACGCCAGTCCTGGGCCGTTCTGCCGCTCACCAGTGCCGGACGCACCACCGGTGCGTGGCTGGCCGCGTTCAGCGACCCGGTCACGTTCACCTCCGACGAACGCGCCGCCCTGGGCACCGTGGCCCGCATGCTCACCCAGGCCCTGGAACGAGCCCACACCAACGAGTCCGAACGCGCGCTCTCCCGCGGCCTGGCCCGCAGCATCCGCAACACGGGTGCCCCCGTGTCAGGCCTCAGCGTCGCCACCCGCTACGTCCCCACCGGCGGCGGACTCCAGGTCGGCGGCGACTGGTACGACGTCATCCCACTCCCCACCGGACGCCTCGGCATCGTCATCGGCGACGTCCAGGGCCACGACGTCCACGCCGCCAGCCTGATGGCCCAGCTGCGAACCGCCGTCCACGCCTACGCCGCTGAGGGCCATCACCCCGACGCCGTACTGGCACGCGCCTCGCACTTCCTCGCCGGACTGGACGAGGACCGCTTCGCCACCTGCATCTACATCGAGGCCGACCCGGAGGCAGGCACCCTCGACATCGCTCGCGCCGGCCACCCGCACCCCGTCATCCGCATGCCCGACGGCACCTGCCTGCTGCGCCACGTCGACGGCGGCCTGCCTCTGGGCCTGATGCCCGAAGGCGAGGACTACCCCGTCACCCGGATGCAACTGCAACCCGACGAGATCCTCATGCTCTGCACCGACGGCCTGGTCGAGACCGGCGGCCACGACTGGTACACCGGATGGCTGCGCGTCCGCGACGCCATGTCACCCGCACCCGCCGACGATCTCGAAGGCATGGCCGACGCCCTGATCGACGCGGTCCACGGACCCGCGTCCCACCAGACGCCAGGCCACCTCGCCGACCGACGCGAGGACGACATCGCCCTGCTCCTGCTGCGCCGCGACGCCCAGCCCGGCGCCCCTGGCCACACGCCCGACGGCCCTGAGCGGCGGATCGTCCTGACCATCGGCCAGGACCAGCCCGAACGGATCGCAGCAGCCCGCCAGGAACTGCGCGGCGTTCTCCACGACTGGACCCAGCCCGAACAGGTCGACGCCGGCCTGCTCCTGGTCTCCGAGCTGCTCGCCAACGTCCTGGTCCACACCGACCTGGACGCCGCCCTCCTGGTCGAACTCTGGGGATCCCCTCCCCAGCGCCGGCTGAGAGTCGAAGTAGCCGACCGCAGCGACGAGCTGCCGCACCGACGCTCGCCCGGTGAGATGGCCTCCTCCGGGCGCGGTCTGATCCTGATCGACATGCTCGCCGACCGGTGGGGCGTCCTGCCGCGAGGCGACGGGAAATGCATCTGGTTCGAACTCCACGAAGGCCACACCTCGGAACCCGCGACCGACCGGAACGCGACCGCATGACCGCCGCCTTCCTCGGCTAAGTCTTCCTCCACCGTGAGCACCCAGCGCCTCCGTCAGGTCGCCGGGCCTGCGTAGATGTCCATGGGGAAGTTGCGGGCAGCCTGGGCGGTCCACTCACCCGGGGGGCGGCCTTCCCCTCCCGAGGGCTTCTTCGACACCCCCGGCCGTCCCCGCCTGACCGCTCCTGCCTAAGGGTTTACTCCGAAGGCCCGCAGAACCGTCTGCGGCACGGCGTTGTGCGCGTCGTCCCAGGAGGTGGCGCGCAGAGAGAGACGTAATGGGCCCAGCGCGGTGCGCTGATCTGCACCGTCCAGCTGTCACCGGCCTTGCTGCCGCCGGAGCCGCTCTTGCCGCCCGCGTACTGCCGCTTCAGCGCCACCGGGATCCAGCGCGAGCCGTCGTCGTAGGAGACTTGGAGTGTCGCCCCGTCGATCGTGCCCGCGCCGGTGACGCCGGGCAGCTGCGAGGCGGTCGGCGTGAGCGTCGTGGTCCACGCGGGCGCCCCACTGTCGAAGGCGAACTCCTCTCCCTCGCCTGGGCGGTTCCCCCTGAAGGTCTGGTTCGCATCGCCGCAGCCCTGGCCACCCTCCGCGAGACCCTGGCGGCGGGCTCCCACGGCCAACCGGACTGAGGGAACCCGACCCACGGCAGACAGTCGACTCACCAGTGCTGAGCAATCCCGCTCGGTCCGGAAAGGCCGACATCACGAGCACGATCAGTACTCTGACCAACCGTCGATGTGCGACAGTTGGCCAGTGATCGCATTGCTGTCCGCTCCCAGCAATCTCGGCCTGCGCCCGCCTCGGCCGACAGCGGTACCCGGCTGCGCCAAGGCGCCGGAGGCGCTGCGCGACGCCGGACTCTTCACACGCTTCGCCGAGCTCGGCGCACGCGACGCGGGCGTGGTACTGCCAGGCCGTTACAGCGATGACGCCTCACCCGGCCGACTTCGCAATCAAGACCTGATCGTCGAGCACGCACGGCGGTTGGCCGGGCGTATCACGGAGATTCGGACGGTCGGCGACGTTCCACTGGTCATTGGCGGAGATTGCAGCTTGCTGATCGGAGCCGGCCTGGCGCTTCGGGCGGCCGGCCGGTTCGGCTTGGTGCACCTCGATGGGCACACCGACTTCCGCCACCCCGGCAACTCCCCCGCGTGCTCCTCCCTGGCCGGCGAGGACCTTGCCGCAGCCATCGGCCGGCACTGGCCCGCGATTGCCGACATCGACGGCCTCGGTCCGTACTTCCGCGCTGCAGATGTGACGCACGCCGGATGCCGCGACGAGGACGAGGAACTGGCCGAGGTGACCCAATCGGTGGGCTTGACGATCCGCGCCTCCGAGATCCTTCGTGACGGCGCAATCCATGCGGGGAAGCGCATCCGCCAGCACCTCGATCGAACCGAGCTCGATGGCTACTGGCTGCACGTGGACGTGGACGTCCTTGATCCGTCCGTAATGCCGGCGGTCGACAGCCCAGATCAAGGCGGAATCGAGGCCGCCCAGCTTGTCGACCTGCTCACCGAACTCGCTCCACGCGCCTCCGGGGCCCAGGTCGCCGTGTTCGACCCCGACCTTGACCCCGACAGGCGCTACGCCCGGACACTCGTCGAGGTCCTTGCCAACGGGTTGGGCGAGCTCGGCCGAGCGGCCGCTTACGGACCGCCCACAGAGCGACGCTGAACCCGATTGATGCTGAGTTGGCCCGGGCGCGGTTCCGGGATTGCTCCCGGCCCGTTTCCCCGGACCTCTCGCCGAACCCGCCGTGCGCCTCTCAAGGCAACGAGCTCTCCACGGTCTCTGCCGTCAGGCCTGTTCGAGGGATGGGAAGGCCAGCTTGCGCAGGATGGGCAGCGGGATGCGCATCCAGGTGAGCAGCAGGTCGGGGGCGAGAAGGACGGTGATGCCGACGTCGATGCCGATCGGCAGGAGGCAGGAGAACCAGCCGAAGCCGATCAGGGCGATGATGACGGTTCCGATCACCACCGTGACCACCAGCGCCTTCTGGCCGCTGCTCACTTTTCGGCGATCTATCCTCATCCCTTCGAGCCGACGTGTCTGTGTTCGAAGGTAGAGCTCGCAGGCGCAGTCGAGTGTCTCCTCGGAGGTGCCGGTGGAGCTTCCGGTCGGCAGGATGGTGTCCTCGTATAGGCCGGTGCTGGCCAGGTGCAGGGCGAATCCCCAGGCCAGGGGTATTCCGAAGTATCGCAGTCGCTGACGCCGGAGGAGCGGGCGGAGATGCTCGCCCGGCACGACCAGTACTCGGCCGAGTAGGGCCCGGTCGCGGCCGCTAGTCTGGGCTGATGGCGGACGTGAAGCAAGTGCAAGTGACCTTCGACTGCGCGAATCCTCGGGCGGTCGCGGAGTTCTGGAAGGGTGCGCTCGGGTACGTCGATCCTCCCGGGTACGACGAGTCGGATGAGGACCACTGGGCCGCCTGTAAGGATCCGAACGGGGTCGGCCCGCGGTTCTTCTTCCAGCGCGTGCCCGAGGCCAAGACGGTGAAGAACCGGCTCCACATCGACGTGCGCACCGGGGTGGGGATGGTCGGCGACGAGCGCGTCGCCGCGCTCGAGGCCGAGGCGACCCGGCTGGAAGCGCTGGGCGCTCGGCGGCTGCATCTGCTGCCCGCCGATGAGGAGAACGAGTCCTGCCTCGTGATGCAGGACGTCGAGGGCAACGAGTTCTGCCTCGACTAAGTGGTCGCGCCCGTAAGTCCTTCGGGGGTTGAGCCGGGAGTGGTTGGTGTGGCTCAGAAGTCGGGCGCCATGAGGTAGAGCTCGCAGGCGCAGTCGAGTGTCTCCTCGGCGGTGCCGGTGGAGCTTCGGGTCGGCAGGATGGTGTCCTCGTATAGGCCGGTGCTGGCCAGGTGCAGGGCGAATCCCCAGGCCAGGGATGTTCCGAATATCGCAGTCGCATCAGCGGCTGGACGTCGCCGTCGGACAGGACGCCGTCGAGGTAGGCGAAGGCTCCCCGGTAGCGGATCCGTAGCTGTGACAGCTGCGGCCAGCGGTCCCGGGCCTGGGTGCTCAGCTGCCGGTCGAGTACAAACTGAGAGGGCGTCAAGTATGGGCGGAATCCCCCTCATCTCCAGGTAGGTCTTCGCCAGGTTGGGACGGGGGCTGCCTCCCACAGAGGCGGCCCCCCTGCCCACAAGCCCGCGGCGCCAGCTGCGGACTGACGCTGCGTCACACGCCGACCCGACAGCCCGAGGGACTCCGCGCGCCGGGATGTCACGAACCAGCCCCTGTCGGCAATCGGCCGAGCGCCACCTTCTAGGCTGCCCGCCGGCACGGGATCAGAACCGTTCGGCGTCGGCACCCCCCACCCGCGCCGATAAGGCGATCCCACTCAGGATCCGCGCGCCCCGGTACCGTGCGGCCAAGCGAGTCCCAGTGCGCCACCGTATACAGCGGCGTCTCGCTCGACCGCACGGCCTGTGAAAGCACGGGGGTCCCGCTCCCAGTGGTCACGCCTTCAACAACGAGGCGGATCCCGTCCGGGTGACGCGGCGTCCTCCCAGCAGCCGAGCGCACGGGGGCGCTCAGCCGCCGCTGTGCGAGTGCGCCCCTGGCTCCAGCCAGCCTGAGGCCCACAGCAGGTCCGGCGTGGTTTCCCCGCGGAAGACCGCCGCCGAGCGGTGCGCGAACTGCGCGAAGGCGGTGGGCCGGAGGCCGAACCGCTTGAACGCCGCGGTGTCGACGCGGGTCTCGGGTCCGCCTTCGCGCCGCAACCGGAACAGGTCGTCGAGGTCGTCCGCGAAGCGAGGCGGGATCCCGGAGGCGACGAGCCGGCGGTACTTCTCCTCGGGGGCGAGGTCGACGTAGCGGATCGGCCGACCGACGATCTCGGTCAGGATTGCGCAGACCTCGGTCATTGCCAGCGCTTCGGGCCCGGTCAGCGGGTGGACGGCAGTCTCGCCGCCTTCCGGCGCGGGCCCGGTGGCGGCGGCGAAGGCGATCCTCGCCACGTCCTCGACGTCGACCGGCGCCAGGCGGGTGTCGCCGAGCGGCTGAGCAAACGTGCCGTCGGCCAGCATTGTTGGCACCTCGCGGTAGTAGACCTGCATGAATTGGCTCGGTCGAAGCACCGTGGCAGAGACGCGGGCCGCACGCAGATGCTGTTCGACCTGCGCGTGGTAACGCCCGAACCGGAATGGGGAGTCCGGGTCGGCACCGAGGCCGGACACCTTGACGATGTGCCGCACGCCCGCGCCGACGGCCGCGTCGATCAGGTTGCCCTGGGCCTCGACCATCCGGTCGTCCGCGCTGGAGATCAGCACGACCGTCTCGACGCCGTCCAGCGCGGGGGCGAGAGTGTCGGGCACCAGCAGGTCCGCCCGGACGGTGGTGAGGCCGGCCGCGTCGCGCTCCGCCCGCCCCTTGGCCGGGTCGCGGACCAGCGCCCGGGCGGTCCGTCCCTGGCGGCCGAACTCGCGGACCAGCGCCGAGCCGGTCAGTCCGGTCGCTCCCGTGATCAGTATCATCGCTCACTCCTTCGTCGTGGTGCCGGGCCGCCCGGCGCGGCCCTGTGCCAGGTACAGACGAAGCAGGGGAGCGGAACTGACCGCGGCGGGCGGAAATGCCGGGCGACGACAGGCTGTTGTCCCTCAGGTGACGTCCACCGCCAGCGTCCCGGTAGCCGTCGAGGACTGGGACGCGATCCACGCCCGCCACCACCGCGAGCTGCTCGGCTACTGCTACCGCATGCTCGGCTCGCCCTTCGATGCCGAGGAGGCCGTACAGGAGACGTGGCTGCGCGCCTGGCGCGGCCGTGCGGGCTTCGCCGGGCGCGCCTCGCTGAGGGTGTGGCTCTTCCGGATCGCTACCAACGTCTGCCTGGATCTGCTGCGGCAGCGTCCCCGACGCGAGCGACCCGTCGACGTCACCGGCGCCGGGGACGCGGCCTCGCCGCTCGGCCCGCGCGACGAGGACCGGTGGCTCCTGCCCGCGCCCGACCACTGGCTGCTGCCGCCAGACCAGGACCCCGCCCGGACCGCCGTCCTGCGCGACTCCGTCCGCCTCGCCTTCGTCGCCGCGCTGCACCGGCTCCCACCGACGCAGCGCGCCGCGCTTCTGGCCCGCGACATCCTCCAGCTGCCCGCCGAGGAGACCGCCACGCTCCTCGACGTAACCGTCCCCGCGGCCAACGGGCTGCTGCGCCGCGCCCGCTCCCGCCTGGCCGACGGCCGGACCGACGAGAACCCCCGCGCGGACAAGCTGACGGAACACCAGCGTGCGCTGCTCGGCCGGTACGTGGCAGCCTTCGAGCGCCATGACATCCCCGCGCTCCTCGCGCTACTCCACGACGACGCGACCCTCGCCATGCCGCCGTACGCACTCTGGTTGGCCGGGCGCGACCAGATCGAGCGCTGGTTCCGGCGCGAGCCCAACCCCTGCCGCGACGCCCGGGCACTCCCGATCCAGGCCAACGGCGCGCCCGCCCTCGCGATCCTCCACAGTGACGACCGAGGGCTGGCCTGGCGGCCCTTCGCCGTCCAACTGCTCACCGTCCGGGAGGGCCGCATCGCCGCAGTCGACACCTTCCTGGAGCCGCGGCTGGTCGGGCTTTTCGGACATGGTGAATTGCAGCCGATCCGCTGATCGGCTGCGAAATGGAGCATCGGGGCCGCCCACCTGGAAGGCGACCGGGAAGCGAGCACAATGGACACGTTCGACATGCTGGTGCTGGACCCCCGTCCGATTGCCGAGAACCCCGGCGGACCCCGGGTCAGGGCCGACGGGCCGAGCGCCGCAGTGCGAGACGGCACCGCACCCCCGCAGAGCTGGCCGGCCCGCACCGCACTGAGGCGGAGCTCGGCCTCAGCCCGCGTCAGTCAGCGCTCTGCAGCCGGGTCCCAGCCGCCGCCAGCGGGTGCGGGCTGCCCGCTGCGAGAGAACGTGCATCCCGAGTCTCAACACGCCGACCTGCCAGGGAAGCACATGCCTGCCAGCATGCCACGCCGAGCTGGCGAGATGCCGAAGGACCAGCAGCGCACCTGGCAGGCTGCCCGCCGGCATGCCACACTCCCGCACCCCGGTCGCGTCGAATCGGAGGTGGGCGGGGCCGCGATGCTGGTGAGGACGTAGGCTGAGCGTGGCTGGCCGGTCTGGTCGAGCCCATGTGAGGCGGCACTGTCGTTCGCGGCGGAGTCCGAATGACCCGGCCGTGACGCGGCAAGGGCCGCACGGGTTAGGTGAGTTGTGAGTCTTGCCTGGGCCCGTACGGCCTGTTCCCATCCTGCCCTGTCCGGGGTCTCCCGTGCACGCTTCGGCGAGTTGCTCGAAGAACTCGCCCCCAGGTGGCATGCGGTCCGGGAGTCAGCGCCGCGCGAGTGCCGCGGTGGAAACCGCAGGCGGGCGCCCAGGGCGGGTCCCAAGCTGATGACGATCCTTGAATTTGGCTCTGACCGGAAGTCCATGAAAGACCAGGTCAGCGGTCGGCATGACGAATCGTTTCCTCGCGGGATCCCCTCGGTATGGCCTGCGCACGATCGAGGATGTGCTGTTTCCCGGCGTCGATGTTGAGTTGGAGCGGCTGATCATCAGCCCAGAACTGCTGGTGATCGAGGCGGCAAGGCGGGAAGCCGCCGAGGTGCCCGGACTACGCGACGCTCGGGAAGAGAGTATCCACTCTTCCTACTGGCGGATCCTGGGCGAGCGGCCCGCGATCGGCCGCAAGCTCACGATACGCCTGCGGGTCCGCCGCTACTTCTGTGACCGCAAGCCCTGCGGACGTCTAACCTTCGTCGAGCAGGTCGAGGGCCTCAGCGAGCGTTACCGACGCTCCAGCCTCGGGCTCAAGCAGTGGCTGCGGGCCGTCGCGGTCGGGCCGGCGAGCGGCTGTGCCGGGCAATCAGCGTCCGCGTCGGCCGCACCCGCCTGCTGGAACTCCTGGAAGCGCCGGAGGTACCGGCCCGCGCGCCACGGGTGCTCGGCGAAGTTCGCGTTCCGAAAAGGTCGCACCTACGGAACCGTGCTGGTCGACATCGAGGCCAGGACCGTGGTGGACGTGCTGCCGGACCGCACCTCGGAGACTTTCGCCGCGTGGCTGCGCGAGCACCTCGGCGTCGAGATCGTGTGCCGCGACCGCGCCACGGCCTACACGAAGGCCGTCAAGGAGGCCGCACCGGACGCGATCGAGGTCGCTGATCGCTGGCACCTGCTGCAGAACCACGGTGCGGCAGTCGAGAAGACCTGCCAGCAGCACCGCGCCTGCCTGCGCAAACAGGCCGAACAACACGAGCCAGCTGAAGCGCCGGCCGTCGTGCTGCCTATGACCGTGCTGCCGAAGACGCCAATCGTCGACCGCGCCCGCGAGCGTCACGAGGACGTCCACCGGCTGCTAGACCGCGGCTGGACGATCAGCGTAGTCGCCCGCCATCTACAGCTCGACCGCAAGACCGTCCGCCGCTATGGCAACACGCCACTGGACGAACTCCTCGCCAGCGCAAAGGACTTCGGCGCCCACCGCCGCCACCAACTCCAGCCGTTCATGCCCTACCTGCACATCCGCTACGCCGCCGGGATCACCAGCGGCCGACAGCTGTTCGACGAGATCCACGAACGCGGCTACACCGGCAGCATCCAGGTCCTGCGCACGCCTGCGCGAAGGGACCATCGAACCAATCCGCGCCGACCTGGCCAGATCCTTCCACGACCTGCTGAGCAACCGTCGCGGCCATCTCCTGCCGGAGTGGATCCAGGCCGAACAGGAGGCCCCGGCGCCGATCCGGTCCTTCGCCGGCTTCCTGCGCCAGGACCTTGACGCCGTCACCGCCGGCCTCACCCTGGAATGGAGTTCCGGGATGGCTGAAGGGCACGTCAACAAGGTCAAGATGCTCAAACGCTCCATGTTCGGCCGAGCTTCATTCCGGCTCCTCCGGATCCGAATCCTCACCCACCCGTGATCCTTCAGACCCACCGAATCGCCACGCAGCATGGGTGGTTGATCAGTAGGCTGGCGCACCGTCTGGTCAGATCGCGTCACCACAAAAATGAGGGCAGGGGCTCCGTGTCGGATGCAGTGCTGAACGTGGTGATCGGGTTGATCACGAGCGTCGTCAGCGGCGGGTCCGTCTGGGCCTGGAAGCGTGTGAGCACCGCTCGCATCCTGCATCAAAAGCAGGCGCTCCTGGGACTACGGCCCGGTGCACCGTGCGTCATCATCCTGAACAGCCACTGGCAGATGCCCAACGTCACCGAGCACGGCGACGTCTATGCGATCATCGAACTTGCGATGCTCGCCGAGGAGTCAGGGTGCGCGTTCTCCCTGGTTGCCGCAGAAGCGCCTGAACTGAACGGAGATCGCACCGAACTCAGTATCGGTGGCCTTGGATCGAACCAGCGCAACGTCGAGTACTTGGCGAGGCACCTGCCCGGGATCAAGGTCAACCAACGTGGTGACTTCACCGTCAATGGTCAGCGCTTCGTCCACAAGCAGGGACGAACGGACCATGCCCTGGTCGCGCAGTTCACCCCTCCCCAGTCCGCACAGCCGGTCCTCATGATCATGGGGCAGTCGGCGATCGCCAACCGCGCGGCAGTCCACCTGCTCAAGCGCGACTACAAGCGCCTCTCCAAGGAGATCCAGTCACTCAATCGATTCTGTCTCATGCTGCGCGTCGACGCGGCGGACACCTACGGATATCAGGCCGTCGAAGTCGCCATTGACCTGTCGGCTGTCGCGTTCTAGAGGAGCCGCGCTCCTGCGGATTCGGGCTGCCAGCAACGCGTTCATGGGAGCTCACCCGGTCTCTCACGGACTTCCGGTCAGAGCCAAAGTCAAAGAGCGCCATCAGACGATCTCTACCTCTGCGTTGGCCCCGTCAGCTCCGTGAGCCAGTCGGAACAGTAGGGCACGATCCACTTCTGACCAACCGTCAGATGTCCAAGTGGCGGCGGGAGCCTCCCGGCAGAGGTTTCGGAGGATGCGATACGCGCAGGGATGTCGTCGACATCACCGGCGCTGTCGGGGTCCGAGCGGCAGGATGACGGGTGTCAGCTCGCCAGAGCGTCCGTCAGAGGCTGTTTTGTGATGAAGCCCTGCCTATATGGTGGGTCCCGGGGTGACCGTGCCTGAGTGTGGGGCTCGGCTGCCTGGGGGCAGTAACGGACCCGGCTTGGCGTGGGTGGGAGCGAGGCAGCGCAGCCCAGAGTTCACCGCCTGGCGCGGCTGTCGCGCTCCTTCACCCAGACCATGCTTCGTCCAGACTCCGCTGGGGCGTTGACTCCGTCCTCGTCGACGCGCTCGAGCCGGTAGTCGAGACGTCGAGCGACGGCCGCGCTACGCACGTTGGCCTCATCACAGTGGATCTCGATCCGATGGATATGCGGCAAACCCAGGAGCTCTCGCGTCAGCGCCTGGACCGCCTTGGTAATCACGCCCCGTCCGACGTGATCTGAATGGCACCAGTAGCCGATCTCGACCACGCCGGGCCCGAGTTGGTCCTCGACCCCGGCCATGCCGAGAATCTCTCGTTCTGCTGAATCGAAGATGCCGAACTGGTAGCTGCCATCGCTGGGCCACCGCAGAGCGCGCTCGAAGCGCTCCAGGTCCTCCTGCTCCGTCGGCGGCTTGGCCGCCCAGGCCATCCATGGATGGAGGTGATCGAAGGAGGCCACGATCGCTTGACGCCTCGCCTCGCGGTCACCGCGCCCCCACCGACGCAGCACAAGATCGTCGGCGGGGATCCGCTCGGGAACATCGCCAGGTCGGAGGGCGGGCTGCACGGGGTTCGGATCCATGCGCGAGAATATCTCCCAGCTGCATCTCTGGTCGCAACTGTGTTTGTTCCGCCGAGCCTCCAGGCGATGGCCCTCGGACTACTGAGACGTCGGGTGCAGGCAAGATCAGAGCGTGTTGGAGGACATGCCGTAGCTGACGGCACGTCAGCTCAGCTCTACCGTTGTGACTGGATTGGTCTGAGCTGTGACTCCCAGTTTTAGTTGGCGAGTTCCAGTTTTAGTTGGCGGCCTCGCCCGACGCGGTGTCCGCGTGCGTGCGACTTTTCGCGATAGTTGGCATCTGATCGCGATGGTTGGCACTGGTGGCGCTTGCACCAAGCTGCTGCGTGAGTCGGCGGCAGAGGAGATCGGTCATGGCCAGGTGGTTCATGGCGGCGGAGCGGGATGGGAGGGTCTCGTAGTCGGGGGTGAGTCGTCGGAAGTCCATGAGCCGGCCGAAGATGCGGTCCACAGTCCGATGGCGTGGCCGGACGGTGAAGCCTCGGGTGGTGGGGTCGCGTCGGACGATCTCCGCGTCGATGCCGAGGGTTGTGCCGTGTTCGACGTTCTGTTGTCGGTAGCCGCCGTCTACCCAGATCTCGCGCAGGTCGTGGATGGGTGGCGGTGCCCACACTCGCACGATGCTGAGTCCATAGCCGGCCCTACTCGGCGTCCTGTGCCTCGATCAGGTCGAGGTCGCGGACGCAGAAGCGGTGGTGCTCGAAGGTCTCGTTGAGCACCGTGCCCAGGCACTGCCGCACCGAGCGACCCCGGGCGTACGGCGGCCAGACATCGTCGTCGGGCACCGGCGCTCGCGCCGCGAGCGCCGCAGCGGTGGCCTCGTCGAGCCAGGCCTCGAGCTCGGCGGCCTGCGCGTCACGCACGCTCACGATCTCGTCGAGGGCCGGATCGAGCGAGAGGTCAAGCCCGTGCGCTCCCCGGTAGGGCTCCACGGTCGTCCCGATGCCCATCGGCGTGAACAGCTCCGTCGAGCCCAGGCAGCAGCGGCGGAACCACGAGTCGTGGACGAAGACCAGGTGGCGCATCGTCTGCACCGCCGACCACTCGTCGTTCGCGCTGCGGCGCTCGATGCCGGGCGTACGCCGGATTCGCTCGATCGTGGCGGCCCAGCCGGCCTGGAGCCGACGCGATGCCTCGCGCAGGTCGGCAGGGTCCTCGGAGCGGATCAGCACCCGCACCGGATGACGCCGGTCGAGCTCTGCCTCGACGTACTCGGTGACCTCGACACCGTTCACCACGAGGTTGGTGATGAGCCCGTCGATCACGGCATCCTGCATGACGACGCCGATCAGGCGTGCCCCGGTCAGATCGCACTCCCGGAACTCCGCACCGTGCAGATCCTCGTCGACATACCGCGTCATGCTCCGCATATTAGGTGTCATGCTCCGCATATTAGGTCCGAGCACCGACAAGCCAGCCTCCCCGGCTTGATGTGGCTTCTTCCAGGTCCTGGCCGAGCGCGAAGAATGATCCACACCGGGTTTCCGAGAGGCCCGGTTCCGGCAGCCTGGCCAACCAGCGCGCGCCCTGCTCTCCCTCACGATCGATCGTGATTCGTATGAATGGTTCTGGGATCTCGATCACGCAAGTGCCCTACGCGCGCGGGCACCGCGTCGGGCGAGCCGCCAACTAAAACTTGTGGTCACAAGAGCGCTTCGCGCTCTTGAATCAGTGGGCTGATCGTTGGATGACCGTCGGCGTGTCCTCCGATCCGGTGCCGTCGTATGACGAGCTTGTGTCGGAGAACGTGGCGCTGCGCGCGGAGAACGAGCAGCTTCGTGCGACGGTGACGCGGTTTGAGGCGCTGGTCGAGTCGCTGGTTGCGCGGAACGCCGAGCTTGAGGTGAAGGTTGCCGACCTGGAAGCGAGGTTGGCGCAGAACTCGGAGAACTCCTCAAAGCCGCCGTCCAGTGATCCGCCGTATGCCAAGCCGGTGCCGAGGTCGCTGCGCGGGAGGTCGGGGCGGCGTCCCGGTCGGCCGGACGGTCAGCCGGGAACGTGGTTGTCGCAGGTGGCGGAGCCGCACCACACGGTGGTCCACGAGCCGGGTCCGTGCCGGCGGTGCGGGGCCGATCTGGCCGCGGCGCCCGTGGCCGGGGTGGTGAAGCGGCAGGTGTTCGACCTGCCCGAGCCGGTCGTGGAGGTGACCGAGCACCGTCTGGTTGCCCGGCGCTGCCGGTGTGGGACGGTGACCGGGGCTGCCGCCCCGGCCGGGGTGACCGCGCCGGTGCAGTACGGGCCCCGGGTCGCCGCGACGTGTGTGTACTTGCATCAGGAGCAGTTCTTGTCCGGTTCGCGCACCGCCGGGGCGATGGACGATCTGTTCGGGGTGGGGCTGATGGCCTCGACCGTGACCGGGTTCTCCAGCCGCTGCGCGACCATGGTGGCCCCGGTCGGGGCCCTGATCGGCGACCGGGTCGCGGCGGCGGGCGCCGGGCACTTCGACGAGACCGGGTTCCGGACCGCCGGCGCGTGTCACTGGCTGCACTCGGCCTCGTGTTCTGACGCCGTGTTCTTGACCGTGCACCGCAGGCGCGGGAAGGCGGCCACCGACGCCGCCGGGGTGCTGCCGCGGTTCACCGGGGTGGCGATGCACGACGCCTGGGCCCCGTACGACACCTACGGGCAGGCCGTTCACGCTCTGTGCGCAGCGCACGTGCTGCGGGAGCTGATCGCGGTGACCGAGACCGCGGCCGGGAGGACCGCCGCGCGGACGAAGAAGGTGGCCAACCAGGCCATCGAGGCGCTGCTGGACCTGAAGAAACACGCCGACGCGGCCCGCGAGCGCGGCGCGCAGCGGATCGACCCGCGCCTGGTCGAACGGCCCCTGCGCTACCTGGCTGCCGCAGCCCGCGTCGGCGTGCAGGCCACCGCCACCCGGACCGGCGCCTTGCAGAAGAAGCACCACGCGCTGTTCACCCGGCTGCGCGACCGCCTGACCGACTACACCCGCTGGGTCCACGACCTGCGGCTTCCCTTCGACAACAACCCCGCCGAACGCACGATCCGAATGCCAAAACTACGGATCAAGGTATCCGGGAGCCTGCGGACCCTGACCGGCGCCGAACAGTTCGCCGCGATCCGCACCTACACCGCCACCGCCGTCCGCAACGGAGTCGGCGCCTTCACCGCCATCCTCGCCGCCATGCGCGGCGGCCCCTGGCAACCGAACTGGACCTGACCAGCCGCCCGCCACCGCGAAGCGGCCATCAGGCATGGAGACCAATCCAGTCACCTACCGTTACCCCATGGATGCCGAACCACGTCCTCGCTTGAAACGCGTGCGACCCGCGTCTTGACCAACCTGAGGGTCGATCACCGAGAATCACAGCGGTCAACCCGCGGGTTCGCCCTGAAGCACCTTCAGTTTCCCTGAACTCGCGCAAGGTCCGCTGGCTCGTCGAGCGCGCCTACGCCGGCTGCGCCAGCGCCAGGAGCCACGCAGGGTCCATGAGAGTTCCATCAGCCGACGTCCGCCCCCCACTGACCGCGACGCCGCCGCGGGTGGCAGTGGGCGGGTCAGGTCAGCCGAGCCACTGGCTCTGCTTCATCAGGTCACGCCCGGCCAACTCGTTGGCCTCACGCCAGGCCTGGATCCGCACAGGCGTGATCCGGAACCACTGGTACCGCTGCGGCTCCTTGCGCGGATCCCAGGCATTGCGCCGCGCGTAGGACTCACCGACGCCCGCGTCAAGCTCCTCGTCCAAGATCACCACGGCGGTGCCCTCGACCATCGTGACGTCACGGGTAGGACCGAACGCGAGCCGGACCATGCCGTTCTCCACGAGATGGCGAGCAGTCGTGGAGGCGAGAAGCGTGCTGATCACGAAGTGGGTGCCGTCCCAGTCGAAGGACAGCGGGACCAGGTAGGGGCCCTTGGATCCACCGGTCGAGACCCAGACATCCTCGTCCCGCCCGAACCGGGTGCGGGTGTCAGCGATGCGCTGTTCCAGCGAACGCGCGGCAGGATGCGTCATACCGAACTCCAAATCAGCTCGTCGGACCGAGATCAGCGACCAATGTAGATCCGTCCCGACCCCGACACGCCACAGACCTGACGAGATGCTGCGCTGCGTGCCTGACCGGCTGTGAGCGGTCAGCCCGACCTGCCCCCGGTCGCGACCGACCCGGTCGCTGATGCGACGAACTGCCCGTGGTCTTCGGGCTCCGCGACGGACGCGGCGGGGCGGGGCGGTCTGGTCGGCGTTGCTCGCGGTCAGTAGGGCGAGGGCTGGTTGTGGACGATGATCAGGGACGTGATCTTGCCGTCGGCGACCGTGAGATAGCTGGTGAGCACCAGCTCGTCGGGCAGGTTCGTCTTGTCGTACTCGCCGTCGTAGCGCACCCGCACGATCGTCAGGGCGCGGTGGTTCACGACCTCGGCCACCTCCATGGTGACCTTGTCGCCGACGATCTCGCGGCGCACCCAGGCGCGGATCGAGGTGGGGTCGGCGAACTCGCGGCGCACGTCGTTGACCACGGCGTCATCGGCGAAGGTTGCCATGACGGCGTCCACGTCGAAGGCGTTGACCGCCTCGATGTGGGCGGCGACTACGTCGGGCAGAACCGCGGCCTGGATGTTGGTGTTCATGGAAAGCTCCTTCCGATCCCGGCACTGGTGCGGTGCTTGCTCAAACGGTGTGCCCTGCCCGCGCCGGAGAGTCAACCGGCGGTCCTGCGCTGGACCCTCCGGCAGGGGGAGGAGTGCGGTCGCGAGGGTGTCCAGGTCGTTCGTCACAGACTGACCTTGGGCGCCCTCGCATCGTCCGCGCAGTCACTGCAAGGACTTCGCTCAGCTTGGCGCGACGGGCTGTTCGAGGAGTTCGTCCGGTCCGTCGAATCCGCAGCGGCGGTACAGCGGCGCACTGCGCTCGGACGGCCACACGATCAACGTATCCAGGCCGTGAGCGCGCGCATCGCTGGTCACCTTGTCGAGCAGGGCCCTGCCCAGGCCGCGATTGCGCTGTTCAGGGACGACGTAGAAGTTCGTCACGTAGCCGAGGGTGTCGGAGCCCGGGTAGGGACTCGGGACCTTCTCCACGAGACACACGAACACGTGACCACAGGGACGGCCACCCACTTCCGCGACCCAGACCCGCCAGGGCCCGGCCATCCGGGAACGTAGCCACTGCTCGCAGTCGGCGGTGAACTCCTCTTCGCCCCGCGGGACTTCATCTCCGTTGTCCTCCACCTTGAACCGCCAGCGCATGGCTGCCAGCGCGGGCGCGTCATCAAACTCGGCCCGACGGATAACAACGTCACTCATGGCCACACTCTCGCAGGCCGATCCGCCGGAGCGAAACGGCCCACGACCACACAGCGACCCCTTGGAATTGATCATCTAGGGCTCTGACCGTATTGGTTCGCCGGGTTGAGGCCCCCCGTGACAGAGGCGGTCGGCGGGAAAATGATGGATGCTTCGATCGCTGGCCCCTAGGGTCTGCGGCATGACTCTCGCCTACGATGCAACCGGAGACGGTCCCACGCTGATGCTGCTGCACTCCGCGGTATGCGATCGAAGGATGTGGGATCGGCAGCGGACGGCCCTGGTCGATGCCGGATACCGGGTGGTGCGTTGCGACTTCCGTGGCTTCGGCCAGACTCCTTTGCCGGACCGGAGCCACAACGACGCAGAGGATGTGCTGGACCTGCTGGACGCCCTGGGTGTGGAGCAAGCGGCGCTGGTCGCCTCTTCGTACGGCGGAAGTGTCGCCGTGGAGATCGCCGCACGCCGTCCGGACCGGGTATCCGCCATGGCGCTGCTGTGTGCCGGGCTGCCTGGGCACGAACCCACCGAGGAGCTGCGCGCGTTCGGCGAGCGGGAGGACGCGCTGCTCACGGCCGGTGATCTCGCGGGGGCCGTGGAACTGAACGTGGACACCTGGCTGGGGCCGGAAGCCGACGAGGCGGTCCGGGAGGACGTGCGCGGAATGCAACGGCATGCCTTCGAGGTGCAACTGGCTGCCCCCGAGGGAGCCGGGCGGAACGAGGTGGAGATCGACCTGTCAGCGATCAAGGCACCCTGCCTCGCTCTTTCGGGCGGCCACGACCTTGCGGACTTTCGACAGATCGCGGCCCAGCTGCCGAGTCTGCTCGCCGACACCCGGCACATCGAACTGCCCTGGGCCGGCCATCTCCCCAGTCTGGAGCGGCCTGCCGCTGTGACGGACCTGCTGATCACCTTCCTGCACGAGATGGTCCCCGCCGGCTGACCAGGATCTCCTGAAGTCCCGCTCGGGCCGCCTGCGCGAGGCGGCGTCCGACCCAACGGACGCCCTTCTCACTCCGGACACGCGCACGTTCGCGCCGTTCGGCCGCCAGGACATCTCGGTGGCGGGCGTTGGCGTTGCGCCAGCGCAGATAGGCGTGCAGAGCCCGGGTCTGTACGGGGGGCGGTGATGCGGTGGTGGTCGCAGACCGGCCAGGGTCCACGGCGCTGCGTGCGGACCTGCGGGAAGACCACTGGTCCTACATGGACCGGTACGCGAAACAGATGATCGCCCGCGGCCCGACGCTCACCGGGGAAGGTGACGTGGCCTCAGGCAGCGTGCACATCGTCGATCTGCCAGATCCCGCCGCTGCTCGCGCGTTCGCTTTCGACGAGCCCGGGTACCAGGGCGGCGTGTACCGGGACGTGCTGCTGCGCCGGTGGCGCAACATGTTGGGGCGCACCATGTGGGAGTTCCCCGGCGGTCTGAGCGGTGGCCGGCGGTACCTGGTGCTGGGCCTCGGCCCGGAAGGCGCGGCCGGACCCGTCGTGCCGCCCGACCGGGACCAGCTGATCGCGTTCGGGCCGCTGTTGTCCGACGACGGCAGCGTCTGGTTGGGCACGGCGGCGCTCGTTCAGGCCGCGGACCGCGACACGGCCCGCGCTGTCCTGGACCAGGCTGACCTGGCTGACCAGGCCCGGTATGCCGACATCGAAGTCCATCGCTGGCAGAGCGGCGGAAGACCGGCCTGAACCGAGGGGCTGATCCGAGGGGCTGAGACGGCGGGGTCGGCTGACGTCAGGTTCGCTGGGCGCGGGCTGGTCTGTGGGTCGGAGGGACGGCGTCGGCTTCGGGTGCGGGTGGGGTGTCGCTTCGGGAGGCGGTGCGCCAGATCAGCGCGCCGAGCCCGGCCAGTCCTGCCGCTGCCAGGACCAGGGGCAGTTGTGGTCCCAGTGGCGGCAGCCAGTCGCCCTTGAAGGGGTTGACCGGCATGAGCGGGA
Organism: Streptacidiphilus sp. MAP12-20; assembly: GCF_041262525.1. NCBI lineage: Bacteria > Bacillati > Actinomycetota > Actinomycetes > Kitasatosporales > Streptomycetaceae > Streptacidiphilus > Streptacidiphilus sp. MAP12-20. The sequence continues at coordinate 52,145 of NZ_JBGCCK010000023.1, forward strand.
TCGGATCGCCCGAAGGGAAGCCCCGCTGGTACCGGAGCATCGTCGCGTACAGCGTGATCAGCTGGAACGGGAGCAGTACCACGACGTAGCACCGGGTGAGCCGGGCCATGTGGGCGTCGTCGAGGATGCCTCTTTCCGCCAGGAGGTAGGAGCCGAGGATCGGGACCCCGGCCAGTACGGGCAGCAGATAGCGGCCCTGGGACAGGTACCAGCCCTGGCTGATCGGCCCGGCGTCGGCCGCGAGGGTGAGCACGGCCGTCCCGCCGATCAGGAGCAGCAGCCGGGCGCGGTCACGCCAGCCTGTCAGGGCGACGGATCCGAAGAGGATGACGCCGCACGCGCAGAACCACAGCGGGAAGACGATGCCGGGTGGGGAGGTGTCGCCGAAGCCGACCAGGCCGACCATGCCCTTGACCAGGTACTCGCCGCGCCCCCAGACATCCACGTTGAGGGTGTTGGCGATCACGCTGAACCGGGACTGCCCGGGCGGGACCGACAGGGCCTGGCCCGTGGGGTCCTGCCAGGCGCTCCAGCCGACTCCCGCCAGGAGGGCTACTGCCACGACGGCCGCCCAGCGGCGGACCGTCAGGCTGTGGGCCAGTACACGCGCGTGACGCCGGCTGAGGCCGAGGGCCGCCACGCATCCGATCAGCGCCAGCCAAGCGACGCCGCCGGCCCTGACCGTGGCGACGACGGCCGCGCCGACCCCGCAGACGCGGATCAGCGTCGGGGAGGTCGCCCTCCCGTCCACGACGAGGACGAGCCCGGACCAGAGCATCACCGCCGCGGCTATCTCGACTCCGGCCGGGTTGATGGCGGAGGAGAGGTGCAGCGCGACGGGTGTCAGCGCGACCAGCAGGCCGCTCAGCAGCCGACGGCCGGTCCGCGCCGTGCGGGCGACGGCGAGGGACGTGGCGAACAGGGCGCTGACGAGCGCGTTGGACAGCATCCGGGCGAGGTAGATGCCGCGGAGGGTGGGCCACAGTCGCAGGGGCTGACCGACGATCACGTAGTAGAGGGGGTTGTACCGTCCGGCGCCCGAAGCGATGGCGACCGTGTGGTGCGCGTCGGACCGCAGTCCCGCCGGGGGTGAGCACGCGGCGGAGAGCTGGGGATGCTGATGGAAGCAGGCGGAGCTCGCGGGCGCGTTCGGCGCGAGACTGCGCGGGGCCGCGATCAGCGGTGTCCCGTCCGCCAGGACCGGGCCGTGGAAGACCCACTCGCCCCCTGCGGCCGACCAGGCACGCACCGCATGCCGGGCCTCGTCGGGGAAGCCGTCGTAGGGTACGGCGAGGGCCCAGCCGCAGCCGAGACCGAACAATGCCAGGAACGCCCACAGGAACGTTCGTCCGGCCACCCGGCCGAGGGCTGCCCGTGCGTCACCCGACTGGGGTACGCGGGCGCGGCGGGCGGGGAGCGCGCGACGACCGTCGGGCACATCTCCTCCTTGGGTCGCCGCGTTGGGCTGCCGTCTGCGGTGCTGTCTGGGGCGGCCGGAGCGGATGGCGCCTGGGACTCAGCCTGCGGGGCACACCGGCTCCCCGCATCTCGGCACGCTGGTGTGAGTGTGGGGTGGGCGTGGGTGTGGCGGAATGGCGCCTGGCGTGACTCCGCCGTTCCAGTTCCGTGGCGGATATGACATGTGCATGTAACGATGGCGCTCGCGTATTCCGTGACGAAGTCCGTTCAAGGCACCGGGAGGTCATGGTGAGCCACCCGCTCCAGCTCCGCGCCGACTACCGGCCTCCGGGGGCGGCGGCGCAGTCCGAGCCCTGGCACATCGTGCACCGCGGCGGGACCGTGGGACTGTGCGGCCTCCGGATGGCCCCCGTCGGAGAAGTGCAGTCCATTCTCCGACTGTCGACCCTACCCGGGCACCGAACCTGCCGCGCCTGCCGGATCCGGCACTCCTTCGGTCACCTGAGCCTGGTCGATACGCCCCGCGTGCCCGCATAGTCTGAGGTCATGGCCCAGTTCCGACTCTCCCGCACCGTGCCCCTGTCCGCGACCGAGAGTTGGCAGCGCCTGACCGACTGGCCGCGGCACGGGGAGCGGGTGCCGCTGACGCGCGTGTTCGTGGCGGTCGGCTCGGGGCGCGCGGTCGGCGACCTGGTCGTCGCGCGGACCAGGCTCGGCCGGGTCGGCTTCGACGACACGATGGAGGTCACGGTGTTCCAGCCGCCGGGACCGGACCGGCCAGGTCGCTGCCGGCTCGTCAAACGCGGATCCCTGGTGCGGGGCTGGGCGGAGCTGACGGTCAGCATGTCCGGATCGGTGGGGAGCGCAGAGGTCGGGTGGCGGGAGGAACTGCGGGTGGCTCACCTGCCCCGGACGGCCGACCCCCTGGTGGCGGCGGCAGGGCGTTGGGTGTTCGGGCGGGCTCTGGACGGACTTCTGGGCGGGACGGGATCGGCGGACAGGTGATGGTCGTGGCGCGCCCACTCGGGTGCAGGCGGACCCGACCGAGTTCCCTTACCGGCGCGCCCTGCACGACGATGGGCTCAGGGGACCGGAGGTGAGTTCGATGTCGAAAAGCGCCCCCCGCCCGGCCGGCGGTCGGCCCGTGCACCGGACCAGGCTGAGTGCGGCGTGGGTGGCCACGATCGTGGCCGCGCAGGTGGCACCGGGCTCGGAGCCGGATCCGCCCGAGGAGCGGGGAGGTCGCTAACGCGGTCGGGCAGGGCTCGCCGAGGTGCGGGAGCGGGCATCGGGGCGCACGCTCGATGCTGTGGGCGCGATCATCGTTCTGTTGGAGCTGGAACCCGCCACCGAGGTCCTGGGCGGCTCGGTCGGCGATGCCGGCGAGGTCGACATCGGGGCGCGTGTGCGTTACGTGCACGCCGCCGGATCGGATCCGGACGCACCCGGCGACCCGTTGCCCCGCACCCTGTGCGGCCTCGACATCACCGCGCTCGAACCGGAGGCCTACCTGCCGGCTTGGCCCGGCGGGCCCTGGTACCCGCCGGAGTACCGCAGCCGCCGCTGTCCGGCCTGCGAGGTGGCGCTGCAGGACGGGTGACGCAGCGATAACGGTGCGGCGGGCGGGTGGCGGTGGGCCGTTCCGCAGCGTCAGCGGCGCGGCGCGGAGGGCGGCCATTCGTCGGCCAAGAGCGACCAGACCTCCTTGTCGTGGCGGACCCCGTTGTGCGGGTAGTAGGAGCGCAGCACTCCGTCCAGGCGCATGCCCAGCCGCTCGGCGACCGCGCGGCTGCGGGTGTTCTGCGCGCTGTTCAACCATTCCACGCGCTGCATGCCGCGTTCGACGAGCGCGTACTCCGCCAGGTGGCGGACTGCCGCGGTGACCAGGCCGTGGCCTTCGCCCGCCTTCTCCGTCCACACCCCGATCTCGCAGTTGCCGAGGCGGGTGTCGAAGTGGACGAACATGACGCCGCCGACCAGTGTGCCGTCCAGCCAGATGCCGTAGATGCGGCCGGTGTCCTGCGCCTGCTTGTCGGCGTAGGACTGGAGCGTGGCGCGGGCCGACTCCAGGTCGGTGGAGTAGGAGGCCCACGCGATCCAGGGGTCGGTGTTCGGCCGGGCGCGGTCGATGTGGGCGAGGAACTCCTCGGCGTGCCAGGGCTCCAGTGGCCGCAGCTCGGCGGCGGGAGCGGTGGACAGTGGTACGACGTACATGGGGTGCCTCCGGTACGGACGAGGACGCGAGGCTCGTAACAAGCGTTTGGTACGTACCCTAGCGGCAGGGCGCACGCGCGCGAAGAGGCCCCCGGACGCTCTGGGGTTCGATAGGTTGAACTTTGATTCTTGTACACGTGTTCGGCATGGGCTGGCTGGCAACGGTGCGGGCTCAGCCGCGACGGCTGTGTGCCGGCCGTCCGGTGCGCCGGGCCCACGCGCAGGATCCCCGCGGTGAGGCGATGACAACTGCCCTACTAGGCTGCCCGCATGAGCGATCATGTCCCCGAGGAGTTGCTCACCGTCGCCCGCTGCGGTGCTGCCCGGGCAGACTGAATCCGCACTGTCCCGGCAGACTGAGGACCGGCCCGATCCGGCCCCTCTTCGAGAAACGGACTGGCCCGTGTACGTCACCTTTGTCGGCCATGTGATCGAGTGGCGTGGGCCCGCGCCGTTCTACTTCGTGAGGGTGCCGGAAGACGAGTGCGCCGGCATCCAGGAGGTGGCTTCCGCGGCCACCTACGGCTGGGGAGTGATTCCGGTCAGCGCCCGGATCGGCGAGATTGACTTTTCGACGTCTCTCTTCCCCAAGGACGGCGGTTATCTGCTGCCCATCAAAAACGCCGTGCGCAAGCCGCAGAATCTCTCGGCCGGTGACGAGGTGACCGTCGAAATGACCGTCCGCCTCTAGAAATTGTTGCAATGGACAACGTCGGCATCGTCGTCGATGACCTGGATGCCGCCGTCGCGTTCTGGGCCTGCATCGCGTCATGTTCGCCGTCGACGACATCGACGACACCATCGCCCGCCTGCGCCCTCACGGCGCCGAGCTCCTCGGCGAGGTGGCGCAGTACGAGAGCATTTTCCGGCTCTGCTACCTCCGCGGCCCTGCGGGCATCATCGTCGCCCTGGCCGAACAGATCGGTTGACGCACCAGAAGGTCAGCGCAGGGCCTCTCCCAGGTGTTGTGCCGCCACCCGTTTGGGGACGACCATCCGCCACGCCTCGGTGACGATCTCTCGCATCTCCTCCGCGTCGATGGCGGCCATCCGCACCTGCACCCAGTTGAAGCGCTCGTCGACAGGGTCGGGCATGGCGAACTTCTCCGGTTCGGCTGCCACCAGCTCGGAGCGTTCCTCCTTCGGGTAGGCGAAGCCCATCAGCGTCTCGTCGCCGGAGAACGCGAGGTAGACAATCCTTCCGACGCGGAACTTGACCCGGTCCCGCACGAGCGCCTCGTACGTGCGCGGCAAGGAGAGCGCGTAGGACCGCACGTGTTCAACCGTCACCGCCATACCGGCACCCTCCTCGGCTCCACCAGCTCCGTCCCGGCTCAAGGGTCAGGCCGTCGGCGGCGAGGCCAGCAGGTCCGGCGGCACCGCTGCGAGGGCCTGCTGGATCGCTTCGACCAGGCGGCGGGCCGAGTCGGCCGAGAGTTCGAGTGCGACGCGGGCGGCCGGGTCGCGGGACGGATCGGCGAGATCGATGTTGAGCGTGTGCTCGTGCATCGCGTGGACCGGGTGGTCGAAGTAGACGGTCGCGTCGGTCACCCGGATCCAGGTGCCTCCCGGACCCTTGCCGCTGCCCTCGACCTCGGCCTTCACGGTGGTGTAAGTGCACATACTGGTCCTCCCTCGGTGCTCAGTTGCCCAGGTTGGCCGCGAAGAACGCGGCGATCCGCTCCCAGCCGTCGTTGGCGGCGGCGACGTTGTAGGAGGGCCGGTCCACCGCGAAGAAGGCGTGGCCCGCGCCCTCGTAGACGTGGAACTCGTGCCGCTTGCCGTGCCCGTCCAGCAGCCGGCCCAGGTCCGCGACCTGCTCCGGGGAGGGGTACGAGTCCTGCGCGCCGAACAGGCCCAGCAGCGGGGCGCTCAGCCGGGGCAGCTGATCGACCAGGGAGGAGACCTTCAGCGGGAATTCCGACGGCGGGTCGAGGGTGACGAACGCGCCGTAGCAGTCGACCGCGGCGTCCAGCTCCAGGTTGCACGCCGCAAGAACCGACTGCCGACCGCCCGAGCAGTACCCGATCACCGCGGCCTTGCCGTTGGCGTTCGGAAGCGCCCGCAGATACGCCGCCGCCGCGCCCACGTCGCCGACCAGGCGCTCGTCCGGGATGCCGCCTGCGGCGCGGGCCACCGCCGCCGCGTCGTCGGGGGCCGCGCCCGGGGCCTCACGGCTGTAGAGGTTGGGGCAGACCGCGTCGTAGCCGAGCTCGGCGAAACGGCGCACCATCTCCTTGGTGGCCCGGTCGTAGCCAGGCAGGTGATGGATGACCACCACTCCGCCCCGCGGGGCGTCGCCCTCCGGACGCGCCAGATAGGCCTCGATCTCGTCGCCGCTGTGCCCGGGGAACCGGACCGTCGTCGCACTCAGTGATCCATTCATGTCCCACCCTTATCACACCGCCCTGAGGCAGGCTCAGGCGGTGGGGCGGCTGCCGTAGATCTGCTTGCCGAGCCACTGGCCGCCGTCCACCGTCAGGCATTCGCCGGTCAGGTAGGAGGAGCGGGGGCTCAGGAGGAAGAGCGCGGCGTCGGCGATCTCGGTGGGGTCCGCGAAGCGGCCGGCGGGGACGGAGGAGAGGACCTGGTCGCGGGCCTGGTCGGTGGGCCAGAGGGCGGCGCCCGCGCCGGCGGTCTCGGTCGGGCCGGGGGCGAGGCAGTTGAGGCGGATGCCGAGCGGGGCGAGTTCCACGGCCAGGGTGCGGGTCATGGCGAGGACGCCGGCCTTCGCGGCGGCGGAGTGCACGGTGCCGGGGTGGCCGTGCCAGGCGTAGCTGGCGATGACGGAGAGGATCGAGCCGCCGGTGCCCTGGTCGCGCAGGCGGCGCGCGACGGCGCGGGTGCAGTGGAAGGAGCCGTTGAGGACGATGTCGATGACGGACTTCCAGCCGTTGGGGCTCAGTTCGATGCCGGGGCAGACGAAGTTGCCGGCCGCGTTGTTGACCAGTCCGTCGACCGCTCCGAAGTGGTCCACGGCGCGGTCGACGAGGTCGTCGACCGCCTGGGCGTCGCGGACGTCGACGGGGACGGCGAGGGCGTCGGCGCCCTGGCTGGCGAGGAGATCGACGGTGTCGTCCAGCCGCTCCTTGGTGCGGCCGGCGACGACGACGCGGGCGCCTGCGGCGCCGAGTTGGCGGGCGATGGCGCGGCCGATGCCGCTGCCGCCGCCAGTGACGATGTAGGTGAGGCCGGTGTGCTCGGCGGTACGGGCGAGCGGGGCGAGGGGCGTGACGGGCATGGGGGGCTCCCTGTGGAGAGTCAGCTGAGGGATCCGAGGGTGTCGAGGGCGATGGCGCCGCCGGGGTGGACCAGCAGCGGGTTGATCTCGATCTCGGACAGTTCGGGGTGGTCGGCACCCGCCTGGGAGAGCGCCACCAGAGCGTCGGCCGCCGCGTCCAGGTCGACGGGCGGGGCATCGCGCCAGCCGAGCAGCAGGGGGCTGTGGCGCAGCGAGAGCAGGAGTTCGCGGGCGCGCTGCGGGCTGAGCGGTGCGAGGCCGACGGCGGTGTCGGCGAGGAGTTCGGCGGTGATGCCGCCGATGCCGACCATGGCGACCGGGCCGAAGGCGGGGTCGCGGCGGACGCCGATGATGAGTTCGACGGCGTGCGGCTGACGGACCATCGCCTCGACGACGTAGTGGGAGGCGCCGGTGCGCTGCCGCATCCGGCCGAAAGCGGTGCGCACCGCGTCGTCGTCGGCGAGGCCGAGTGCCACGCCGCCCGCCTCGGTCTTGTGGGCGAGGCCCATGGCCTTGAGGACGACGGGGTGCCCGATGACGGCGGCCTGCTTGACGGCCTCGTCGGCGTCGGTGACGAATTCGGCGCGGGGGAAGGCGATGCCGTAGGCGGACAGCAGGGTGCGGACGGTGGCGTAGTGGCCGTCGGCGAGGGGCACGGGGTGGGGTGCGGTGGTGCGGGGTGGCGGCGGGGGCAGGGCGTGGCCGGCTGCCCAGCGGGCCGCGTGGGCGAGGGCGTCGGCGGCCTGTTCGATGCGCTCGTAGACGGGGACGCCGAGGGCGCGCAGCGTGCGCAGCGCGGCGGTGTCCCTGGCCATGGTGTGCACCGCCAGTGGGCGGCCGGATGCGCGGACGGCTGCGGCGAGTTCCGCCGCGACCTCGCATTCGCGCTGCTCCTGGGCCGGGTCGCCGGTCGCGTAGTCGCCGAAGTAGCCGGTGAGCACGGCCGCGTCGGCGTCGCCGCCGAGCAGCAGCGCGCGGACGGCGCGCGCGTAGTTGCCCAGGTCGGCCTCGCCCGCGCCGGCCAGGTCGACGGGGTTGCCGCGGGAGGTCTGCGGGGGCAGCGCGGCGAGGAGGTCGCGGGTGGCGGCGGTGAAGCGCGGCACGGTCAGGCCACGCGCGGCCAGGGCGTCGGCGGCCAGCGCACCCTGGCCGCCGCTGTCGCCGGCGATCGCGACGCGGCGGCCCGCCGGGAGTGCGGGCGCGAGCAGGGCCTGGACGGTGTCGACGAGCTGTCCGGCGCTGTCGAGGCGCAGCGCGCCGGTCTCCTCGCAGAGTGCGTCGACGGTGGCCAGTGCGCTGACCAGTGCTCCGGTGTGCGAGGCGGCGGCCCGGGCTGAGGCTTCGCTGCGGCCGACGGTGAGCAGCAGCACCGCCTTGTCGGCGTCACGGGCGGCAGCGAGGATGCGGGCGAGGCGCCGGCCGTCGCGGAAGTCCTCGACGTAGGCGGCGATCACCCGCGTCGGCTCGTGGGCGACCAGGCTCTCCAGTGCGTCGGCGGCGTCGATGTCGCCTTGGTTGCCGAGGGAGACGAACCGGGAGAAGCCCTCCCCCGCCCGGCCGAGCAGCCGGCCGATCTCCAGGGCCAAATTGCCGCTCTGCGACACCAGCCCTACCCGCCCTGAGGGGAAGTCACCCCAGGACAGGCGCAGCCCGGTCCCGGTGTCGACGACGCCCATGCAGTTGGGGCCGAGCAGGCGTGCTCCGCGCGAGCGGACGAGTGCGGCCAGCTCCGCCTCCTGGGCGGGGTCGGCGCCTGCGGTGATGACGGTGAACTGGCGGGCTCCGAGTTCCAGGCCCTGCGCGACGACGGCGTGGACGTGGGCGGCGGGGACGGCGACGACGATGTGCTCGGGTGGGGAGGGCAGGTCGGCGAGCGAGGCGGCGAACGGGGTGTCGCGCAGTCGGCCGCCGCGCTGGTTGACGAGGTGGACGGCTCGGCGGTGGCGTCCCTCGAGGGCGCCGGAGGCGAGCCAGTAGCCCCATTTGGCGGGGTTGCTGGACGCGCCGACGACGGCGACGGAGGCCGGGTCCCATAGCGCGGACAGATCGTGGGCGGTGTCGATGCGGGCGGTGTCGGTCATCGGTACCAGCCGAAGCGCTCGTTGATCACCGGGAGCCGCTCGGCGACGATGGCGTGGGCGGCGGCCCGGGGCGAGCTGCCGTCGCGGGCGGCGCGGTCGAGCATCTGGGCGACGAGCAGCCGCATCGAGCCGCGCACGCGCGCCAAGGCCTCGTCGGCGTCCGCGTCGACGTCGCCGAACAGGGTCCACCACCACCAGGCGTTGGTGGCGGAGTTGACGACGACGTCGGGCAGCACGGTGATGTCGCGGGCGGCCAGCAGCTGCTCGGCCTCGGGCAGGACGGGCATGTTGGCGGCCTCGACGATCCAGCTGCAGTGCTCCCCGATCCGTTCGGCGGCTGCGGCGTCGACGCAGTAGGAGACTGCGGCCGGGACGAGGATCTCGGCGTCGGCCTCCAGCCAGGCGTCGCCCGGGAGTTCGCGGTCGTCCGGGCGCAGCGCGGCGCGGTTGACGACGCCGAAGGTGTCACGGGCGGCGAGGAGCGCCTCGACGTCCAGGCCGGACGGGTTGGCCATGGTGCCCTTGAGGTCGGCGACTGCGACGACCGTGAGCCCGGCGCGGGCGAGGAACCGGGCGGTGGCCCCGCCCATCGTGCCGAGGCCCTGGATCGAGACGCGCGTCCCGGCGTAGGGACGGCCGGCGCGGTCGAGGGCGGCGAGAGCGGCCTCGGCGACGCCGCAGCCGCCGGCGAGTTCACCCAGGCCGATGCCGTCGATCTCGATGGCGAAGGCGTCGGCGAGCCGCTTCACGGCTGCCGCCTCGTCGTCGAGCAGCGGGTAGACGGCCTGGATGGAGGAGACCAGGCCGGCCTCGGCGGCGGCGAGGTCCACCAGGTCCTGCGTCAGGCCGAGGTCCTCGCCGGTGGTCCACATGTGCTCGACGTAGGGGCGCATCGCGCGCAGGTAGCGGACGAGGACGCCGTAGGCGCGGGGGTCCCGCGGGTCGCAGTCGATGCCGCCTTTCGCGCCGCCGAGAGGGATGTAGCGGGCCTCGGGGTCGTAGTGCAGCGCCTCCTTCATGCTCATGCCCCGGGCCAGTCCGGCGACCTCGTCGAGCGTGCAGCCGGCGCGCATGCGCAGGCCGCCGCTGGAGACGCCGCGGACGAGGCGGTCGACGACGAGGTAGCCGGCGCAGCCGGTGACGTGGTCGGTCCAGGTGAGCTGGACGAGCGGGCTGGCGGTGGTGGCGCTGTCGGGAGTGGCGCTGTCCGGGCTGTCGGCCATCAGGAACGCTCCTCGGGGATCACGATCAGGGTGGGGCCGGGGGTCACGAGCGCGGCGCGCAGGGCCCGGGCAAGGGCGTCCGGGCTGTCCGCGCGCAGGCCGTGACCGCCGTAGGCGCGGGCGAGGGCGGGCAGGTCGGGCGAGGGCAGGTCGACGGCGACGGGTTCGTCGCCGCGTGCGGCCATCTCGTCGCGGATCTCGCCGTAGCCGCCGTTGTCGAAGACGACGACGGGCAGCGGGAAGCCGTACTGGGCTGCGGTGGCGAGCTCCTGGGCGGTGAACTGGAAGCCGCCGTCGCCGCTGAGCGCGACGACCTGCCGGTCGGGGCAGGCGGCCTTGGCGCCGATCGCGGCGGGCAGGGCGAAGCCGAGGGTGCCGAAGCCGGTGGGGTGCAGGTAGCGGCCCTCGGGCGGGACGGGGAGGTGCGGGAGCGCGCCGTAGTAGCAGCACATGGCGCTGTCGGAGGTGATGACGGCGTCGGGGGCGAGTTCGGCGCGGATCGCCTGGAGGTAGGGGATCCAGCGGGCGTCGCGTTGCCGGGTGGGCAGGTCGCGGGCGGCGCGCAGGGCGGTGACGGCGGGTCGCTCGGGGGCGGCTCGCTCGGGGGTGGGGCGCTCCGCCTTGGCGAGCAGAGGATGGAGCGCGCCGAGGACGGTGGCCGCGTCGCCGACGAGGGCGATGTCGGCGGGTTGCCCCGCGTACATCTGGGCCGGGTCGAGGTCGACGCGGATGAGTGTGCCGCCCAGCTCCGGTGGGGCGCACCAGAAGTCGGACTCGGCCAGCTCGGTGCCGACGGCGAGCACGATGTCGCGGTCGGCGAGCCAGCGCTGCACCTCGGGGCTGTGCAGGGCGACGCCCAGGGAGAGCGGATGGGCCTCCGCGACCACGCCCTTGCCGTTGGCGGTGGTGACCACCGGGGCGTCCAGCAGTTCGGCGAGGGCCAGGCACTGGTCTGCCGCTCCCCTGGCTCCGCCGCCCAGGATCAGCGCCGGTCGACGGGCGTCGCGCAGCGCCTGAGCCGCGCGGGTCAGGGTGTCGGCGGCGGCCTGGGCGGGTGGGCGCTCGGGCGCGCTGGGTGGTTCGGGGCAGGCTTCGGCCGAGCCGAGGAGGTCGAGCGGGATCTCGAGGTGCACCGGACGCGGTCGTTCGGTGCGGAAGAGGGTGAAGGCGCGGGCGACGGCCGGGCCGATCTCCGCGACCGAGGAGACCCGGTGGCTGAAGGCGGCGACGCCGCGCAGCGCCTCGGTCTGACTGCGCATCTCGTGCAGCAGCCCGGTGGGCTGCCGTGGGTGGCGCAGCGGCATGCCGGGCGAGACGACGAGCAGCGGGACGCTGTCCGAGTACGCCTGCCCGACGGCCGCCGCGGCGTTGAGCAGCGCGGGACCGGTCGTAGTCAGCACGACCCCGGGGCGGCCGGTGACGCGGGCGTAGCCGTCGGCGGCGTAGCCCGCGCCCTGTTCGTGGCGGGGGGTCAGTTGCTGGATGCCGTACTGGGCGAGGTGGGCGTAGATCTCGAGGTTGTGGGTGCCGGGGATGCCGAAGAGCAGGTCCACGCCGTGGGCGGCCAGCGCCCGCACGACGGCTTCGCCGCCGGTGCGTGGTGTGATCGGCTGGCGGATCATCAGAGGCCCCGGGAGATGACGAGGCGCATGATGTCGGAGGTGCCCTCCTCGATCTCCTCCAGTTTGGCGTCGCGCATCCACTGCTCGACCGGGTACTCACGGGAGTAGCCCCAGCCGCCGAGGGTCTGCACGGCTGCCCAGGTGCAGTAGGCGGCGGTCTCGGACGCGGTGAGCTTGGCCATCGCCGCCTCGGTGGTCGCGTCCAGGCCGGCGTCCAGGCGCTTGGCGGCGCGCCAGGTCATCAGCCGGGCCTGCTCGATGCGGGTGCGCATGTCGGCGAGGCGGAAGGCGACCGCCTGGTGCTCGATGATCGGCTTGCCGAACTGGACGCGGGTGCGGGCGTAGTCGCGGGCGTACTCGTACGCGGCGCGGGCGATACCTGTCGCGGCGGCGCCGAGGACGGTGCGGGAGATGTCGAAGGTGCGCATCAGGCCGTGGAAGCCGCGGCCTTCCGCGCCCAGCAGGTTCTCGGCGGGGACGAAGGCGTCGCTGAAGAACATCTCGCGGCAGACGATGGCGCGCTGGCCCATCTTGCGCATGGGTTCGCCGAAGGTGACGCCCTCGGTGTCCTTGCGCATCAGGAAGGCGCTGACGCCGCGGGCGCGCTGGGTCGGGTCGGTCTTGGCGAAGACGACGTAGAGCTCGGCCTCGCCGGCGTTGGAGATCCACGCCTTCTGGCCGTTGATCAGGTAGCCGCCCGTGGTGCGGGTGGCGGTGGTGGTGATGGAGGCGGCGTCGGAGCCGGAGCCGGGTTCGGTGGTGGCGATGCTGCTCATCGGGGAGTCGGGGCCGGCGAGCGGGGTGAGCCAGGTGCGCTTCTGTTCCTCGGTGCCCAGTTCGAGGACCGGGTCGGCGAAGAAGCCGTTGGACATCAGCAGGTTGCCGATGCCGAGGTCGCCGACGCAGAGCTCCTCCTGGACCAGACATTGGGTGAACACGTCGGTGAAGCCGCCGCCGCCGTACTCGGTGGGGAGCATGCAGCCGGTGATGCCGATCTTGGCGGCCTTGGTCCACAGGTCCCAGGGCGTGGCCGTGTCGGCCTCGTCGACGGCGCGGGCGCGGCGGCGGATCTCGTCGCGGGCGAAGGCCCGGGTGAGGTCGATGATGTCGGACTGCTCGGTGGTCAGCGGGCACAGCTCGGTCGGCAGGACGGACACGGGGGCTCCAGGGGTCGGCTCGGTGCTCCACAACTGAATCGTGAGTCAGTATCGAGAGCCGGGGAAGGCCCTGTCAATGGACTCACTACTGTTTCGTGATTCAGTAATGCGCGGCTGGTGCGACCGCGCGAGAGGCCGACGCGAGGGTCAGCTGCGGCCGGGAGTCTCCTGCTTCGCGCCACGGCGCAGGCCGAGTTCGCGGACGACCGCCTCGTCGACCCAGGCGTCCATCGCCCGTCGGCCCAGCACGCCGGGGTGGACCGTCATCCGCACGGCGAGGCCGTCCAGCAACGCGGTCAGCCGCTCGGCGGATGCCTTCGGGTCCGGGCAGTCGAACTCCCCCGCCGCGACGCCCTCGGCGATCACCTCGACGAGCGCACCGCGCCAGCGCCGGTCCAGGTCGCCGGCCACCTCGCGCAGGGTGGGCTCGCGCAGCGAGACCGCCCAGCCCTCGATCCACAGCCGCCAGCCCTTGGCCTGCCCGGTGGGCGAGTACCAGCGCACCGCAGCGCGCAGCCGCCGTTCGGCGCTCGTGGACCGCCCGAGCAGCTTGTGCAGGCGCGCCAGGTCCGCGTCGGCGGCGTAGGCGAAGGCGGCCGCGACCAGCTTCTCTTTGGTCTCGAAGTGGTAGAGCACCAGCGCGCTGCTGACGCCGAGGGCGGCGGCGACGTCGGAGATGCGCAGGGCGGCGGCGCCGCGCAGCTCGATCTGCTCGACCGCCGCGCGCAGCAGCTCCTCGCGCCGCTCCTCCACACCCAACCTGACCCTGGCCACGGCGTCAGCCTACACAGGCTCACGCCGCGACTCTTGACAGCCGCACAGGGCGAGGTCCAGTCTCGCCACTACTGAATCGCCCTTCAGTTGATTGCCCCGGTTCCGCCGCCGGCCCGACCCATGCCGACGCGCGGTGACTGCCGATCGCCCCTGCCTCCGCGCTCCGTCCGCACCCGCCGCGCGCACCCCCGACCGGGGTCCGCCGCGCGGGCGCACCGCCGCGACCTGCGACGCCCAGAGGAGAGACGCCCGTGACCTCAGCACGGCCCCTACCGACCAACACTCCCACCCCCGAACCAGCCGAGTCGCCCGCGTCGCCCGAGTCGCCCGATCTCGGGGACGGCTGGGGTGAGCAACGCTCCCGCCTGCGCAAGGATCTGAGCAGGCGCGACGTCTTCTTCTTCCTCGTCTGCACCGTCGTCGGACTGGACACGGTCGGCTCTGTCGCCGCGCAGGGGCCCCAGGGGCTGACCTGGATGGTCGTCCTCGCGGTGGCCTTCTTCCTGCCCTACGGACTGCTGGTGGCCGAACTCGGCTCCGCCTTCCCGGTCCAGGGCGGCCCCTACGTCTGGACCAGGCTCGCCTTCGGGCGCTTCGTGGCCGGGGTCAACCAGGTCCTGTACTGGATCTCCAACCCGGTCTGGATCGGCGGCAGCCTCTGCATCATCGCGCTGACGACCTGGGAGCAGTTCTTCACCCCGCTGCCGGGAGCCTGGCGCTACGTCGCCGGGCTGGTCTTCATCTGGTCGGGCGTGCTGTCGGTGCTGCTCTCGGTCAGGGTCGGCAAGTGGGTGCCGATCGCCGGAGCGGCGGCCCGGATCGTGCTGCTGGGCTTCTTCCTGGTCTCGGTCGTGCTCTACGCGGCCCAGCACGGCGTCCACGCGATCTCCGCCGGCGATCTGACGCCGAGCTACGTGGGTTTCGTCGGACTCGTCCCCGTGTTGATCTTCAACTACGTGGGGTTCGAACTCCCCAGTGCGGCGGCGGAGGAGATGCGCGACCCGCGCCGTGACATCCCGCTCTCCATCCTGCGGTCGGGCTTCGCCTCGTTCCTGCTCTACGGCGGGCCGGTGATCGGCATTCTGCTGGTCCTTCCGGCCAAGCAGATCGGCAGCCTCAGCGGCTTCATCGACGCCTGCAAGGCGGTGTTCACCGTTTACGGCGGGCATGTGGCCGCGGACGGCACGGTCACTCTCACCGGCGCGGGCAGCGTGCTTGGCTCGGTGGCGGCGATCGGACTGATCGTGGGCCTGCTGACCAGCGGCATCAGCTGGGCGATGGGCGGCGACCGCGGTCAGGCCGTCGCCTGCGCGGACGGCGCGGGTCCCGCCTGGATGGGGCAGATCAGCGAACGTTTCGGCACGCCGGTGCGGGTCAACGTCGTCTCCGGTGTGCTGGCCTCTGTGCTGATGGTCGCCGCGTTCAACCTGACCCACGGGAACGGCGAGAAGTACTTCGCCGCGGGGCTCGGGCTGGCCATCTCGACGACCTTCGTCTCTTACGTCATCACCTTTCCCGCGCTGCTGGTGCTGCGCCGCAAGTTCCCCGACGCTCCGCGTCCTTACCGCGTCCCCGGGGGACGCGTCGGTGTCTGGCTGGTCACCGTGCTGACAACTGGGCTGGTCGCCTTCACCGTGGTGGTGCTGATCTGGCCCGGCTTCGGCGTCGGCTGGTTCGGGACGAGCGGGAACCCGGCCGATTCGCTCCCGCAGGCCTGGGCCGGGCAGCGGATGGCGTACACGCTCAGTCAGCTCGTGCCGCTCATCGCCTTCGTGGGGCTCGGCGCGCTCTCTTACGCGCTGGGCGCGGCGCAGCGCGGCAGGTCGGCGGCTGAGAACGGCCGCTGAGCCGGCAGCCGCCGACGGCGGTGGCAGCCCGTCCGGGATTCCCGGGCGGGCTGCCGCGTGTGTGGACGGGCGTGGCCGCGCAAATTCGGTTGCTGCCCCCGCAGGTGCCTGCTGGACTTTCCCCGAGGTACTTCCTACCGAGGAGCAACTGGTCATGCGTCCTGCCTTCATGTCCCCCCAGAAGACCGTTTTCCCCTCTTCGAAGGACATGACTGCACGTGCGTACGCTCAACCTCGGGATCCTGGCGCACATCGACGCCGGTAAGACCAGCCTGACCGAACGGCTCCTGCACACCGCCGGTGTCATCGACGCCCTCGGCAGCGTCGACGACGGGAGCACGCAGACCGACTCCACGGAGCTGGAGCGGCAACGCGGGATCACCATCAAGTCGGCGGTGGTCTCCTTCCGCATCGACGACCTGCTCGTCAACCTGATCGACACTCCCGGCCACCCGGACTTCATCGCCGAGGTGGAGCGGGTGCTGAACGTGCTCGACGGGGCCGTGCTGGTCGTGTCCGCCGTGAAGGGGGTGCAGGCGCAGACGCGCGTGCTGATGCGCACCTTGCGGCGGCTTGGCATCCCGACGGTGGTGTTCGTCAACAAGATCGACCGGCGCGGAGCACGCGAGGGATCGCTCCTGCGTGAGCTCGACGCCAAGCTGTCTGCGCCGATGGTGGCGATGGGACGGGCGGGCGGAGCCGGCAGCCCCGAGGCGGACTTCGAGCCGTTCACGGAAGGCGACGTCGGCTTCACCGCCGGGCTGGCAGAGCTGCTGACCCGTCAGGACGAGACGCTGCTCGCGGCCTTCGTCGCCGACGAGGCCGCGCTGAGCCCTGCGCGCCTGCGGGCGGCCCTGGTCGAGCAGGCCGGGCGGGCGCTCGTTCATCCCGTCTACTTCGGTTCCGCGGTCACCGGTGCGGGCGTCGGATCGCTGGCCGCCGGGCTGCGCGCCTTCCTGCCCTCTGGCGCGGCAGGCGAGGGCAAGGCCGACACCGAGGACGAGCCGGCAAGCGGCACGGTGTTCAAGGTCGAGCGTGGCCCCGCCGGTGAGAAGATCGCCTACGTCCGCCTGTTCGGGGGCACGGTCCGGGCGCGCGACCGGGTTCGGTTCGGACCGCCAAGAGGCGGGCGGGGAGACGAAGCGAAGGTCACCGCGATCGGCGTCTTCGAGCACGGCACCGGGCTCCGGAACGTCCCGCTGACCGCCGGACGCATCGGCAAGCTGTGGGGGCTCGGCGGCGTCAGGGTCGGAGACACGCTCGGAGTACCGGACTCCCGCCGCTCCGGCAGCGGACACTTCGCGCCGCCCACCCTGGAGACCGTGGTCCGGCCCTCCCGCCCCGCCGACGGCCCGGCCCTGCATGCCGCCCTCACCCAACTCGCGGAGCAGGACCCGCTGATCGACCTGCGCCAGGACCGCGTACGGAACGAACTGCGCCTGTCCCTGTACGGCGAAGTGCAAAAGGAAGTCATCGCCGCCACGCTCGCCGGGGACTACGGGGTGGAGGCGGACTTCCGCGAGTCGACGACGCTGTGCGTGGAACGCCTCGCGCATTCCGGCGCGGCCGTCGAGATCATGCACCAGGAGCCGAACCCCTTCCTCGCCACGATCGGGCTGCGCGTCGATCCGGCCCCGCCGGGGAGCGGTAGCCGGTTCCGGCTGGAGGTGGAGCTCGGGTCGATGCCGTACGCGTTCTTCAAAGCGGTCGAGGAGACCGTCCACGAGACGCTGGAGCAAGGGCTCCACGGATGGCAGGTGCTCGACTGCGCGGTCACCATGACCCACAGCGGGTACGCACCGCGCCAGAGTCACGCCCACGCGGTCTTCGACAAGAACATGTCCAGCACCGCGCGGGACTTCCGCCACCTCACGCCGCTGGTGCTGATGGAGGCGCTGCGGCGGGCCGGGACGCGCGTGCTCGAGCCGCTGCATCGGTTCCGCCTTGAGCTTCCCGCCGCCATGGTCGGTGCGGTGGTTCCCGAGCTGTCCCGGCTCGGTGCTGTGACCGGCGGATCCACCGTCGACGGGGCATCGGCCGTGGTCGAGGGCAGCATTCCGGCCGCCGCCGTGCACGGGCTGGAACAGCGGCTGCCCGCGCTCACCAGCGGCGAAGGCGCGCTGGAGTGTGCCTTCGGCAGCTACCGGCCGGTTCGCGGGCCCGTCCCGGAGCGCGAACGCAGCGACCAGAACCCGCTGGACCGCAAGGGCTACCTGCTGCGCGTCCTGCGCCGCACGGCCCTGTCGGGGTAGGCGGGCGGCGGGGCCAGGAGGAGCCGCCGATATTGTCGCGCCCATGAACGACGACATGCAGGACACCGTGTACGTAGACAGCGTCTACGTGGGACATGCCGGCAAGGACGCGGCCCTGGACCGGGGCTGGCTGCTCGGGCACTTCAAGGACGCGTCGGACCCGCGGCACAGCACCGATGTCGAGATCAAGTGGGGTGTCCACCCGCCCGGCGACGAGCGGGCGGAGTGGGTCACCGGCGAGAAGCGAACGGCCCTGCTGGTGCTGATCAGCGGACGCTTCCGGGTTGAGCTCCCCGGGCGGAGCGTGCTGCTGACTGAGCAGGGTGACTACGTGGTGTGGGGGCAGGGGGTCGACCACTCCTGGTACGCCGAGGAGGAGTCGGTCGTCCTGACGGTCCGCTGGCCGTCGGTGGCGGGATACAAGGTCCCCGACGAGTAAGGCGCCGTGTGAGCGGGGGTGCAGCAGCCCCTCAAAGGCGCATCACGACCAGGGCCGTGTCGTCGGTGGCGCCGCCGGTCTGCAGCAGGTCCAGCAGGACGGCGTCGGCCAGGGCCTCGGGACCGGCCCGGTGGTGGCGGGTGAGGGAGGCGGCGAGGCGGCCGAGGCCGACGTCGATGTCCTCACGGCGGCGCTCGACCAGGCCGTCCGTGTAGAGGACCAAGGCAGCGCCCGGATCGAACGACGCCGTGGCCTCGGGGCGCGGGGCGTGGTCGGGGCGGGCGCCGAGCGGTGGGTCGGTGGCCTGGTCGAGGAAGGTCACGGTGCCGTCGGGGTGCAACAGCGCCGGCGGCAGGTGCCCAGCGCTGCTGTAGCGGATGGTCCGGGCCGCCCAGTCGACGTAGGTCTGCACCGCGGTGGTGTTCTCGGCGCCCGGGACGAACCGGGCGTACAGGCCGAGGACCTCAAGAGCCTGGCCCGGACCCCTGGCGACGCGGGAGGCGGCGCTGAGAGCGCTGCGCAGTTGCCCCATCACGCAGGCGGCGGCCAGCCCGTGGCCCACGACGTCGCCGACGGCCACCCCGACCCGGTCCCCCGGAAGGTCGACGAGGTCGTACCAGTCACCGCAGACGTTCAGTGCGCCGGTAGCGGGGCGGTAGCGCACCGCGGCCCGACCGCCCACCGAGCTGGGCGCGGGCAGCATGGCCTCCTGAAGGGCCATCGCGACCTCACGCCCGCGGGAGTTGGCCTCGCGCAGCCGCTCGTTGACCTCCTGGAGTTCGCGGGCCCTGCTGTACAGCTCCGCCTCCAGCGCCCTGTCCTGCGGCCCCGAGGCTCCGCCCCGGGCGCGGATGAGCTCGGTGACCTCCTCGACCCGGTGCACCAGTAGGACCACCGTGCCGTCGGGGCCGAGGATCGGTGCGTTGACCGGGCTCCAGTACCGCTCCTCCCACTCCCCCGGCCGCTCGGCCGACTCGACGTCGTAGCGCTGCAGGGCCATGGTGTCCCGCTCGCCGCTGTGCAGGACCCGCTGGAGGGAGGCCTCCAGATTCCGCGCGCCGCTGGCGCCCGGGTCCTGCGGGTTGTCGGGGAAGACGTCGAACAGGTAGCGGCCGACCAGCTGCTCGCGCGTCCGGCCCGCCATCCGCAGGAACTCCTCGTTCGCGTCCGCGTACGCCAGCTCCGGGGTCAGCAGCGCCACCATTCCCGGCAACGCCTGGAACACCCCCGCGTAGTCGATCACCGGTCCGGTCATGGTCCGCCGCCTCAGCGTCTGCCGCCGCCCCGTGATCTCAACGATAGGAGCAGCTCCTCAGAGCTGCGCGAGCAGTCGGTCCAGGGGCCGGGGGACGCGGGCCGGATCCAGGCCCTCGACGAGGGAGCGGGCGTAGTGGATCTTCCTGCCGCTGAGGGTGCCCATGAAGCGCCGCAGCTGCTGTTCGGTGGTTCGCTCGCGCTGCGCGGGCTGCTTCTGGAAGGTGCGGAACGCCCGGAGGTCGCCCTCCGCGTCGACCACCCGCTCCACGCCGTCGGTGCCGAGGCAGCGGATGAGCTCCTCCTCGAGATCGGCGTCGCAGACGAAGAAGCCGAGTGACTCCATGCTGGTGCGGGTGAGCTCGGAGCCGAGGCCGGAGCGTTCCAGGCTGCGCAGGAAGAAGCCCTCCTCCCCCGCGTCGCAGAGACCGGTCACCCGCAGCCCGAGACCTCCCGGCCCGAGCAGGTCCAGGAACCGCCGGACGCTCGTCGCACCGCCCAGCGGCACGACGGCGACGCGTTCCCCGTCCAGATCCCGGCCGCGACGCAGGGCCAGGGCCTCGACGGCCGCCTGATCGCTCGCCCCTTCGACCAGCACGACGGCACGGAAACCGACCTCCGCGGCGAGGCCGCGCGCGAGAGCGGCAGCCGCGTGGGCGTCCGCCCCGCCGGCCGCCCACGCCACGACCGCCTGCCGGAACTGTCCCGTCGCACCCATGCGTCACAGCTTCGCAGGCGACGCGGCGGAGCGAGAAGCGAATATCGATCTGGGGAGCGGCTGCGACGTCAGGCCCGCTTGACGGCGACGCCTCCGTACATGGCGATGTCCTCGTCGCGCACCTGGGGGCTGTTCTGGTCGGGTCGCCAGTGGTGGACCAGGGTCACCCCGGGGTCGAGGAGGTCGTAGCCGTCGAAGAAGGCCAGGGTTTCGGCCTTGTCCCTGATCTGCAGCGGGATGCCGCGAGCGTTGTACTCGCGGCCGACCCCGCCGACCGCCTCCGGGTTGGTGTCGCCGGTGAACACGGTGAGCGCCAGGAAGCTGCCCGGTGCGAGCTGATCCATCAGGCGTCGGACGATGCCCTGCGGATCGTCCTCGTCGAGGACGAAGTGCACGATCGCGATCAGGGACAGCGCCACCGGCTCGGTCAGGTCCAGCACCGCCTGAAGCTTCGGATCCTGCATGATCGAGTCGACGTCACGCAGGTCGGCGTCGATGTAGCAGGTCCTGCCTTCGGGACTGCTCGACATCAGGGCCCGCGCGTGCGTCAGCACGATCGGGTCGTTGTCGACATAGGCGATGCGCGCCTCGGGGGTGATGCTCTGCGCGATCTCGTGCACGTTGGGCGAGGTGGGGATGCCGGTCCCGATGTCGAGGAACTGCCGGACCCCGTACTCCTCCGCGAGGCGGCGGACCACGCGCTGCATGAACGTGCGCGTGGTCCGCATCGAGATCGGAAGCGACGGCCAGGCGCTGACGGAGGCCCGGGCCGCCACTCGATCCGCCTCGAAGTTGGTCTTGCCACCGATGAGATAGTCGTAGACGCGGGCAGAGTGCGGGACGTCCATGCGCAGGTCGACGCTCGGACCCTCGTGCTCCTGCCGCTCCTGTCGTATCCCGTCCATGACCGACATCCTCACTTCTCGCGGACGACCAACTGACCTTGACGTTCAGTCAACTACGCTGCTACCACGTCGTCGTGTGCATGCATCCTAACGGATCAAGCGCAGCTCGCGCGCGGTCGGGCTCAGCTCGTCGACTTCGGCGAGGTGAGGTCGTAGACGGTGGTGCCGCCGACGGTCCTGGCGGTGAAGTTGGCCTTCACCCAGGCGGCGATCTGGGACGCGTAGGTGGTGCTGTTGCCGCCCTGGCCGCCTTGACCGCCTTGGCCGCCTTGGCCGGTGGAGGCGGCGATGAAGTAGTGGATCTTCCCTTCGCTGACGTACTGCTTGAACTGGGCGAGAGTCGGCGCGGCGTCGGTGCCGTTGAAGCCGCCGAGTGCCATGACCGGGTCGCCGGTGGCCAGTTGGTAGCTGGCCGCGTTCTGGGAACCGACCGTTGCCGCGGCCCAGGTGTAGGCGGAGGCGTTCTGCTCCAGCAGGGTCTTCATCTCGCTGCTTACGCCGGCGCCGTTGATCAGGCCGCCCATGCCGCCCCCGCCTGCGGTCTTGCCGGTGCCGGTCCGGGAGGCGCCGGCGGCCGTGCCGCCCTGGGCGGGCAGGCCCGGCGGGGTGCCCGTCATGCCCGTTCTTCCGCCGCCGGTAGCGGTGCCGCCGGGTCGGCCGCCACCCATGCCGCCCATGCCGCCCGTGCTGGGGCCGGCGGTCGGGAGGGAGCCGGTGTGGGCGGTGGACACGGTGTCCGCCGCGTAGGCAGCCGGGCCGGCCAGCAGCGCGATCACCGCAGCCAGCGCGGCGGCGGCGACCATGCGGCGTGAACGCAGCGAGTCCGTCAGGAACGGATGGACCAGCAGACCCGCCGCGGCCAGGAGGCCGACCACCAGCACCAGCCACTTCACCGCCGGGTAGAAGGCGGCGGTCCGGTCGAGCAGCACGAAGGCCCAGACCGCGGAGATACCGACGGTCACGGCGGACACCGCCGCCACCCACCGCCGCCGCCGTCCGCGCCACAGCCCGTCGGCGCCCATCCCGACCAGCGCCGCGATCGAGGGAGCCAGGGCCACGGTGTAGTACGCGTGGAAGATTCCGCTCATGAAGCTGAAGGTGAGCGCGGTCAACAGGAAGCTGCCGCCCCACACCACGAACGCCGCGCGAGCGGTGTCGGCGCGGCCGTAGCGACGGCTCGCCCAGAGGCCGAAGGCGAGCAGGATCAGCGCCGCCGGGATCAGCCAGGCGATCTGCCCGCCGATCTCGGAGCCGAGCAGCCGGGTGATCCCGGTCGCGCCCCACTGCCCGGTCGAGCCGCCGCCTCCGCCGACGCTTCCGGTCTCGTTGCCGGTCAGTCGGCCGAAGCCGTTGTAGCCGAAGGTCAGCGACAGGAAGGAGTCGTCGGTGGAACCGCCGACGTACGGACGGTCGGCAGCGGGGACCAGCTGCACCACGGCGACCCACCAGCCGGCTGCCGCCACCATCGCCAGCGTGGCCCAGGCGAGTTGACCGATGCGCTTGCGCAGCCGGTGCGGGCCGAGGGCCAGGTACGCCCCGCCGAAGGCGGGCAGCACCAGGAATGCCTGCAGGGTCTTGGTCAGGAACGCGAAGCCGATCAACGTTCCGGCCAGCACCAGCCAGCGCGTGCGCCCGTTCTCGTGCGCGCGCAGCATCGCGTGGGTCGCCGAGGCAAGAAGCAGCGCCAGCAGCGCGTCCGGGTTGTTGAAGCGGAACATCAGCACCGCGACCGGCGTCAGTGCCAGCACCGCGCCGGCGATCAGCCCGGCGTGCGCGGAGAAGCGCCGCCGCACCGCCGCGTAGACCACGCCGACGGTGGCGACGCCCATCAGCGCCTGGGGTGCCAGAATGCTCCAGGAGCTCAGCCCGAAGAGCCGGACCGACAGGGCCATGAACCACAGTGAGGCAGGCGGCTTGTCGACCGTGATGAAGTTCGACGCGTCCGAGGACCCGTAGAAGAAAGCCTCCCAGCTCTTCGAACCGGCCTGCACGGCCGCCGAGTAGAAGGAGTTGGCGTAGCCGCTGACGCTGAGGTCCCACAGGTAGAGCACGGCGGTGACCAGCAGCAGCGCGAGCAGCGCGGGCCGGACCCAGCGCGCGTCCTCCGGACGGCCGCGCCAGGCGCGGGCCGGGAGCGAACGCAGTCGCTCTCCCAAGGACGGACGGGGCCGCTCGGGCGACGGCACGATAGCTGGAAAGAGCGCGTCGGGCTCGGCGCGGTGCGCGGACGGCGGGGACTGGCGCGGCGGCGTGGTCGGCGGCGAGTCGTGGAGATGGAGGGTCATGCGGCGCTCCCGTGCGGTAGCGGCTCGCGGCGCGGCATGGTCGGTGCCGCGAGCGAGGCCGCGGCCGACGACGTCGGTGGTGCGGTGATTGCGGACATGACGCAAAGCTCGCGGCGGGGCGTGAGGGAATTCTGAGGCCGGCTTGAAGCGGCGCCTCAGATTCACTGTGCATCCGCTGTGGACGGGCGGGACGCGCGGAGCTCGGCTCAGCCGGCGAGGCGATCCCATCGAACCCGCAGGCCAGGGCGGATCGTCGACACCCCTTACGGCCAGCCTACGGATCACCGGGTATCAAAGAAGTCCGGGACACACCGGAGACACTCGCGGCGCACCCCGCCGCCGCTCGACCGCCAGGAATCCACGCATGACCATCGAGCCCGGACCCGCTGACGACGACTGGGACGCAGAGATCCTCGACGACGGATTCGTCCGCAGAGCCGAGATCCACGAGGCATCAGGCCGCGCCCGCATGCTGGGTGCCCGCTGGAAGCGAGAAGCCCCCGAGCCGCAGCCGTGGCGTGCCGATCAGCCTCCTGCGGGATGGTTCTGGAGCAGAGCTCGCCGTCGCCGGCGACGCGTGCGCTGAGAGTCTGCCGCCCTCGGCGTCAGGGTTTCGGCTGGGAGTTCAGCAGGGCGGCGACGGTGTCGCGGAGGTCCTTGCGGCGGCCGGGGGCCGGGGTCAGCCGGGTGCGTTGCTGGGGGTCGCGGGCGAAGGCGTGCAGGCGGCCGTCGTGGCGGGCGAGGACGAGGTCGGTGCTGGCGCCGGCGATCTCGGCGGAGCCGATCGCGGTGTAGTGGACGGCGGTGAGCAGCGCGGAGCGCTCGGCGCCGGCGAGGATCGCGTCCGCGTCGGTGTCCGGGCCCGGCTCGGCCCAGGGGCCGCGTGGGAGCCATTCGGCGATGATGCCCAGGGTGTCATCGAGGGTGCGCAGGGAGATCTCGTGAACGCCGAGGGCGTCGATGCGGACGATCACGCAGATCTGCTCCGGTTGCGGCAGCACCAGGATCCGCCAGGCTTCGCCGGGAGCGGTGCCGGTGGTGCGCGCGTCCAGCACCATACGGGCGCGCTGCTGGAAGGCGACGGCGATACCGAGGTCGCCCCTGACCTGGATCTGGTCCGCTCCGGCGCCGGCGAGCAGTAGTTGACGGGCGGCCAGGGAGCGGACGGCCTCGGCGAGGACCTCGTCCGAGGGGCGGGCCTCCAGGAAGTCGACGACGGCGTCGACGGCGGTGAGTTCGGCGATGGTATAGGCGCCCAGCGGCACAGGACCGGTGTGCACCAAATTGACCACCGCCGACACCAGTCCCTCGGGGGTGACAGCCTCTCCGGGGGCCGGCTGCTCGGGCGTCGCGCTGTCGATACCGGTCATGCCGCGTCCTCGATCCACCGTGTCCCTGGCTGCGGCTTCTCTCCCGCTGCGGCCAGGACTGCCGCGGTACTCGGCAGTGGGGTCTCGCCGACCCACACCTGCGAACTTCCAAAGAGTCCCCGACCGGCGCGGCCGGTCAGCGCGAGGCCCAGTTCGTCCGAGGGCTCCGCCTGTTCGGGCGGGGGGAAGCGACCGGCCAGGTCCTGGGAGAACGAGGTGACGTCGTCGTCCAACTCGATCCGGCGCAGCGCGGCGACCAGGGCCTGCGCGACGGGTGGGGTCAGCACGGTGGGCACGGCGAGGGCGGGATTGAGGTACATCGGCCGTCGCTCGGTGACTCGGGACAGCCCCCAGGGGCCGACGTTGCTGCGGGTGAGCCGGTACACGACGTAGTCCATGAGATGCCGCAGGTCGCTCAGGGTCGGCAGCTTGCCCTTCCCGAAGGCGGCCGGGGTCTTCTCCAACTGGAGCCAGGTGCCCTGCGCCGTCCGCCCGTGCAGCTTCTCGCGGACGACGTTGCCGCGCATGCCGATGTCGGGGTAGCGGGACTTGTCGATGTCGCGGTGATGGCTGGATACGCGCGGATGGCTCGTCTCGGGGAAGCTCCAGGTCTCGTAGAGTCGCGGGTCGTCGACCAGGACGTGGCCGCCGCAAAGCACATCGTGCAGCTGCTGGACCTGCAGACCGTGGCGCTCCAGGTCGGCGATGATGGCCGCCTCCTCGGGGCTCAGCCGCGACGAGGCGGCGAGCAGCCCCTTACGGTAGGTGCCGGTCCGCGCGGTGAGCTCGATCAGGATCCGTACCCGGGTCCTGGTCTTCTCGGTCTGCTGCGCCTTCCGCGCCTTGGCGGCTCGCCGTTCGTGCTTGCGAGCATGCGGCTCTGTCATGTGAACCAGTACAACATCGGACAAATCGAATTCGCGGCATCGATGAGATGCTGCGTGTCGAGCCCCGCGCATAGCTCAAGGATCGGATCGTGATCTCCTACCGACGTCGGATGCACCGTCAGCAGGCCGCTGCGGAGAATCGGACCAGAGGTCAGGACGTCGGGACGGTAGACGTCCGGAACGAAAGGGTTCCCGTATGGGTCTGCGAACACCGCGTCGGCTGCGTGCCGCGCTGTCACGGCGGCGCGGCGCGGTGATCGCCGGGGTTCTGGCGGTGGTCGTGCTGCTGGGGCTGGCCACCTGGTCCGCGGCGGCCGGTGGCGGCGCGGCGGCCGTGCGGGAGGAGGACCGGTTCCTCGCGTTCCCGGCAGGGCCGGGCGGCGGTGCCGACGTGCGGATCGACACCGCGTTCTTCACCAACGGGAGCCCGGCGGTGCGCCGCCCGGCGGTGCTGCTCGCGCACGGGTTCGGCGGCAGCAAGGACGACATGCGCGCGGAGGCTCAGGATCTGGCCCGCGACGGGTACGCCGTGCTGACCTGGTCCGCGCGCGGGTTCGGGCGTTCCGGCGGGCAGATCGGGCTGAACGACCCCCGCGCCGAGGTCGCCGACGTCAAGGGACTGATCGACTGGCTGGCCGGGCGTCCCGAGGTGCAGTTGGACGCGCCGGGTGATCCTCGGGTCGGCGTCGCGGGGGCCTCGTACGGGGGCGCGATCGCGCTGCTGGCCGCCGGTTACGACAAGCGGGTGGACGCGATCGCCCCGGAGATCACGTACTGGGACCTGGCGGACGCGCTCTTCCCGAACGACGTCTTCAAGAAGCTGTGGGCCGGGATCTTCTTCACCACGGGCTCCGCAGGCTCCACTGCGTCCGCAGGCTCCACGAGCGGTCCCGGAGCGGTGGCCGGCAGCGGCGCCGGCGCGTGCGGGCGGTTCACCGCCGAGCTGTGCGCGATGTACCAGCGGGTCGCCGTGGCGGGGAAGCCGGATCCGGCGGCGCGTCAGATGCTGGAGGCGCGCAGCCCGTCCGCCGTGGGCAGTCGCATCGACGTGCCGACCCTGCTGCTGCAGGGGCAGACGGACTCCCTCTTCCCGCTGGACCAGTCGGACCGGGCCGCCCAGGCGATCAGGGCCAACGGCGCCCCGGTCTCGGTCGACTGGACCGCAGGCGGCCACGACGGCGGCGACCCCGAGAGCAAGCGCGTCCAGGCCCGCACCGTCGCCTGGTTCGACCGTTACCTCAAGGGCGACAAGGGCGTGGACACCGGGCCCGCGTTCCGGGTCTCCCGCACCGGTGGGATCGACAGTACGACCGCCACGCTGACCCTGGACGGCGCCACCAGCGGCAGCTACCCCGGCCTGGACGGCGCCGAGCAGCGCGAGTTCCCGCTCGCGGGCGCGACCCAGACCTTCGACAACCCGGCCGGTGCGAATCCGCCGGCGATCTCGGCCGTGCCCGGCCTCGGCTCGCTCGGGCAACTGTCCGGGCTGGGGGGCGCGGCAGGCCTCTCGCTCGCCGTCGACTTCCCGGGCCAGAACGCCCGTTTCGACTCCGCGCCCCTGGCACAGGACGTGCGGATCACCGGCTCCCCCCACGTCCGCCTGCGGGTGCAGGCGGACAGCGACGAGGCCGTGCTCTTCGCCAAGCTCTACGACGTCGCCCCCGGCGGCGCGCAGCAGCAGGTGCTGCCCTCGCAGCTGGTCACCCCGCTGCGGGTGACCGGGGCGCGGGCCGGGGCGGACGTCGAGCTGCGGCTGCCCGCCGTGGACCACGCCGTGCAGGCGGGGCACCGGCTGCGGCTGGTGCTGGCCGCGACCGATCTCGGCTACGCCTCTCCCACCGCGCCCGCCCGCTACACGGTCGCGCTCACCGGCACCCCGCTGAGCGTGCCGGTCGATCCGCAGCTGCTCACCGTCGCGCCGCCGTTGCCGTGGTGGGTGTGGGCGCTGCAGCTGCTGGCCGTGCTGGCCGCGGCCGCGCTGCTGCTCACCGGCCGCCGCCGGACGGCGACGCCCGCGCCGGAGCCGGCGTTGGATGGCGTGCCGCTGCAGATCAGCGGGCTGACGAAGCGTTACAAGGGCGCTGCCGACCGCTACGCCGTGCGCGACCTGTCGTTCCGCGTCGAGGCGGGCCAGGTGCTGGGGCTGCTGGGCCCGAACGGGGCCGGCAAGACGACGACGTTGCGGATGCTGATGGGCCTCATCCGCCCTGACGGGGGTGAGATCAGGGTCTTCGGGCAGGCGATCCGGCCGGGCGCGCCGGTGCTGTCACGGGTGGGCGCCTTCGTGGAGGGCCCCGGCTTCCTGCCGCACCTGTCCGGCAGCGACAACCTGGACCTGTACTGGCGGGCGACGGGACGCCCGGCCGCGGAGGCGCACTTCGCCGAGGCGCTGGAGATCGCCGGGCTGGGCGACGCCGTGGAGCGCGCGGTGCGGACGTATTCGCAGGGGATGCGGCAGCGCCTGGCCATCGCCCAGGCGATGCTCGGCCTGCCCGATCTGCTGATTCTCGACGAGCCGCTCAACGGCCTGGACCCGCCGCAGATCAGGGAGATGCGCGACGTCATCACCGCCTATGCGGCGACCGGACGCACCGTCATCGTCTCCAGCCACCTGCTCGCGGAGGTCGAGCAGACCTGCACGCATCTGGTGGTGATGGACCACGGGCAGCTGGCCCAGGCCGGGCCGGTCGCCGAGATCACCGGATCCGACGACACACTGCTGGTGGGCACGGTCGAGCCGCTCTCCGAGAGCCTGCTGGACAAGGTCGCGGCGCTGCCGGGGGTCGGCTCGGCCGAGACCACCGACGCCGGGCTGCTGGTGCGGCTGGACGGCACGAGCGCGGACCGGCTGCTGGTCGAACTGGTCCGGCTGGAGGTCAAGGTAGCGAGCCTGACCCCCAACCGGCGTCTGGAGGACGCGTTCCTCACCCTGATCGGAGGCACCGCACGATGACCGCCAGCACCGCAGTCCCGGAGCAGCCGGACTCCCCCACGCCGACGTCCGCCTCCGCGCAGGCCGGCCCCGGCCGTCGTCGCGCGCTGCCGCTGAGGGTCGAGGCGGTGCGGCAGCTGCGGCGGCGCCGCACGTTGGCGATGGGCGTGCTGGTCGTCGCGCTGCCGCTGATCATCCTGGTGGCCTTTCAGGTGGGCGGCACTCCGAGCGGCCAGCGCAACCAGGTCACCTTCCTCAGCGTGACCACGGGCTCCGGCCTCAACTTCGCCGCGACCTGCCTGTTCCTCTCGGCTGGCTTCTTCATGCTGGTGCCGGTGGCGCTGTTCTTCGGCGACACCGTCGCGTCCGAGGCGAGCTGGTCCTCGCTGCGCTACCTGCTCGCGGCCCCGGTGCCACGCGGCCGGCTGCTGATGAGCAAGCTGGGCGTCGCGCTGCTGTTCAGCGCCGTCGCCTCGCTGGTGGTGCCGCTGGTGGCGCTGGTCGCGGGCGGCCTCGTCTACGGGTGGAGTCCGCTCGGGCTGCCGACAGGCGGCTCGCTGCCCGCCGGCACAGCGCTCGCGCGGCTCGGGATCGCGATGGCGTTCGTGCTCGTCTCGCAGCTGGTGACGGGCGCGCTGGCCTTCTGGCTCTCCACCGTCACCGACGCACCGCTCGGCGCGGTCGGCGGCGCGCTCGGGCTGACCATCCTGGGCAACATCCTGGGCCAGATCAGCGCGCTGGGCAGCGTCAGGGACTTCCTCCCCACGTACTGGGCGTACTCCTGGGTGGACGCGCTGCAGCCGACCCTGCAGTGGAGCGGGATGCTGAAGGGGGCGTCACTGTCGGTCAGCTACGCGGTGGTGCTGGTCGCGCTGGCGTTCAGGCACTTCCGGGCGAAGGACGTGGTGTCGTAGCCCGCGGTTTCGGCGCGCGGGGCGGCGAGTAGTGTCGGCCGCGCGGCGCGGCGCGGCAGTGCGCGGCGTCTCGGCCCCCCGGAGGATCCAGATGGCGAAATCACCCGAGCTCGGCGCTCCCGCTCCCGACTTCACCCTGCCGGCTGTGCAGCTGGTCGACGGCGAGATACAGCGCAGCGAGCTGACGCTGTCGCAGCAGCGCGGCCAGGCGCTGGTGCTGGCGTTCTACCCGGGCGACGACACGGCGGTCTGCACCAAGCAGCTGTGCTCCTACTCCTCCGGCCTGGAGGCGTTCACCGATCTCGGGGCGACCGTCTGGGGCATCAGCACGCAGGACCTCGACAGCCACGAGTCCTTCGCCCGCAAGCACGGGCTGCGGATGCCGTTGCTGGCGGACACCGAGCGGGCGGCCGTCGCCGCCTACGGGATCGGCCTGGGCGGGATGACCCGGCGGGCGGTGTTCCTGGTCGACGCGGAGGGCGTCCTGCGGTGGAAGCACATCGCCGCGCTGGGGCTGACCTACCGTGACGTACCGACGCTGACCGAGCAGCTGGCGCGCCTCACGTCGCGATGAGAACCACGAGGCGGGCCGGACCGGCCTGATCCGGACAGCGCGCCACACCCGGACGGACGAGCGTCCTGGCACCGGACACCCGTTGGAGCGATGCTGACCGAAGGAGCACGACCGAGCCTCGGAGTCAGGAGTCCATTCGTGCGGGAGTCTCACCGGGCCGCCACCGGACGTCCGTGCGGGTGAACGGCGCCGCACGGCGCTACCTGCACCGGCTGTGGGCACAGGGCCGCGAGGTGGAGATCATGCAACGCTCCATGGCGTTCGCGGCGCTGTTCTTCGTCACCCTGGTCCCACTGCTCATCGTCATCGCCGCCGCCTCGGCCTCCCGGGGCAACGGGATCGCCCAGTGGGTCACCGACGCCCTGGGCCTGTCGGGCGCGGGGGCGGGCGCGGTGCGTCAGCTCTTCACCACCCGGGGACAGACCCTCAGCACGACCACCGGGTTCGGCCTGGCCGCCCTGGCCGTCTTCGGAATCTCCTTGATGGCCTCGGTACAGGCCGCGTTCGAGCAGATCTGGCACCTGCCCCGAGGCCCGTGGCACGCGACCTGGCGCCAGGTCATCAGCCTGGCCGGCCTGATCGGCTACATCCTTCTGGCCGTGTTCAGCGGCCTGCCCTGGCAGCACAGCGTCATGCAGCCGGCGCTGCGGGTCGTGGCGACGCTGTTCGGCGGCCTCGGCCTGTTCTGGTGGCTCCCCCACCTGCTGCTGGCCTCACGTGTCACGTGGCGGCGGCTGCTGCCGGGGGCGGTGGCCACCGTGGCCGCGCTGGCGGGCCTGCAACTCTTCTCCCGGCTGGTACTGGCTCCGCTGCTGGTCTCGAACGCCGTCTCCTACGGTTCCGTGGGCACGGTCCTGATCGTCCAGTCCTGGCTCATCGGCGTGGGCTTCACGCTGTACTCGGGTGCTCTGGCCGGCCGCAACTTCACCGAACACCGGCAGCCGCCCGGCGCGTGAGGGCCGGGCCCGCGGCTAACGGCCGCGCGCGCCGCCCTGCGGGGGCCGGCGCTTCCGGACCGGCAGCGCCGGAGCGGAAGGGGCCTCCGGACGCGGCTCCGCCTGGGGCCGGCCGTCCCGCTCGCGTTGCTCGTCGGCCCGGTGGAGCCTGGTCAGGATCTGCTCCAGCAGCTCCACGCTCACGTCACCGTCACGGTCACCGCCGCCGCCGGTGTCGCGGGTCGTACGGTCGGCAGGGGTCGGGTCGGGTGGTGCCACGTCGGTGCATCCTCACAGGTCGCGGGTGAAGCGGCGGCCACTTTAGGCGGGGAACGAACGGATTGCTGTGACCGCCGTCACATCCTCGGGGCGCGACGGGAAACCCGGCAGAGTCTCTCAGCCCTGCAGCGAGGCGAGGAGCTCGCGCAGGCGTTCCTCACCCTCGCGGACACCGCTCTCCATCCCCGAGGCGATCGCGGCGTCGCGGTCCTGTACGGCCTGGAAGCAGGACAGGGTGCGCACTCGCGTGCGACCTCCCTCCAGTTCCGTCATGGTCAGCGTCTCCAGGGCGACGTGTCCCGGGACGCCCTCGAACTCGAAGGTCCGTACCGTCTCCTGCGGCGAGGCGTCGCCGTGGAAAACGCCATGGAAGCCGTACTCGCTCCCGTCTGGAGCCTGCTGGACGAAGCGCCACCGGCCGCCGTCGCGGGCCTCCCAGCGGTCCACTGTCGTCGTCAGGTAGCGCGGTCCGACCCACCGCGCCATGAGGTCCGGCTCGATGTAGGCGCGGAAGACGAGGTCGCGCGGTGCGTCGAACTCGCACTCCATGACGATGAGCGGGACCCCGGGCTCCGCGGTGATCTGCGTCTTGCTCATGTCGACTCTCCCTTGGTTCGGTCTTCCGGCCCGGAGGCTTCGTCCGGTGCCGGTACGTCGTCCGGCGTGCTCTGCAGAGAGGCGAGGAGCTCGTCGAGCCGCTCGTGGCTCTCGTCCCAGAACCGCTGGTAGCGGGTCAGCCAGCCGGTGACCTCACGCAGCGGCTCGGCTTCGAGATGGCTGAGCCGCGCCGTGGCCCGCCGACTGCGTGAGATCAGCCCCGCCTGCTCCAGCACCTTCAGGTGCCGCGAGATCGCCGGCTGCGACATCCGAAACGGCGCCGCCAGTTCGGCGACGGTGGCGTCGCCGCTGGTCAGCCGGGTCAGTATCGCGCGTCGGGTGGGGTCGGCCAGGGCGCCGAAGACGATGCTGAGCTGGTCGACAGCCATCCATAACCACCTTGTTCCATAACTAATACGTTAAGTATGCGCTCACGGTCCGCCGCAGTCAACCCCCGGCCGCGACTCGCGACCGTCTGCTCCGCTGTGATCTGCGCCATTGGCAATTCGCGCCGCTCGGCATCTAGTGGACGCCACCACCCGACCGCACCCGGGGTCCCGCCGCAGAGGCCCCCCGCACCTCGCACTCCAAGGGGCTCCCGTGACCCAGGGCGACACTGCCACGCCCGCCTCCGGCGACGCGACGACCACCGACACCGCGCCGGGCCCGCAGCCCGCTCTCGCGGCCTGGACCCGTGCCCGGCAGGAGCACCACGCCGCGCTGGCCGCGTACGCGCGCAGCCTGACCGGCGACGCGCTGCTGGCCGAGGACCTGACCGCTGAGGCGCTCTTCCACCTGTGGCGGCGCAGCATCACGGGGCAGCCTGTCGACTACGCGAGCGACCGCCTGGCCGCGGACGTCCGTCGCCTGGTCGCGGAACGCGCCCGGGGCGAGGACGCGCCGGGGCGTGGTCAGTGCATTGCCCAGGTGGAGGTGCTGGCGGAGGCGGTACGGCAACTGCCGCACCGCTGGGTGCGCGCGCTCTGGCTGGCCGAAGTCGAGCAGCGGCCGCTCGACGATGCGGGGAAGGAACTTGGCACCAGCCGGGAAGCCACTGCCGCTCTGCTGGACCGCGCCGAGGAGGGACTGCGACAGGCCTACCTGCGCGCGCAACCGGGCACGCCCGCGGATCCCGCCTGCGCGCCGCAGTGGGAGCAACTGCGCGGCGTGGTCCTCGCCGCCGGCAACTCCCGCCAGGACCGCCTGCTGCGGACCCATACGGAGTTCTGCTCCGACTGCCACGACCGACTCGCCCTGCTGCGTGAGGCGAACCGTCGGGTGCCCGCACTGGTCGGCCCCGCTCTGCTGTCCGTGTTCGCGACTGGAGCCGTCCGCTTCCTGGTGCCGCTCGGCGCCTCGGGACGCGCCGGCCACCCCCAGGGCGTGCTGCGTCACCGGCGCGTCCGCCCCCGCACGCTGTCCGGCCGCTCCGTGCCCGGCGGACCCGGAACGCTCGCTGCCGCCGGCGGGCTCGCCCTGGCTGCGGCGGGCGCGGTGGCGGCCATGACGCTCACCGGCGCGCACGCGTCGCCCGGGACCAGGGCCACTGCGGCGGGACTGAGCAGCAACAGGTCCGTCACGACGACCGGCGGTGCGCCGAGTGCCGGCGCGACGGCAGCGGCCACGTCGGCGAGCCCGACTCCGACGCCAAACCCGACGTCGACGCCGTCCG
Organism: Streptacidiphilus sp. MAP12-20; assembly: GCF_041262525.1. Classification (NCBI taxonomy): domain Bacteria; kingdom Bacillati; phylum Actinomycetota; class Actinomycetes; order Kitasatosporales; family Streptomycetaceae; genus Streptacidiphilus; species Streptacidiphilus sp. MAP12-20. Next base: position 85,735 of record NZ_JBGCCK010000023.1, read on the forward strand.
CCGCCGCGCCCTCAGGTCCGGCCACGCAGGTCCCCATGTCCGGTGGCACCACCACGCCCCCCGTGACGTCCGCGCCCCGTCGCGCGGCCGGCACGGCGCCGGCACCGGCCGGGTCGAGCGCGCCCGCAGGTACCACTGCGGGCGGCAACGGCACAGCGGCTGAGCCTCCCAGCAGCTCGGACACCGCACCGGCGGGCACCGCCACGCCTGGCACGTCCCCGCGCTCGTCGGCGACGGCCGATCCGTCGACGTCGCCCACCCGCGCGTCGACATCGCCGAGTGCGATTCCTTCGCTCTCCCCTTCCGGCTCCGCGTCCAGCTCCCCCTCCGGCTCCGCGACCTCACCGAGCCCGACAGCGACCACGAACACGACGCCGACGCCGACCGCGAACACGGCCACGACCACCGCCACGCCGGGTTCAGGCACGACGCCCGGACGATGACGTGAGCTGACGCCGCGCCAGGGCGGCTCAGCCGGGTCGCTCCCGCTGGACGACCAGCAGGCTGCGGTCGTCCGCGATGTCGCCGGCGACCTGCTGGAGCAAAGTGGCCGCGATGCCCTGGGGCGGGCGGGCGGACAGCAGGGGCGTAGCCGCGTCCAGCAGGCGGCGGATGCCGAGGTCGAGATCCTCGCCGGGGACCTCGACCAGGCCGTCGCTGTAGAGGAGCAGCGTCATCCCGACGTCGAGGCGGCCGGTGCTGGCGGGGTAGGCCATGTCGGGGAGCAGCCCCAGGGCCGGACCAGCGTCGTGGAGCAGGGTCCATCCCGTGCCCGGAGTGTGGCAGCCGGGCGGCGGGTGCCCGGCGTTGAAGAGCTGGTAGTCACCGCTGGCGGGGTCCAGCGCCAGATGGACGGCCGTGGCGAACTCGTCCTGCCAGTCCAGGCGCAGCATGTACCTGTTCGCGGCGGGCAGCAGTTGCTCGGGCCGGACGGAGCCGAGCAGCGCGGCGAAGGCTCCGGACAGGTGGAGCGAACGGGCGGCGGCCCGGCTGCCCTTGCCCGAGACGTCGACGAGCAGCGCTTCGAACAGGCCGGTGTCCTGGTGACGGCGGGTCAGCAGCAGGTCGCCGGAGAAGGAGAGACCGCCGGTCGGGACGAGTGCCTGGTCGATCCGCCATTGCGGTCCCAGATCCGGCAGCACGTTCAACTCGCGGGTCCGGTAGGCGAGTTCCAGCAGGACCGAGCTGCCCCGGTTGCCGCGGACGCCGAGCCTGCCGCTGAACCGGGAGGCGATCAGCATGATCAGCGCCGTCTCGCCGAGGACGACGGCCGAGCCGGGCCGGACGCCGTAGGGTTCCCGCCACAGGGCGTCGGCGGTGATCCCCACCGCTACGACGGCGATGAGCAGCAACTGGAGCCGCGTGCGCAGCAGCAGTCCGCCCAGGACGAGGGGCAGCGTCTGCGTCGACGGCGGCCAGAAGTCGGGGCTCACCACAGCCAGCACTGCCAGGCCCAGGCTCAGTAGCGCCAGCAGGCAGAGGATCTGACGTTCGGCCCGGGGGTCGCCGTCGAGCGCCCGGTCGGACCAGCGGGCGATGCGGCCGCCGCCGAGGTGGGTGGTCCAGAGGGGTACGGCGGTCCCACGTGCGGGCATGGGGGCAGCATCCTCCGTGCGGCGTCGGCGAGCGGACCTACGGAACACTAGCGACTGTCTGTCGCGATCCGAACGATCTCCGTCACCGCGTGGCGCGTGCCCGCGCCGATCCGGGGCCTGCTCGTCCGGAGATGACGGCGCTGCGCCTGCGCTGATCCGGGCAGGGTGACTAGGCTCGACCTGAGAGCTTCCCGCCGACGGCACTGGGCGGCGGCGGACGGACCGACGGAGGGTGCGACACCTTGACCGAGCAGACGCCCGAGCCCTTCGAAGCGGTCGGCGAGGACTGGCAGACCGCTCTGGCGGTGGTCGCCCATCCCGACGACCTCGAGTACGGGGCGGCAGCGGCCGTCGCCCGGTGGACGGCGCAGGGCAAACGCGTCGTCTACGCGATGGTCACCAGCGGCGAGGCGGGCATCGACTCGATGGACCCGGAGCTGTGCGGCCCCCTTCGGGAGGCGGAGCAGATCGCCTCGGCGGCGGTGGTCGGCGTCGACACCGTCGAGTTCCTGCGGCATCCCGACGGCGTGCTGGAGTACAGCCTGCCGCTGCGCCGCGACATCGCCCGACTGGTCCGCCGTCACCGCCCCGACGTCGTGATCACGACGAACTACCGCGAGACCTACGGTGGGGTGTTCCCGAACCAGGCCGACCACATCGCGGCCGGTCGCGCGACCCTGGACGCGGCGCGGGACGCGGGCAACCGCTGGGTCTTCCGCGAGCTGCTCGCTGAGGGCCTGGAGCCCTGGGACGGGGTCCAGATGGTGCTCGCCGCCGGCTCCCCCGACGGTCGGCACGCCGTCGACACGACGGAGACCTTCGCGCTGGGCGTGGCCTCGCTCAAGGAGCACCGCGCCTACCTCGCCGGCCTGGGCGACCACGCGATGGCGGATCCGGAGGAGTTCCTGGAGTCCTTCGCCCGGATGACGGGCAGTCGTCTGGGCGTCCGCTACGCGTCCGGGTTCGAGGTCATCTCACTGCGCCCGCCGGTGTGAGGCGCGAAAGGAGCCGGCCATGAGGCAGCACCGCCACCCCGCCCGAACCGAATCCGGTACCCGTGGCACACAGTCCGTTCGGGCCACGCCGCATACGTCGCTGCGAGCCGTCGCGCTCGCTGTCGGGTCAGCCGTGCTGCTGGCGGGCTGCGGCAGTGGGTCCGCAGGGCCGCGCGCGAGCAGCGCCGCCCCGGTCCCGAGCTCTCCGTCCTCCGGGACCGCGTCAGCGTCGTCTGCGCCGCCGCCCCCGAGCTCGGCGGTCCGCACGACTCCTGCACCCACCTGCAGCAACGCGACGCGGCTAGCGGGCTGGTCGGACCGCCGACTGGCCTTGCTGACGATCGCGGTGCCGGTCCTGGAAGGCTCGGTCTCCGGCGTCAGGACCGAGGTCGGGGAGGGCGTCGGCGGCCTCGTGCTGTTCGGCAGCTACGCGCCTGCCGATCTCGGCGCCCAATTGGCCGCACTGAGGGCGCACGCCCCCCGGGGCAGCGGCCTGCTGGTCATGACGGACGAGGAGGGCGGCGGCATTCAGCGGATGGCCAATCTGGTCGGTTCGCTGCCATGGCCGGCCTGGATGGGTGCGCACTGGAGTCCCGACCGGATCCACCAGGCCACAGCCCAGGTCGCCGCCAGGATGGCCGCCGCGGGCGTCAACATGAACCTGGCTCCCGTCGCGGACGTCGACGGCTCGAACGTGCCGCCCAGCACGACCAACCCCGACGGCTTTCGCTCGTTCGGCGGCGATCCCGCACTGGTGGGACGCGCCACCATCGCTTACATGAACGGCATGCGGTCCGGCGGCGTGATCCCGGTGCTGAAGCACTTCCCCGGACTGGGCGGATCGAGCGGGAACTCCGACTTCGGGCCCGCGCAGACCGTGCCGTGGGCGGCCGAGCAGTCGATCGGCGTCCCGCCGTTCGCCGACGCCATCGCCGCGGGCGCACCGGCGGTCATGGTGTCCAACAACACCGTCCCCGGCCTGACGTCCGTCCCGGCCGGCCTCTCGGCCACCGTCATCAACGGCGAACTGCGCGGCAGGCTCGGCTTCCACGGCCTGGTGATCACCGACGCGCTCGACGCGAAGGCCATCTCGGCTGCCGGGTACAGCGTGCCGCAGGCGACCGTGCAAGCGTTGAAGTCCGGCGCGGACATGGTGATGTTCGGCCTGGGGCCCGACGTCAACGGCCAGACGTCCGCCACCGCCTCGGCGATCGTCTCGGCCGTGAACAGCGGCGAGCTGGGCCGGGCCCGCCTGATCTCCGCCGCGGACGCGATCCTGACGGTGCAGCACGTCGACCTGTGTCGGAGTTGATCTGCTTCGGAGTTGAGCCATATCGAGTTGAGCTGCGCCACGTGATCGAGGCAAATCTCCGCACGGATACTAGTTGCATTGAAACTAGTACCCGTGCGACTATCGATCCATGGAAACGACGACACCCGTAGGACAGCGGCAGCGGGTCCGCAGCGCTCTGGTCATAGGCGGCGGTATCGCCGGCCCGGTCACCGCGATGGCCCTGCAGCAGGCGGGCATCGAGGCGACCGTCTTCGAGGCCTACGCCGACACGGCCGACGGCGTCGGCGGCGGCATGGGGCTCGCGCCCAACTGCTTCCAGGCCTTCGACGCGATCGGCGTCGGCGACGCGGTCCGCGCGGTCAGCACCCAGATGAACGGGATCGTGCTGCAGAGCTGGAACGGCAAGCAGCTCGCCGAGTTCGGCCCCCTGCCCGGGATCCCCTCGCAGCGCTTCGTCCTGCGGCCCGAACTGTTCGGCACCCTGCGCCGCGAGGCGGAGGCGCGTGGCGTCCCGATGGTGTGGGGCAAGCGTCTGGTCGACGCGGTCGAGGAGAAGGGCGGCATCACCGCCCGGTTCGCCAACGGCGGCACGGCCCACGCCGACGTGCTGATCGGCGCCGACGGCATCAACTCCACCGTCCGTCGCCTGATCGACCCCGCGGCGCCCGAACCGCGCTTCGCGGGGACGGTCGGCTTCGGCGCCTTGGTGGCCGACACCGGGCTCGCGTCGACCGACGGCTGGATGCACATGACCTTCGGCAAGCGCGCCTTCTTCGGCTGGCAGGTGTTCGCCGACGGCGCGGGCGTCTGGTTCATCAACCTGCCGAGCCCGACCGCCGTTTCGGTCACCGAGCAGAAGGCACTGGGCGGTGAGCACTGGATCGCGACGCTGCTGGAGGTCTGCGCGGGCGACCACAACCCGGCCGAACAGATGCTGCGGGCCACCGACCCGGCGACGATGCTCTTCGCCGGCAGCACGCAGAACATGCCGCGAGTGCCGTCCTGGAGCCGTGGCCGCATGGTCATCACCGGCGACGCCGCGCACGCCCCGTCGTCCAGCTCCGGCCAGGGCGCGTCCCTGGCGGCGGAGAGCTCCGTCGAGCTCGCTCGCTGCCTGCGCGACCTCCCGCTGGACGGCGCACTGAGGGCCTACGAGGCGCTGCGGCGGCCGCGCGTCGAACGCATCATCAAGGCGACCGCCCGCACCAACGCGCGCAAGGCCGCCGGGCCGGTGGCGCGGGTCGTCCGCGACGCGCTGCTGCCGGTGATGTTCAAGCTGATGAAGCCGGAGAAGAGCACCTGGCAGTTCGACTACCCGATCGACTGGAAGGCGACCGTCGTCTGATCGGGCCGTCGCCTGATCGGGACACCGGGGTTGAACCGTGAGGTGGCCCCGCACTCTCGCCGGGTGCGGGGCCTGTGCCCCTTCGGGGCCGCTGCTGGGCCGTTGCGAGGTCAGCCGAGGTTGAGGGCGCCGGCTACCTGGTCGGCCATCGCGGACTCGCCGAGTGCGTTCGGGTGAACGGGGACGTAGTTGGTGCCGAAGAGCACGGGCTCGATCCAGCGGGTTCCGATCGGCTGGCAGGCGTCGTGTCCATCCGAGGCGGCCGCCATGTCGACGAAGGTCGCCCCGGTGGCGTCGGCGGCACGCTGCACCGCCGCGTTCAGGTGGCCCTCGAGCTCGCGCAGGTAGGGGATGTCGCCGGAGGCGATCGGCATCTTGGCGAAGCAGCCCCAGACCGCCTGGCTCGGCACGATCCACGGGTAGCCGATGATCGCGACCCGGGCGTTCGGGGCCTTGGCCTTCACCGCGTTCAGCGCGGCCACCAGCGCCGGGTAGGTGTTGTTGTCGATCTGGTCGTCGAAGGTGGAGCCGTAGAGACTCTCGCAGGGGTGACCGAATCCGAGGGTGACCACGCCGGCCGAGCCGCAGGCGAGGATCGCGCTGATGAAGGTGTTGTTGTCGTTGCCGCCGATGGTCAGCGTGACCAGATCGGTGCTGTCGCTCAGCGCGTTCAACTGCGGTGCGACGCCGGGGTACTGGGAGCCGGCGAAGTCCTTGGTCTGGGCGCCGCCGCAGGTCACGTCCGTGAGCTGGGCGCCGGTGCTCGCGGCGAGGTCGTGGGGGTAGTTCGCCGTCGATCTGGCGCACTCGAGCGGGGCGCTGAAGTCGACCGGGAGGACACCGGAACCGGCGCTGTAACTGTCGCCCAGGGCGACGTAGTTGAGACCGGCGGCCGAGGACGCCTGGGCCGGGACGGCGAGGGCGAGGCCGGAGACGGTGGCGGCGGCGACCGCGACGGCGGCCATTCTTCGGGCACGGGCACGGATCGACATGCGGGTTCTCCTTGAATCCGGGGGGTGGTCCGCGACAGGAGGTACAGGCACAAATGTGGCGCTCCGGGCGCGCGAAAAGCCGGGGCACGCCGGGCGTCCACCCGGTGTCGCCGACATTTCCGCGAGGTTACTGGCGGGAAAGTTACCGACTGGTTCGAACCTCGGTCAATGGCTCTGACAGGATCTGTTGACGACGCTTCGTCAGGGCTCGCGAACCGTCGGAGCCCATAAAGCCGATGCGCCGTCAGCCCTGTTTCCCTACACTCGATCCGTACCGCGCGCCACGAGAGACTCCGGGCGCGCCACCGTGACCAGTGAGGGGAGCCAGGCCATGCGCGCACGCAGCGCCGCCGTCGTCGCTCCCCTGTCGCGGTTCGAGGTGATCCTGGTGTCTTCGGCCGCCCGGTACCGGCTGCGCGGCCGGAACCGGAGCTCCGTGGCGAGCGCGCGTGCTGCCTGACGTTCCGTCCTGGTGTGTCAGGCAGGCCCGCTCGACCATGGTGAATCGCGCCGTCATCGCTTCCTGAATCACCCCGAAAGGCCAACGGCCGTGCGCGCCAACCTCTCCACGACCACTCGCCAGACCCTCTCCGCCGTCCGCAACCTGGGCATCCTGGCCCACGTCGACGCGGGGAAGACCACCGTCACCGAACGGATCCTGTTCGCCACCGGCTCCACACACAAGCGCGGAGAGGTCCACGACGGCACGACCGTCACCGACTTCGACCCGCAGGAGCGCGACCGCGGCATCACCATCTTCGCGGCGGCGGTGAGCTGCGACTGGGCCGGGCACCGGATCAACCTCATCGACACCCCCGGGCACGTCGACTTCACCGACGAGGTCGAACGCTCGCTGCGCGTCCTCGACGGAGCGGTCGCGGGCTTCGACGCCGTCGCCGGCGTGGAGCCGCAGAGCGAGTCCGTCTGGCGACAGGCGGACCGCTACGGGGTGCCGCGCATCGCCTTCGTCAACAAGCTCGACCGGGCCGGGGCCGACCTCGACACGGCCGTCGCCTCGATCCGTGAGCGACTGCACGCGACGCCGCTCACCGTGCAGCTGCCGATCGGTGCGGAGGACGGCTTCGTCGGCGTCGTCGACCTGCTGCGCCTGCGCGCGCTCCTGTGGGACGACGGCGCGGGCGGGAGCACGGGCGTGCAGGAGGGGCCGGTGCCGGCCGAGTTGCGCGACGAGGCACTGCGTCGACGCCGACTGCTGGAGGAGACGGTCGCCGGATTGCATCCCGGGGCGCTGGAGGAGTTCTGCACCGAGGCGACGTTGAGCGCGCCGACACTGGCCGCCGCGCTGCGTGATCTCACCGCCTCGGGTGAGGCCGTGGTCGTGCTGTGCGGTTCCGCGTATCGCAATCGCGGGATCGAGCCGCTCCTCGACGCGGTCGTCGCGTACCTGCCGTCGCCGTTGGACGTCCCCGCGGTGCGCGGCAGCAACGACGCCACGTCGGGCGAGGTGGTCGAGCGGGCCGCAGACCCGGCGGCGCCGCTCTCCGCGCTCGTCTTCAAGGTGAGCTCGGCCGCCACCGGGAGGCTGACCTACCTGCGGGTTTATTCGGGCACGCTGCGGAAGGGGGACACCGTGCTGGACCCGGGTGCACGGCGCACCGAGCGGATCGGGCGGATCCTGCGGGTGCAGGCCGACCGCCACGCGGACGTGGACCAGGCCGTCGCCGGCGACATCGTCGCCGTCATCGGTCCCAAGTCCGCGCGGGCGGGGGCGACCCTGTGCGCGCCGGGCGCGCCGCTGCTGCTCGAACCGCCCGGCACGGCCGAGCCGGTGGTCTCGGTCGCGGTCGAAGCGAGCCGCAGCAGCGACGCGGAGCGGCTGACCGGGCTGCTCGCACGACTAGTGGAGGAGGATCCCTCGCTCGGCGTGCGGACCGACCCGGAGACGGGTCAGACCGTGCTGTCGGGCATGGGCGAGCTGCATCTGGAGGTCGCGGTGGAGAAGCTCCGCCGGGCCCACGACCTGGAGGTCAGGGTCGGCAGGCCGCAGGTGGCCTACCGGGAGACCGTCGCGCGCGGGGTGACCGGGCTGGTCCATCGGCATGTCAAACAGGAGGGAGGGGCGGGTCAGTTCGCTCATGTGGTCGTCGACGTCGAGCCGTTCGAGCCGACCGGCGAGACAGCGGGCGAGCGGACCGTCGAGACCGCGGGCGCGGACTTCGCCTTCCGGTCCACCGTGACCGGCGGGCGGGTGCCGCAGGAATACGTCCGCGCGTTCGAGGCGGGCTGCCGTGAGGCCCTGGCCGAGGGTCCGCTCGGCGGTCACCGGGTGACCGGTGTCCGGGTCACCCTCACCGACGGAGCCACGCACCCGAAGGACTCCTCGGACCTGGCCTTCCGCGCGGCCGGACGCTTCGCCCTGCGCGAGGCGCTGCGCGCCTGCGTCATGGTGCTTCTGGAGCCTGTCGTCGAGGTGACGGTCACCGTGCCGGAGGAGGCGGTGGGCTCGGTCCTCGGCGATCTGGCGGCGCGGCGCGGTCGCGTGTCGGGCTCGACCGTGCGCGGGGGCACGTCGGTCGTCACGGCGACCGTCCCGCTGGCCGAGCTCTTCGGCTACGCGACCCGGCTGCGGAGCCGGACGCAGGGCCGGGGCACGTTCACCGCCCGGCCGAGCGGTTACGCGCCCGCGCCGGCCTCGGGCACGGCCGATCCGTCGAGGGCCGCGGGTTCGGCGGCGCGATAGGAACGGCACGACGGTGGCCCCTGTCCCCGGGGACGGACGGGGCGGGGGCCACCGTTCGCCCTCCGGCTCAGTAGTTGAATGATCACCGGTCGCAACCGGACATGTCCCGGTGATATGAGTTGGGCATGACACCGACAGCACCATCGTCCTGCGAACTCGCCCTGGAGACCCTCGGCCTGACGCCGTATGCGTCCCGCGCCTACGCCGCATTGGCTCGTGTCGGCCAGGCCACCGCCACCGATCTGGCCGACACGACCAGGGTCCCCCGGCAACGGGTCTACGACGTGCTGAGCCTGCTCATCGACCAGGGCCTGGTCGTCAAGGCCGCGGGCAAACCGGCCCTGTACCGCGCCGTCGACCCGGTCGACGCGACGGCCACCCTGCTCGGCGCCCACCGCGACAGCCTGGCCCGGCTCGAACTGGTGGCCGTCGACCTGGTCGCCGCACTGCGCCAGAGCTGGCTGGAGGCGCGGGCGGCGCGGCGGGGTGCGGCGCGCACCGCGCCCGCCGACGCCCGGCTCTCCCCCGCGCGCATGGAGCAGTGGCGGGACTACGCCAGGCGCTCCGTGCTCGCCACCGCCCGGCCGCCGTTCGACGGCCTGGCGGACCCGGACTGGGTTCGCCGGGTCCGCAGCCTGACCTGCTCGGGCGGGACCGTGCGCTGCGTCTACCACGCCGACCTGCTCGACGACCCTCGCCTCGTCGCGCGGGCGGCGGCGTATGCGGAGGCCGGGGAGGAGGCGCGGATCACCGAGTCCGTGGAGACCCGGATGATCCTGACGGACAGCTCACGGGCCCTGGTCACCGTCCCGTTCGCGGACCCTGACGCCTCGACAGGTCCTGTCCTGCTCATCGACGACGCCCAGGCCGTCGAGGAACTCGAGGACGGCTTCGACCGCCTCTGGGCTCGGGCCACCCCCTTCGCCGCGTGAGGGCGAGCTCCGGCACGGCCGGTCCGTGCAAGGCTGCGGCGATGCCGGGCGGGCATGACCGCCGGGGCGGCAGCGCCGGACTGGACGCGGGCGGCGCGGCGTGGCGCACTGGTGATACACGCAGGAACGGGTGATCCCATGAAGACCAAGGAATGGACCGTCAAGGTCGTGATCGAGGAGGACGAGACCCGCACCGAGGCGCGGGCGATCATGTCGGACGGCGGAGAGGCGAGCGCGGTCGGCCGCGGCGTGGCGCGACGCAACCCGGGCGACCGCTCCGTGCCGGAGATCGGCGACGAGCTCGCCGTGAGCCGGGCGCTGGAGGACCTCGCCAGTCGGCTGCACGACATGGCCTCGCACGACTTCGCCTACCTGGCGGGGCCGGTGTCGGGGGCGCGCTGACGACCGCCTCGCTCCTTACGCCTGGCTCGCCCCTTGCACCGGGGGAGGCCGTTACACCTGGGGAGGCCGTTACCCGGCGAGCACGATCCAGGTGCGGCCGGGCGCGAGCTGCATCGGCGCGCCGCCGACGGTGAACGCGGTGGGCGCGGTGTCGGACGGCTTCGACCACTGGCCGTGCCAGACCTTTCCGTCGCGGTAGAAGTCGGCCGCGCCCTGCCCCGTCGTCTGCGAGAAGACCTCGTTGTCGGCGTGACCGGCGTTGAAGTCGGTGTACTTGCCCGGCACGACCTGGACGTGCTGGACGATCACGTTGGTGGTGCTGGTCCGTCCCTGGTCCGTCGTGGTCGCGGCCCGGCCGTCCACGGAGACCAGCCAACTCGCGCCGGAGGCGGTGAAGCTGAAGGACGCGGAGGGCATCCGGACCGAGACGCTCGGAGCGCTCGCGCCACCGGCCGGCGCGGCGCCGAAGCGGAGCCCGACGTCCGGTGCCTGCGCCAGGCCCGGGTAGGCGGCGAAGACCTTGTCGGGGGCGATGAAGGTGGGGTCGCTCCCCCCGTTGCTGAACAGGCTCGGGTTCGTGACCGGCGTGACGTTCTGCAGGTTCGCGGCCGCGAGGTCGGGCAGCAGGCCGGATATCGCGCCGGAGTAGGCGAGGCCGACCTTGCCGTAGGGGGCGAGCAGCGGGATGTCGGTCTGCCGGGCGCTGCGCACGGGGCCCACCTTCGGCGGCGCGTGCTGGCTGTCGAAGACGGCGAGGTAGCGGCTGAGGCCGCCCTCGACGCGGATCACGTAGACGATGTCGGCCGAGTTCAGGCCCGCCTGCTCGCGCTGGGCGGCGCCCACGTTGTCGATCTTGACGCCGAGCACGTGTCCCGCCCTCCCCTCGCCGGTCAGCGGGTTGCCGACCGGCGAGGGGCTTGACGAGGACGGCGAGGAAGCCGGACCGCCACCTCCCACCGAGACACCGAGGTAGATGCCGAGCCCGACCACCGCGAGACCCGCGATGCCCGCGAGGACGCGCCTGCGTCGGCGTCCCCGCGCCTGGCCGGGACCGGCCGGACTGCTGCCGCTCGGGGAGTTCCCCTCGTTCGCTCCGTCGTCCGCCATCTGCGCTCACCGCCCGGGATCGCGAGTTTCGGCCCACCCACCACCATGCATCCGACCGGCCGATACCGGTAGCCGGAGACGGCGGGGCGCGCGTCCCGGCGGCAGTCCCGGCTGCGGTCCCGGCTACAGTCCTGGCTGCGTGGAGCCCGGCCTGACGAGACCGCTCTCGTAGGCGACCACGACGGCCTGGGCCCGGTCGCGCAGGCCGAGCTTGGCCAGGATCCGGCCGACGTAGGTCTTGGTGGTCTGCTCGGCGATGACGAGCGTCTCGCTGATCTCGGCGTTGGACAGACCGCGGGCGATCAGCCGCAGCACCTCGGTCTCCCGCCGGGTGAGCACGCCGAGCGCGGGCGGGGGCGGCTGGTCCTGGCGCGGAAGCCGGGCGAAGTCCGCGATCAGGCGCCGGGTGACCGACGGCGCGAGGAGCGCCTCACCACCCGCCACCACCCGGACCGCGTGCACCAGTTCGGCGGCGGTGGCGTCCTTGAGCAGGAATCCGCTGGCACCGGCCCGCAGCGCCTCGTACACGTAGTCGTCGAGATCGAAGGTGGTCAGCATCAGCACCCGCGGCCACTCCTGCCCCGCCGTGCCGCGCAGGATCTCCCTGGTTGCCTGGAGTCCGTCCATTATCGGCATCCGCACGTCCATGAGCACGACATCGGGAGACAGGCGCCGCGCCTGGGACACCGCCTCGGCGCCGTCGGCGGCCTGACCCACGACCTCGAGGCCCGGCTGGGCCGCGAGTACCGCGGCGAAGCCCTCCCTGACCATGGCCTGATCGTCCGCGATCAGGCAGCGCGTGCCGCCGTGACCCGCCGCGCTCATGTGAACTCTCCGAGCGGGAGCACCACGGAGACCAGGAACCCGCCGGCCGGTGTCGGCCCGGCCGACAGCGACCCGCCGAGCAGCGCCACCCGCTCGCGCATTCCGGTCAGGCCGTGGCCGCGTCCGCGCTCACGTCCCGGTCGCGTGGCCGTACTGCCGGGTCCGTTGGCCACCCGGAGCCGGACCGCGCCTGCCTCGTGGTCCACCGACACCATGACCGCAGCGCCCGGGGCGTGCCGGCTCGCGTTGGACAGTGACTCCTGCACGATCCGGTACGCGCACACCCCGACGCCGACGGGCAGCTTGCCGAGCTCCGGGGGCGCCGACAGCTCGACCTGCACGCCCGCCCGCCGGGCGGCGTCGACGAGCGCCGGGAGTTCGGTCAGCTGGGGCTGCGGCGCGAGCCCGGCCGGCTGGTCCTGGCGCAGCACGCCGAGCAGCCGCCGCATCTCCGTCAGTGCCTCGCGGGCCACCTCGCTCAGTGAGCCGAACTCGGCGCGGACCGGTTCCGGCAGCTCGCCGAGCCGGTAGGGCGCGGTCTCGGCCTGGACCGCGATCAGCGACAGGTGATGGGCGACCACGTCGTGCAGTTCCCTGGCGATCCGTGTGCGCTCCTGGAGCACGGCGCGCTCCGCCCGCTCGGTGTCGGTGAGCTCGGTCTGCATGGCCAGTGCGCGCTGGGTACGCAGCCGGGAGCCGGCACTGTCCACCGCGATCGCCACGGCGGTGAACACCATCGTGGCACTGGCGGGGCCGTTGAGGTTCGGAATGTCCACGATCAGCCACAGCCCCCACGGAATCATCGTCAGCGCCCACATCCACCACACGGCGGACCGCTGCCGACGGACCCCCGCCAGGCAGAAGGCCCCGAGCAGTGCCAGCAGCTGCGGGGGGCCCCACGGCCAGCCGCCCCACCAGGCGGCGGGCAGCAGCGGCGTGAGCAGCAGGGCGAGCCACCCGAGCCGCCAAGCCGCCATCGGATGCTTCGCGGCGAGCGCCAGTGGCAGCACCGCCGCGACGGCGACCAGTACCTGCCAGGGGCCGGGCGGCGGCTGGGCGCCGTCGGAGGCCACCTGGTTCACGTGGGTCGCGTTGACGAAGCACAGCGTCAGCGTCGCCGCAGCGAGCGCGGCGTACTCGGCCCGGCGCGCCTGTTGCGAGCGCCAGGGCCAGGCCGGGGCCGGATCCGGGCCGGTCAGCACCTGGTTGAGGGCGCGCCAGGCCGCCGACGCGATCGCTGGCAGTCGTTTCACGAGCTCAGCGTAGGCGGGCGGGGCCGTCCGCTCATCACTCCTGGATGGTCATACCCAGGTATGACTCCGCCCGCGCCCGGACCGGACTGCCCCCGGTGGTAGCACCGGGGATCGAGCTCCACGGTGGGACGCCCCGGCCCGGCCCCGGCGGGCAGCCTGGGACCGCATCAGCGATCCAGCGGGGAGGAGTGCCATGAACACCGACATCATGAACGCCGACATCATGAACATCGACATCACCGGCCTGAGCCGACGCTTCGGCGCGGTCACGGCGGTGGCCGGGGTGGACCTGCAGGTCGGTCCCGGGGTATTCGGGCTACTGGGGCCGAACGGCGCTGGCAAGACCTCGCTGCTACGGATGATGGCGACGGCGATGCCGCCGTCCTCCGGCGACCTGCGGCTGCTCGGCCGTGATCCGGGCCGTTACGGCCCGCGCCGGGAGATCAGGCGCAGGCTCGGCTACCTGCCGCAGAACCCCGGCTACTACCCGGGGTTCACCGTGGCGGAGTACGTCGAGTACTTCGCGCTGCTGAAGGAGGTGCCGCCGGCCCGGCTCCGCGTCGCGGTCGCGACCGCGATCGACAGGGTCGAACTCGGCGACCGGAGGAAGGCCAGGCTGCGCACCCTGTCCGGCGGCATGCTGCGCCGGGTCGGCATCGCGCAGGCGATCGTCAACGAGCCGGAGCTGCTGCTCCTCGACGAACCGACCGCGGGCCTCGACCCGCAGCAGCGCGTGACGTTCCGGGCGCTGCTGCGGGACCTGGGGCAGCGCGCGACCGTCGTGGTGAGCACCCACCTGGTCGAGGATGTCGCGACGGTCTGTGCCCGGGTCGCCTTGATGGACCGGGGCGGGATCGTCTTCCACGGCACGCCGGACGGGCTCGCCGCCCGGGGCGACGGACAGGACGCCGGTGACACCCCGATCGAGCGCGGGTACAGCGCCGTCCTGGCGGAGGCGCGGTCATGACCGCGGCGACGGCGGCTCCGGCGGCTGGACGGCCGCGGTCCGCCGTGGCCCGGGGTCAGGTGATGCTGCGGCTGCTGCGGCTGGAGCTGCGCCACAACGCGATGGTGTGGCTGCTGCCCGTCGCGATCGGGCTGTTCTGGCTCACCACCTACCGCAAGGACATGGCCATGCCGCCGCTGTGGAACCTGCGCGCGGCCGGACTGCAGAGCGGCGCCGTGCTCGCCTTCGCCGTCCCGGTGACCGGCGCAGCGGCGTGGATGGGATCGAGGGAAGCGCGACGCCGGGTCACCGATCAGGTGACGATCACAGCCCGGCCAGGGTGGGCGCGGTTGCTCGCGCCCTGGGCCGCCACCACGATCTGGGCCATGGCGGCCTACCTGGGCTGCGTCGCCGTTCTGTACGGGGTGACGGCGCATCAGGCGAGCTGGGGCGGCCCGCTGTGGTGGCCTGCCGCGGTGGCCGCCGCGAGCCTGCCCGCGTTCTCTGCCCTCGGGTTCGCCGTCGGCACCTTCGTGCCCAGCCGTTTCACCGCGCCGCTGGCGGCCATCGCCTCGTTCTTCGTCCTGGCGCTCAGCACCGAGCTGATCAACGGCAGCCAGTCCGCCTGGCAGATCTCGCCGCTCGTCACGGGTCCGTGGAACCTGGGCCCGCAGGCGGGCGTGGCGACCTTCTACCCGTTCGTCCCCGACCTGCCCATCGCGCAGGTGATGTTCCTCACCGGGACCACCCTCGCGCTGCTCGCTGCTCTCGCGCTGCCCGCCGCGTCGGCAGGCCGGTCGACGCGCGCGATCGCGGCCTGCCTCACAGCGGCAGGTCTGCTGGCTGCCGGGACCGCGGCCGTACTGGCCGGGACGGGCACCATGAACGCGCAGGGCGCGATCGACATTCCGGCCCTGCACGACGCCGCAAGCGACCAGCCGCTCCGTTTCACGCCGGTGTGCAGCCACACGGCGATCCCGGTCTGCCTCAATCCCGCCTACGCCGGCTACCTGCCCGGCACGGCGAACGCCCTGGCGCCGCTGCTCAGTCAGCTCGCCGGCCTGCCGGGCGCGCCGACCCGGATCCTCCAGGAGTCCGTGACCTACCGGCCAGGCAACGGCAACGGCCTCGGCGTTCGGCAGGGGGGATCGCGAGTCGGCGGCACATCGTCGGACTCCCACCTGGTGCTTCCCGTGCAGTTGCCGGGACCGTCCCTGACGGCCGAGCAGCTGGCAGCCCAGCTGCGAGGCCAGCTGGCTCAGGCCTACGGCCCGGACCTGGTCGCGCGAGTCGTCGGCGACGGACCCGGCGCGTCCCAGGCCCAGAACGCGGTGGCCAGGGCGCTACTGCTGGCAGCCGGCCTGCACGAAGTCCCCGTGGACCAGGGGCCCTCCGCCCGAGCGGGCGGGCTGGACCCGAGCCCGTGGCCGAGCGTCGCGCCGGGGACCCCGGCCTACGCGGCGGCCGAACGCTTCGCCGCGCTGCTGGCCTCGGCACGACACGCGTGGCTCGTACAGCACCTGGCCGCGCTGCGCGCCGGTCAGATCACGCCGGAGCAGCTCCCGTGACCGGCGCGCGCCTGATGCGGCTGTACGCCGTGGGCCACCGGGTCCCGTTCGCCGTGCTGGCGATAGCGGTATGCGCGATCGGCCTGCGGCTCGCGCTCCTGGGGCACTGGGACGACTACGGCGCGCTGCAGCTGCCGCTGATCTTCGAGGCCGCCGCAGCGGTGAGCGTGGCGGCCACCACGGTGAGTCCGTTCGGCGATCCGGAGCGCGTGGCCGGCCGGTGGCTGCCGGTCCTGCGGCTGACCGTCACGGCCGCGCTGACCGCCACGGCGGTCGGCCTGCTGGCCGCCGCCGGGACCGGCGGGCACCTGTCCGGCGGCACGCTGGACGTGCTGCGCAACGTCGTCGGCATCACCGGCATCGGCCTGCTGTGCGCCGCGGCGCTCGGCGGCGGCCTGTCCTGGACGGGACCGACGGGATACCTGGTCGCTGCGGTGTACGCGCTCTACACGCAGTGGCACCCGCCCGCGCTGACCACCCCCTGGCTGTGGCCGGCCCGGCCGCCGCACGACCTGGGCGGCACCCTGTGCGCCGGACTGGTCTTCGCCTGCGGGCTCGCGGTCGTGACCGTGCGCGGAGCCCGCGACCGCCCGGGCGATCCCACCGCGAGCTGACGGCGTTGGACGCGCCCAGCACCATTCAGCGGTTGTGGAGCGCAGCGCGTTCGAGGCAGGTGATGACTTCGGCGTCGGTGGTCTGGGTGAAGTCCTCGTAGAACTGCCCGATCGCGACGAAGTACGTCGGAGTCTCGACCGAGACGAGCTCGTCCGCCGCGTCAGCGAGTGCCGTCCCGATGCCGCGCGGGGCCACCGGGACGGCCAGGACGACGCGGGACGCGCCCTGCGCGCGGACGATGAGGCAGGCCGCGCGGGCGGTCGATCCGGTGGCGATGCCGTCGTCCACGACGAGGGCGGTACGCCCCGCCACGGGATGGGCGGGGCGTTCTCCCCGGTAGCGGTGGACGCGGCGCTCCAGTTCGGCGCGCTCCTTGCGTTCGACGGCGGCGAGTTCGGTCTCGGTGGTCCGGGTCTCCCACACCAGCTCGCGGTTGAGGACCCGCACTCCGTTCTCCCCGATCGCGCCCAGCCCGAGCTCGGGCTGGAACGGGACGCCGAGCTTGCGCACCACCACGACGTCCAGCGGCGCGCCCAGCGCGTCCGCGACCTCGGCTGCCACGGGCACCCCGCCGCGCGGAAGGCCGAGAACGACGAGGTCCGCACCGCGCAGGTGCTCGAGGCACGCGGCGAGGCGCTGCCCCGCTTCCCTGCGATCGACGAAGATCATGGCGGCCGCTCCGGACTCGGCATGCCTGTCCTCTCTCGAGCTTACGACGGGCTCACGCCCCGGTCGCCGGTCGGCAGGTCCCGCATTACCTAAGCGCGACGGATTCCCCGTCCGGCGTGAGTCGGGAGACTCGTGGCACAGCGACAACGGCACCGCCGCAGATCCAGTCGCAGCAGCAGAGGAGAGCAGAGAGATGACCGCCTACGCCATGGCCCACGTCCACTCCGTCGAGTTCGGCCCGGACATCGTCCAGTACCTGGAGCGAATCGACACCACGCTCGACCCCTTCGGCGGCCGGTTCCTCGTCCACGGCGGCCCGGTGGAGTCGCTGGAGGGCTCCTGGGCCGGGGACGTGATCCTGATCGAGTTCCCCGACGACGCCGCGCTGCGGGCCTGGTACGGCTCCCCCGCCTACCAGGAGCTTCTACCGCTGCGGACCCGGCACATGGTCGCCGACGTCATGATCGTGCACGGGGTGCCGGAGGACTACCGGGGCGCGGACGCGCTCAAGCACTGACTGCGCCGCAGACCCCGCGCCCTAATAGTGAGTAGAACTCACTATTAGGTTCAGCAATAGTGAGCTATTCTCGATCCCATGAAACCTCCCGGTCCGGACTGGACTCCCCCGCCGCGCACGCCGGAAGCGCCCCGGCAGCCCCGGCAGCTGCGCCGGATCCTGCGGCTGTTCCGGCCCTACCGGGGCCGGCTCGCGGTGGTCGCCGTGCTGGTCGGGCTGTCCTCGCTGGTGTCGGTGGCCTCGCCGTTCCTGCTGCGGGCCATCCTGGACGTCGCGATCCCCGAGCGGCGCACCGGACTGCTCAGCGTCCTCGCGCTCGGGATGATCGCGGTCGCGGTCGCGAACTCGGTCTTCAACGTCTGGCAGACCTACCTCTCCACCACCGTCGGCCAGCACGTCATGCACGACCTGCGCACCGCCGTCTACGCGCACCTGCAGCGGATGCCGCTGGCCTTCTTCACCCGCACCCGCACCGGCGAGGTGCAGTCGCGGATCGCCAACGACATCGGCGGCATGCAGGCGACGGTCACCAGCACCGCCACCTCGCTCGTCTCCAACACCACCACCGTGGTGGCGACCGTCGCGGCCATGGTCGCGCTCGACTGGCAGCTGACGATCGTCTCGCTGCTCCTGCTGCCCCTCTTCGTCTGGATCAGCCGCCGCGTCGGCAACGAGCGGCGCAGGATCGCCGGGGAACGGCAGCGGCAGTTGGCGTCGATGTCGTCGATCATGCAGGAGTCGCTCTCCGTCAGCGGCATCCTGCTCGGCCGGACGATGGGGCGCTCGCGCGCGCTGAGCGACGACTTCGCGAGCGAGTCGGCCTCGCTGGCGGAGCTGGAGGTGCGGGCCGACATGGCCGGGCGCTGGCGGCAGTCGACGATCCAGATCGTCATGGCCGCGATGCCCGCCGTCATCTACTGGGCCGCCGGGCTCGCCGGCGGGCACGGGGCGACCGTCTCGCTCGGGACGCTCGTCGCGTTCACCTCGCTGCAGCAGAGTCTGTTCCGGCCGACCGTCTCGCTGCTTCAGGTCGGCGTCTCCGTCCAGGTCTCGCTCGCACTGTTCCAGCGGATCTTCGAGTACCTCGACCTGGTGCCCGACATCACCGAGCGGCCCGACCCGGTCGTCCCCGCGGCGCGGGCGCGCGGCGAGGTGCGCTTCGAGGAGGTCGGCTTCCGCTACGACAACCGGCAGGAGCGGCCGACGCTGCGCGGCGTCGACCTGACCGTCCCGCCCGGCGGGAGCCTGGCCGTGGTCGGCGAGACCGGATCCGGCAAGACCACGCTCAGCTATCTGGTCCCGCGGCTCTACGACGTCACCGAGGGCCGGGTCACCATCGACGGCACGGACGTGCGCGACCTCAGCTTCGCGGCGCTCGCCGACGCGGTGGGGGTCGTCTCCCAGGAGACGTACCTCTTCCACGCCTCCGTCGCCGACAACCTGCGCTTCGCCAAACCGGACGCGACCGACGAGGAGCTGGTCGCGGCGGCGCAGGCGGCGCAGATCCACGAGCACATCAGCTCGCTGCCGGACGGCTACGCGACGCTGGTCGGCGAGCGCGGCTACCGCTTCTCCGGCGGCGAGAAGCAGCGCCTGGCGATCGCCAGGACCATCCTGCGCGATCCGCCGGTGCTGGTACTCGACGAGGCGACGAGCGCGCTGGACACGCAGACCGAGCAGGCGGTGCAACAGGCACTCGACGCCCTGTCAGCCGGGCGGACCACCATCACCATCGCCCACCGGCTCTCCACCGTGCGGGACGCCGACCAGATCGTGGTGCTGGACGCCGGGCAGGTCGCCGAGCGCGGGACCCACGAGGAGCTGCTGGCTCTCGGCGGGCATTACGCCGCGCTCGTCTCACGGGACTCGTCCCTGCCGGTCGGCGCGGAAGAGCCCGGAACTGATGATTCCGCAGGCCACCGCCTCCCGCACCGTCAGGACGGGCGCGAACTGATGGTCTGATCGTTACAATTTCTGCGCAACCTGTCCGACGTTCGGAATGTCTGCACATGCGACGAGTCGTCAACTTGCACACTCGTAGGACTAGCATCACGGACCGACGTCGGAAGGAACCACTCCGTGGCATCACCCCTCAGGGCGCGAGCCCGCCGCGCGCTCGCGGCCGGGATCGGCACCGCCGCCCTGGCCGCACTGGTCCCCCTGGGACTGGCTCAGCCTGCCGCTGCGGCGAGCGTGCCGATCTGCAGCTCGCACACCCACCCCGCGCTCGCCGCCAAGCTGTCGCGTGACATCGCGTCAGCCGTAGCCGGCCGTACGGACCGCTACGCGCTCAACGTGTGGGACGCGAAGACCGGTGTGTACTGCGCGCTGCACGCCTACTCGACCTTCGACTCCGCCAGCGTGGTCAAGGCCACGATCATGGGCGCGGTCCTGCGCCGGGCCCAGGAGCAGCACCGCTACCTGACCTCCTGGGAGATCAGCAACCTGCGTCCGATGATCGAGAACTCGGACAACTCCGCCGCCAGCAACCTGTGGAACGACCTGGGCCGGACCCGGCTCAACAACTTCCTCAGGCTGGTCGGTATGAACTACACCACGCTCGGCCCCGGCGGCTACTGGGGTCTCACCCAGATCACCGCCCGGGACGAGATGCATCTGCTGGACGCGTACACCGACCGCACGGACGTGCTGACGCCCAACAGCAAGGCCTTCGGCCTCTCGCTGATGGCTCACGTCGAGTCGGACCAGCGCTGGGGCACCCCCTACGGGACGCCCCCCGGGGTCGTCGCCCACAACAAGAACGGCTGGCTCCAGCGGTCCTTCGGTGACTGGCGCGTGCACAGCATCGGTGTCTTCACCGGCAACGGGAAGAACTACCGGATGACGGTCCTGACCGACAACGAGTCGTCCATGGACTACGGCGTCACGACGATAGAGCGGATCGCCTGGGCGGTGCACCACGACCTGGGCACCTACAACGGCAAGGCCGCCACGCCGTACGCGCCGCGCGTCGCCGGCCCGCAGCCGGGGGCGGACACGCCTCTCAACCCGACCAGCGACGGCTCGGTGCCGTTCGACTACAAGGGCTGACAGCAGGGCTGACAACTGGGGCTGCGCCCCAGCGCTCCACCGGACCGCCCCCGCGCTCGCGCGGGGGCGGTTCCGCTTTTCGGGCCGGCGTTCGGGCTTGCGTTCGGGCTTGCGTTCGGGGCTGGCGCGTTGACAGGATCTTTACGCGGCCCCCGCGCATACGATGCCCGGGGCGCGGCGAGGTGAGCCGGGAAGTCTGGTCGGTGAGCCGGGGCAGAGGCGCTCCGGGGAAGAGCTGAACCGATCCGACCTCCGGAAGTAGCCACACCGATGACCGATCTGACCGCCGTCCTGCTGCTGGTGGCCCTCGCCACGCTCGTGGCCACGGGGGCCCGACGGTGGAGCCTGCCGGCTCCCTCGATGCTGGTCGTGGCAGGCGTGGTGATAGGCGCGCTGCCGTTCACCCCCGACCTGCACGTCCCGCCCGCGGTGATCAGCGTCGGGGTGCTGCCGCCGTTGCTCTACGCCTCCGCCGAGGAGATCTCCTTCCGTGAGCTGCGGCTGGTCTGGCGGCCGGTGGCACTGCTGGCCTTCGGCCTGGTGCTGGTCTCGGCGGCGGCCGTGGGCGTGGTCGCCGCCGCGCTGACGCCGCTGGCCGCGCCGATGGCCTTCGTGCTGGGTGCGGTGCTGGCGAGCACCGACCCCGTCGCCGTCACGGCGCTCGGGCGGCGGCTGTCGCTGCCGCCGAAGATCCAGGTGATGGTGCAGTCGGAGAGTCTCTTCAACGACGCGACCAGCCTCGTGCTGTTCAAGGTCGCGGTCGGCACCGCGGTGACCGCCGGGTCCTTCTCTGTGCCGCACGCCGCGTGGCAGTTCCTGCTGCTGGGCGGTGGCGGCGCGCTGGTCGGCGGGCTGGTCGCACTCGCGGTCGCGCAGATCCGCAGGCGCACCGAGGAGCCGGTGCTGGAGACGGTGATCGCGTTGGTCACCCCTTACGCGGCCTACGTGCTGGCCGAGGACGCGCACACCTCGGGCGTCACCGCCGTGGTCGTCGCGGGCGTGGTGCTCGGCACGACCGGGCAGCGGCTGACCAACGCCCGGATCCGGCTCCAGGTGCACGCCGTCTACCAGACGGTGGTCTTCCTGCTGGAGAGCGTCGTCTTCGCGGTGATCGGACTGGAACTGCCCTCGCTGATCCACGGTCTGAGCGCCGGGGAGATGATGTGGCCGCTCGGCGTGGTCGCCATCGCGGGCACGCTCATCGCGACGCGACTGTTCTGGATCTTCCCCATGTCCGCGGTGATGCAGCGGCGCCGGGGCGTGGGCCCGTTCTCCTGGCGCGTCCCGGCGGTGCTGACCTGGGCCGGGACGCGCGGGGTGATGCCGCTGGCGGCCGCCCTGTCGATCCCGCTCGCGGCGAGCGACGGCCAGCCGCTGCAGCACCGTTCGCTGGTGCTGGTGCTGACGACGGGCGTGGTGGTGCTGACCCTGGTGCTTCAGGGCTTCACGCTCGCGCCGGTGGTGCGCGCCTCGGGCATCGCGCTGGAGCCCGCCACGACCGCGCGTGAGGAGGCGCAGGCCCAGGACAGCCTGGCCCGGGCCGGGCTGGCCCGGCTGGAGCAGGTCGCCGACGTCGACGCCGCCCCGGAGGTCGTCGTCGAGCAGCTGCGCCGCAGCCTGCACGCGCGCCTCGACCACGCGCAGGCGCTGCTGGACGAGGAGCAGAGCGCGGAGCACACGCTGATGGTCGCCCACCGCGAGCTGCGGCACGAGCTGATCCGGGCGGAGGCGCAGGAGTTGGGCCGGCTCTACGAGGAGCGGCAGATCAGCGACACGACGCGTCGCCGGATCCAGCGCGCGCTGGATCTGGAGGAGGCGGGGCTGGCGGACGAGGAGTAGGCCGCCTCCGCTCTTCGGTGAGGTGAACGCCCCGTCCGGCTTTGGCCGGGCGGGGCGTTTCGCTTTCGAGCGTCAGTCGCTATGCTCAGTCCTGCTCATCCTGATGCTAATTTGCGCAGTAATGAACAGCCGTATCGAACAATCAACAAAGAGAAGGTGTCGCCGGTGACCGTCGCCTCGCAGACCTCCGTGGAGATCGCCTCACAGCCCGCGCTCTGGCAGCGCGCGCTGGACCTGCTGCCGTCGTTCACGGACCTGCTGCCGCGAACCGGCGAGCGGGTCGCCGTGGTCGGCTGCGGCACGTCGTGGTTCATGGCCCAGGCCTACGCCGCTCTGCGGGAGGGCGCGGGCCTGGGCGAGACCGACGCGTTCGCCGCGTCCGAGGCCCCGCTCGGCGCAGGTTTCGCACGGCGCTACGACCGGGTGCTCGCGCTGACGCGGTCCGGTACGACGACGGAGGTGCTGGCACTGCTGGACGCCGTGCGCGGTCAGGTGGCCACGACCGCGATCACCGCCGACCCGAACACACCGATCGCCGATCTGGCGCAGGACCTGGTCGTGCTCGACTGGGCCGACGAGCGCTCGGTCGTGCAGACCCGGTTCCCCACCTCGCAGATGGTGCTGCTCCGCGCGCACTTGGGCGAGGACGTCTCGGGGCTGCCCGCGCAGGCCGCGCAGGCGCTGGAGCAGCCGCTGGACAAGGAGTTGGTCGAGGCCGAGCAGGTCTCCTTCCTCGGGCGCGGCTGGAGCTACGGCATCGCGCGCGAGGCGGCGTTGAAGGTGCGCGAGACGGCGGCGTGGTGGACCGAGTCCTACCCGGCGATGGAGTACCGGCACGGCCCGATCAGCGTCGCGCGGCCCGGCCGCGCGGTGTGGAGCCTCGGCCCCTTGCCGGACGGCCTCGCCGAGCAGGTACGGGCCACCGGCGCGCACCTGGTGACGGCCCGCCACGACCCGCTAGCGGAGCTGGTCAAGGTGCAGCGCCTGGGCGTCGCGCTGGCGGAGCGGCTCGGCCGCGACGTCGACAACCCGCAGCACCTGACCCGGTCGGTGGTGCTCTCCTCGTGATCGTCACGGTCACCCTCAACGCGGCGCTGGACGTGACGTATGTCGTCGACGGCGTGACGCTCGGTGCGACGCACCGGGTCCGGTCCGTCGCTCAGCGGGCGGGCGGCAAGGGCGTCAACGCGGCGCGGGTGCTGGCCGCGCTCGGCGAGCCGGCCCTGGCCCTCGGCCTAGCGGGCGGGGCGACCGGCGACGCGCTGCGCGCGGAGCTCGCGGCGTCCGGCGTCCCGCACCGGCTGACGCCGATCGCGGGCGCGACGCGTCGTGCGGTGGCGGTGGTGGACGCGGCGGCGGGCGGCGGGGCGAGCGGCGGCGGGGTGACCGGATTCTGGGAGCCGGGGCCGATGGTGACGGCGGAGGAGTTCGAGCGCTTCGTCCGGGACGACTTCCTGCCGTCCCTGGCGACCGCGCGGGCGGTGGTCCTCTCCGGCAGCCTGCCGCCGGGCGTGCCGGTCGACGCGTACGCCCGGCTGGTCCGTCTGGCGGCGGACGCCGGCGTGCCGGCGCTGGTCGACGCCGACGGGCCCGCGCTGCGGGCCGCGCTTGGGGCGCGGCCGGCCCTGGTCAAGCCGAACGCGGAGGAGGCGCGACGCGCGCTCGGGCTCGGCCTCGGGCTCGGGCTCGGGCTCGACGATGCGGACGGCTTGGGACAGTCTGCCGCAGTGGGCTGGCGCGGCCACGACCCGGACGACGCGGTGCTGCCGGTCGCGCGGGACGCGCGCACGGCGCCCCTGGCCGGACCGGACGCGGAGGCTGCACGACTCTCCTCGCGCCACGCTGCCGAGAGCGCGGCAAGGCCCGAAGCGAGCAGCGCGCGACCACGTCGAGCGGGGGCGGCCACTCCTGGGGTGACCTGCGAGGACGAGGGCGGATCAAGATCGCCGAATGCTTCACGTGAAACATTTGGCGATCTTGGTTCTGACAGCGCGACAGGCACCGAAAACGCCCTGCCCTCAGCGTTGGCCCGTGCGCTCGTCGCCGCCGGGGCGCGCGCCGCCGTGGTGTCGGCGGGGCCGGACGGGCTGGCTGCCGACTGGGGCGGCGAGGCCTTGCGCGCTGTGCCGCCGCGACTCGTCGCCGGCAATCCGACCGGCGCGGGTGACGCCGCCTCCGCCGCGCTCGCTCTCGCCCTGGCGCGGCGTCAGCCGCCCGCCGAGGCGCTCGCCGAGGCCGTCGCGCTCTCGGCGGCAGCCGTCGCCGCGCCGCTCGCGGGCGACTTCGACGCCGAGCTGTACGCGGAGCTCCGGCCGCTGGTCGCCGTCCGCGCCGTTGTGGCCCGCTGAGGCTTCACCCCACCACCCACTCCCCCGCTAGCACCCACTCCCACGATCCTGGAGCCACCCACCGTGCCTCTCGTCCCCCTGCAGCGGATACTCGACGAACGTCCCGTCTTCGCCTTCAACGTCATCCAGATCGAGCACGCCGAAGCGATCCTCGCCGGGGCCGAGCAGGCCAAGGCGCCGGTCGTGCTGCAGATCAGCGAGAACGCCGTCCGCTACCACGGCGTGCTCGCTCCCCTCGCCGCCGCGACGCGCCTCGCTGCCGAGCACAGCGGCGCGCAGGCGGCGCTGCATCTGGACCACGCGACCGACGAGCGGCTGATCCGCGAGGCCGCCGCGTGCGGATTCGGATCGGTGATGTACGACGGGTCGAAGCTCGCATGGGCGGAGAACCTGAGCAGCACGGCCGAGGTGACCGCCTGGTGCCACGCCAACGGACTCTTCGTGGAGGCCGAGTTGGGCGAGATCGGCGGCAAGGACGGCGCGCATGCGCCGGGCGTGCGGACGGACCCGGCGGAAGCCGCCGAGTTCGTCGCACGGACGGGCGTGGACGCGCTCGCCGTCGCGGTCGGCAGCGAGCACGCGATGACGTCCCGCACGGCGACACTCGACCTCGCGCTCATCACGCGGCTGCGCGAGGCCGTCCCGGTTCCGCTGGTGCTGCACGGCTCGTCCGGCGTGCCCGACGAGGCGCTGGTCGCTGCCGCCGCGGCCGGGATGCGCAAGATCAACGTCTCGACCCACCTGAACCGCCTCTTCACCGAGGCGGTCCGCGACGCGCTCGCCGCCGATCCGAAGCTCGTCGACCCGCGCACGTGGCTCGCGCCGGGCCGGGACGCCGTCTCGGCGGAGGTGGCCCGGCTGCTGTCTCTCCTCGACGGCGCTCGCTGAGCCGCCATGGATCCTTGACGCAGGATCCGCGACGCAGGATCCGCGACGCGGGATCGGTCAGCGCAGGGCAGTCAGCCGGAGCGGAATCAGCTCCCGAGAGGTCAGCCCAGGATCACCCGGACCCCCGCCGCGGCCAGCGCGCTGCGCTCGGGCTCGGCGGGGTCGGTGTCCGTGACGAGGGTGTCGATCTCGTCCAGCGGGCAGATCGAGGCGAAGGTCGCCTGGCCGAGCTTGCTGGCGTCCGCGAGGACGACCGCCCGCGAGGCCACGCGGAGGAAGGCGCGGTCGGTGTGGGCCTCCATCTCGTCGTGGGTAGTGCAGCCGGCGGTCGCGCTGAGGCCGTCGACGCCGATGAAGGCGAAGTCGAGGCGGTAGCGGGCGAGGTGCTGGTCGGCGGCCGGGCCGACCAGTTCGTAGCTGGCGCTGCGGGCCTGGCCGCCGATGACGACGAGCCGGATCTCCGGACGGACGATCAGGTCCGCGGCGATGTTCACCGCGTTGGTCACCACCGTCAGTTGCCCCTCCCGGCTGCCGTCCCCGCTGCCGTCCCCGCCCCCGCAGCGTTCGGCCAGGACGCGGGCGAGGGCGCTGACCGTGCTGCCTCCCGCGAGGCCGACGACCGCGCCGGTCGGGATCAACTCCGCCGCAGCCTCCGCGATCCTGCGCTTCTCGTCCTGCTGTCGGCCCGCGCGGTGACGCAGCGGCAGCTCCAGGTTGACGCTGCCGGTCACCGCGCCGCCGTGAGTGCGGCGCAGCAGGCCCTGCTCGTCCAGGGCCTGGAGGTCGCGCCGGACCGTGGCGCCCGAGACGCCGAGAAGATCGGCGAGCTGGTGCACGTCGGCGCTGCCCGCGCGGGCGACGTGATCGAGGATTCGGGCGAAGCGATCGGCCTTGAGCATGCCGTGAGTCTACGAGGGCGAGGCGCGAGGATAGCTGGAACCATCCCTTCCTGTCCGGAGATTCCGGCACCCTGCGTTCCTGGTCGGCCACCTACGGTACTCATGAGGTGGGAGGGATGTGTCCTTGCTGTTCACCCGTCATCGTATCCGCCGTGCCGCCGTCACCACCGACCCACCGCCGCCCGCGCCCGCGCCGGTCTGTCCGGTCGTGCACCAGCGTCCGTCCGGCCAGAGCCCTGGCCACGCCGTCAGCCCGGCGCCGAGGCCAGTACCGTACGTCACGCCGAACGCCGCACCGCCGTACCGGGCGGCGGAGGAGTTCATCCGCCGTTACACCGCCGAGTCCCCGCAGGTGGAGGACCCGGAGCCGCGCCTCGCCGAGGTCCGGGCGGAGCTCGACGCGTACGGCACCTACACGCACACGTCCGACGAGCTCGCCTACGGTGCCCGCGTCGCCTGGCGGAACGCGGCCCGCTGCATCGGCCGGCTGTACTGGCGCAGCCTGGTCGTCCGCGACCTGCGGCATCTGCGCCGGGCGGACGACATCGCCGAGCAGTCCTTCGAGCACCTTCGCCTGGCCGCCAACGGCGGACGGATCCGACCGGTCATCAGCGTCTTCGCCCCCGACCTGCCCGGGCGGCCCGCACCGCGGCTGCTGAACGAGCAACTGGTCCGCTACGCCGACGACCCGCGCAGCGCCGAGCGCGCCGAGCTGGCGCGCGAGCTCGGCTGGAAGGGCGGCGAGGGGCCGTTCGAACCGCTGCCGCTGCTGGTGCAGACCTCGCCGGAGCGGCCGCCCGAGTGGTACGAACTCCCCGACGACGCCCTGCTGGAGGTGCGGCTGACCCACCCCACCGAGCCGGCCTTCGCCGGGCTCGGCCTGCGTTGGTACGCGATACCGGCGGTCAGTGACATGACGCTGGAGATCGGCGGCGTCCACTACCCCTGCGCGCCGTTCAACGGCTGGTACATGGGCACCGAGATAGGCTCACGCAACCTCGCCGACCCCGACCGCTACGACCGCCTGCGGGCGGTGGCCGAGGTCTTCGGCCTCGACACCTCCCACGAGCGCACGCTCTGGCGTGACCGCGCGCTGGTCGAGCTGAACGCGGCGGTGCTGCACTCCTTCGCCCGCGCGGAGGTCACCATGGCGGACCATCACACCGAATCGCGCCGCTTCCTGACCCACATCGAGCGGGAGAAACGTTACGGCAGACCGGTCCCCACCGACTGGTCCTGGATCGTGCCCCCGCTCTCGGGCGGATCGACGGCCGTCTTCCACCGCTACTACGATCCGCCCGACGCGACCGTCCGCCCGGCGTTCCTGCGCCGGGCGGACGCGTGGGCCGAGCCGCACGCCGACTGAGGATCCAGTGACGATCCGGCTGAGGGTCAGCCCTTCGTCGCGCCCAGCGTCAGGCCCGCGATGAAGTGGCGCTGGAGCAGGAAGAACAGGATGACGGTCGGGAGGGCGACCAGCACTGAGCCTGCCGCGAGCAGGTTGTAGTCCGTGAAGAACTCCCCCCGGAGGTTGTTGAGGGCGCTGGTGACCGGCATCTTGTCGCCGGAGGACATCAGCACCAGTGCCCACAGGAAGTCGTTGTAGACCCAGGCGAACTCCAGTGTGGCCAGGGCCGCGAGCGCCGGGCGGCAGAGCGGCAGGGTGATCCGCCAGAACTGGGTCCAGACGCCCGCGCCGTCCATGATCGCGGCCTCGATCAGCTCGTCCGGCAGCGCCCGCATGAAGTTGCTGAGCACGAAGACGCAGAAGCCGGTCTGGAAGGCCACGTGAATGGCGATGACTCCCCAGTAGGAGTCGTACATCGTCATCGAGTCCGACATCCAGTACGGCAGCGGCAGCCGCGTGAACAGCTCGTACAGCGGGGTGACCATGACCTGCGGCGGCAGGAGGTTGCCCGCCGTGAAGAGGATCAGGATCGCGAAGCCGCCGCGGATGCGGACCCGGGAGATGCAGAAGGCCACGAACGAGGCGAAGAAGAGCGTCAGCAGGACCGCGGGAACCGCGATCAGGAGGGTGTTGACGAAGTACTTGCTCATCCCCGACTGCGAGAAGGCCTGCCGGTAGTAGTCGAAGCTCAGATGGTGCGGCAGCGAGAAGTAGCCGTACTTCGCCGTCTCCTGGTAGGGCCGCAGCGAGGCGTAGACGGCCAGCAGCAGCGGCGCGAGCCAGACCAGGGAGACGGTCATCAGGAAGGTGTGCAGCCCGAGCCGGGCCGGCTTGACGCCCGGTCGGCGCTGCCCGACCGCCCGCCCCCGCAGCGGGCGCACCGTGGTCGCGCTCACCTCTTCTCCTCACGAAGTTCCGTCATGCAGTAGGCGACGATGCAGCCCACCGAGATGAGCAGCAGCACCACCGCGATCGCCGAGCCGAAGCCGATCCGACTGGCCTCGCCGATGATGTTGTCGGTGATCAGCACGGAGAGCAGTTCGAGCCCGTTCTTGCCGTTGTTGATCGCGTAGACGATGTCGAAGGCGCGCAGCGCCTCGATCACGGTGATCACGCCGACGATGACGTTGACCGGTCGCATCACCGGGAAGACGACGCGGAAGAAGGTCTGCCGCGAGCTGGCACCGTCGATCGCGGCGGCCTCCTTCAGCGTGGGGTCCACCGACTTGAGCCCGGCCAGGTAGAGCACCATGACGTAGCCGGAATGGCGCCAGCCGGCCATCAGCAGCACCATCCAGATGTTCAGATGCGGGTCGCCGATCCAGTCGACCGGGTGGCTGCCGGGGCCGGTCTGCCCCAGCAGCGCGTTGAGCGCTCCGTTGTCGCGGGAGAAGATCAGCTGGGAGATGAAGCCGATCACCGCGAGCGAGAGCACCACCGGCAGGTAGATCGCGCTCT
Source organism: Streptacidiphilus sp. MAP12-20 (assembly GCF_041262525.1). NCBI lineage: Bacteria > Bacillati > Actinomycetota > Actinomycetes > Kitasatosporales > Streptomycetaceae > Streptacidiphilus > Streptacidiphilus sp. MAP12-20. Next base: position 115,382 of record NZ_JBGCCK010000023.1, read on the forward strand.
GGTAGAAGCGGCTGAACCGGATCTTGCGGTCCAGCAGCACCGCGAAGAGCAGCCCGAGCGGGGTGGCCACCACCGCGAGGAAGGCCAGCCAGAGCAGGTTGTGGTAGATCGCGGTCGCGAACGGCGGGTAGTTGGTGAACAGTTCCTTGTAGTTGGCGACACCGACCCACTTGATGGAGCCGATGCCGTCCCAGCCGGTGAACGAGAGCCCCACCGAGGCCAACGTGGTCGCCCAGACCAGCACGAGGTCGAAGAGCAGCGGCAGACCGAGGAGCAGCCCGATCACCAGGCGGTCGCGAGTGGTGAGCCGACGCATGCGGCGCCGCCGCCCCGGGGTGGGGGCGGCGGGCGTCACGGGCGTCGCCTGCGTTTCGGTCGTGGTCACGGTGGTGTCGAGCTCAGCCTTCGGTCGCATAGATGGCCGTCTTCTGCCGCTGGATGCTGTTGCAGAGTCCGTCGACGTCCTTGGGGTTGTTCAGGAAGGTCTGCAGCGCCTGGATCATCACGGTGGAGACGAAGTCCGGGCGGCTGTCGCGGTCCATGAACTGGGAGATGCTCTTCGCCGTCGAGACCAGCTTGGCCCCGGACTGCTGGAGCGCTGAGTAACCGCTGGTGTCCACGGCCGAGTTGACGCCGAGCAGAGTGGGGTCGGCGGAGAGGTAGTCGTTCTCGGCCTTGGGCGTGCCGAGGAAGGTGAGCAGCTTCTTGGCCGAGGCCGGGTTCTTCGCCTTGTGCGAGAGCAGGAAGCCGTCGATGGGCGCCTCGACGGCGTCCTGGCCGATGGCCGGGTCGATCTCGGGGTACGCGAAGAAGTCGAGGTCGGCGACGTCGGTGCCGAACTGCTGGCCCAGGAACATGCCGAGGGTCATCATGCCGGTCTTCTTCTGCTGCAGTGCCTGCGCGGACTCCTGCCAGGTCAGGCCGAGGGCGCCGGGCTGGTAGTAGGGCAGCAGCTCGCGCCAGGTGTCGAAGACCTTCTTGACCTTGGGGTCGGTCCAGTCCTCGTGACCTGCCATCAGCGACTTGTGGAAGTCGTAGCCGTTGGTGCGCATGTTGATGTAGTCGAAGGTCCCCATGGCCGGCCAGCCGTCCTTGTCCGAGAAGGAGATGGGGACCAGGCCGTCCTTCTGCATCTGCTTGGCGAGCGCGATGTACTGGTCGAAGGTCTTGGGGATCTGGTAGCCGTGCTGCGCGAAGACGCTCTTCCGATAGAAGACGGCCCACGGGTAGTAGTAGTACGGGACGAAGTACTGCTTGCCGTCCAGGCCCGTGGACTGCGCCTTGATGGCGTCGGAGAAGCCGGTGAAGCCCGACCAGACGTCGCTGATGTCCGAGAGCAGGCCCTTCTGGGCGAAGTACTGCATCCGGTAGCCGGCGAACCAGCCGAACACGTCGTCCGGGTTGCCCTGCAGGTAGCGGTTGATGTTCTGCTGGAACGAGTTGTGGTCGACGGTGTTCGTCTTGACCGAGTAGCCGCTGTTGCTGGTCTGGAAGTCGCTGATCGCCTTGGCGACGCCCTGCTTCGGGACCGGGTCGGACCAGTTGGACCCGAAGCTGACCGTCTTGTTCCCGGATCCGCCGGGTCCGGACGGGCCGCTGCTGCAGGCGGAGAGGATGGCAGGGAGGCTGACCGCTCCCGCGCCGATGGCGGCCGCGCGGAGGACGGAGCGTCTGCTGGGGTTCGTCGAACTGGTGGTACCAGGTGTTCCGGGCGTTGCCATGTCCCCTCCCGTGGGGTGCAAACCGTGGAGTGCAGGGGGTGTGCAGTGGCGTGCAATGGACACACAAACGAACGTGAGCGTTCAGATACCACCAAGGGGGTGACGGTCTGTCAAGGTCCCCGACAGCACAAACTTGCAGCCCAGCACGGGGACTGTGAGCGCCGGCCGATGTGACACGCACATGTGCGCGAGAAACCGCTTATGAGCGGGCTCTTGCGAGCATGTTGAAGAATGTTGATTCACGCGGGGTTCGGGTAACGATTTGAACTCACGCCCGCCATACGCCCGCCGCGCGCTTGGCTCAGCGCATGCCTCAGCGCCGTCGGAAGCGCTCCTCGAGACCGTGCAGCAGCGCCTCCAGACCGAGCTCGAACGCGCCTTCGTCCACCGCACGCTGACGGTCCGCCAGCAGATGGGCCTGGCCCAGGTGCGGGTACTGCTCGGCATAGAGGCCCTCGTCGTCGACGAAACCGCCCGCGAAGGAGCCGAGCGCGGAGCCGAACACCAGATAGCGCATCAGCGCGCCGATCCGGGTCGCCTCGGCGCGCGGCCAGCCCGCGTCGACCAGGGCGCCGAACACGGCGTCGGCGAGCCGCAGCGCGTGGGGGCGGCGGCCGGGGCCGTGGGCGAGGACCGGCACGAGGTTGGGATGCGCGGCGAGGACGTCGCGGTAGGAGCGGGCCCAGCCCCGCAGCGCGTCGGGCCACGGGTCCCGGCCGAGCATGTCGAGCCGCACCTCCCCCACGACCGTGTCCACGACGGCGTCGAGGAGCGCGTCCTTGGTCGGGAAGTGGTTGTAGAGCGAGGGGCCGCTCACGCCGAGCTCGGCGGCGAGCTTGCGGGTGGAGAGTGCCTCCAGGCCCTCGCCGTCGACGAGCCGCAGCGCGGTGGCGACGATGCGCTCACGGCTGAGCAGCGGGTTGCGCGGCCTGGCCATCGGGCTCCCGCCCTCTCTGTTCTCGTCCGATCTCGGAGCTGCTCGCACGCGTGTCCGGGGACACACTTCCCTAAGCGTGCCGCATGGAGTTAGAGTCCAAAAACTTGCACTGCTAGTTTAACGGCAGTAACCGCATAACCGCAGGGGAATGACGTGAACCTGGAGCTCAGCGAGGAGCAGGCCGCCGTCCGCGAGCTGGCCGCCGATTTCGTGAACCGCGAGATCGTCCCGCACGCCGCTGCCTGGGACCGCGCCGAGGAGGTCGACCGCGGCATCGTGAAGCAGCTGGGGGCGCTCGGCTTCCTCGGTCTGACCATCCCCGAGGAGTACGGCGGCTCCGGCGGTGACCACCTGGCGTACGTGCTGGTCACCGAGGAGCTGGGACGCGGCGACTCGTCCGTGCGCGGGCTGCTCTCGGTCTCGCTGGGACTGGTCGCCAAATCGGTCAACCATTGGGGCACCGAGGAGCAGAAGCAGCAGTGGCTGCCACGGCTCTGCTCCGGCGAGGCCCTCGGCTGCTTCGCGCTGACCGAGCCGGGCACGGGATCCGACGCCGGCAACCTCAGCACCCGGGCCGTGCCCGACCCCGAGGGCGGCGGCTGGGTGATCAACGGCTCGAAGATGTTCATCACCAACGGCACCTGGGCCGAGGTCGCGCTCGTCTTCGCCCGCACCGGCAACCCGGCCGACCCCGCGCAGGCGGGCCACAAGGGCGTCAGCGCCTTCCTCGTCCCCACCGACTCCCCCGGCCTGACCCGGACCACCGTCCACGGCAAGCTCGGCCTGCGCGGCCAGCCGACGGCGGAGCTGGCCTTCGAGGACGTCCGAGTGCCGGCCGAGGCCATGCTCGGCCCCGAGGGCAAGGGCTTCAGCGTGGCCATGTCCGCGCTCGCCAAGGGCCGCATGTCCGTCGCGGCGGGCTGCGTCGGCATCATCCAGGCCTCCCTCGATGCGGCCGTCGCCTACGCGACGCAGCGAGAGCAGTTCGCCAAGCCGATCGCCGCGCACCAGCTGGTGCAGGAGATGCTGGCCGACATCAAGGTCGAGCTCGACGCCGCCCGACTGCTGGTGTGGCGGGTCGCCGACCTGATCGACCGCGGGCTGCCGTTCCAGACGGAGTCCTCGGTCGCCAAGCTCTACGCCTCGGAGGCGGCGGTCAAGGCCGCGAACACCGCACTGCAGGTCTTCGGCGGCTACGGCTTCATCGACGAATACCCGGTGGGCAGGTACGTCCGCGACGCACGGGTGATGACCCTCTACGAGGGCACCAGCCAGATCCAGAAGCTGCTCATCGGCCGCGCCCTGACCGGCGTCAACGCCTTCTGACCCACCTTCACGCCCCACCACCCTCACGATCCGCCCTCACGCCCCTGCCCTCACACCTGCTCTCCCCTCAGGAGCCCGACGATGCGCCCCGTGTACTTCGCCGCCGCCAGGCGGACCCCGATCGGCCGCCTGCGCGGCGCGCTTTCGAGCGTCCGCCCCGACGACCTGGCCGCCACGGCGGTCCGGGCCGTGCTGGACGCGTTGCCCGCGCTCGACCCCGCCCGGATCGACGACGTCTACTGGGGCGCGGCCAACCAGGCGGGCGAGGACAACCGCAATGTCGCCCGGATGGCCGTGCTGCTGGCCGGCCTGCCGGACACCGTCCCCGGCGCGACGCTGAACCGGCTCTGCGCATCGGGCCTGGAGGCGGTGACCACGGCCGCGCGGGCGATCGCCTCCGGCGAGGCGGACATCGTGCTCGCCGGCGGCTCCGAGTCGATGAGCCGGGCCCCCTTCGTGCTGCCGCGCCCGGACCAGGCGCTGCCGCACCAGCAGGAGATCTTCGACACCAAGCTCGGCTGGCGGCTGGTCAACCCGCGGATGAAGGAGCTGCACGGGCTGCTGCCGATGGGCGAGACCGCCGAGGAGGTCGCGTCCCGGTACGGCGTCAGCAGGGAGGATCAGGACGCCTTCGCGCTGCGCTCGCACCTGGCCGCCGCGGCGGCGCGCAAGGACGGGCACTTCGACGCCGAGATCGTGCCGGTCGTGCTGGCGGACGGGTCGGTGGTGAGCCAGGACGAGTCGATCCGGGCGGACACCAGCCTGGAGAAGCTGGCCTCCCTCAAGCCGGTGTTCCGGGCCGGCGGAACGGTCACGGCGGGCAACGCCTCGCCGATGAACGACGGCGCGGCCGGACTGCTGCTGTGCAGCGAGGAAGCGCTGGCGGAGCTCGGCGTCGAGCCGCTGGGCCGATGGGTCGGCGGCGCGAGCGCCGGCGTGCACCCGGACGTCATGGGCATCGGCCCTGTACCGGCCGTACGGCGGGTGCTGGAGCGCAACCGGCGGACACTGGACTCGGTCGGGACCGCGGAGTTCAACGAGGCCTTCGCGGCGCAGGCACTGGCGTGCGTGCGCGAGCTGGGCATCGACCCGGAGCTGGTCAACCCGCAGGGCGGCGCGATCGCCATCGGCCACCCGCTGGGCGCCTCGGGCGCGCGGATCCTGACCACCCTGCTGCACCGCATGGCCCGCACCGACGCCCACCGCGGCCTGGCCACCATGTGCGTCGGCGTCGGCCAGGGCACGGCCGTCCTCGTCGATCGGGACTAGTGCTTTGACTAGTAGTTTGTCGCGGCTTAAGTTCGCTGTACTGGGTAGAGGTGGCGTAGTTTCACGCGTGCGTCGTCGGTGGTGAAGTGCCAGTCGACTT
>NZ_JBGCCK010000024.1:0-116085 GCF_041262525.1 Streptacidiphilus sp. MAP12-20
CCGGGTCAGGGTCTCGATGGCTCCCTTGGTGGAGCTGTAGAGGGCGCCGATCGGAATGCCGAGGCGCGCGATCCAGGAGCCCAGGTTGATGATCGCTCCGCTGCCGGCCTCCGCCATGGCGGGTGCGACGGCTGCGGTGAGGAAGAACGGGGCTTTCACGTTGACCGCGTAAACCTGGTCGAAGGTCGTCTCATCGGTGGCCGCCGTGGCGTCTCCGGGGAAGATGCCAGCGTTGTTGACCAAGACGTCGATGCGGCCGCCGAGGACCCGCGTCGCCTCCCGGGCCAGTGCCTGCGAGGCGGCGGCGCTGCCGTCCAGGTCGGCCTGCACGAAGTCGGCGCGGCCGCCTCGGGTGCGGATGCCGTCGACGACCTCCTTCCCGCGTCCGGCGCTGCGGCCCGAGACGACGACGTGCGCCCCCTCGGCGGCGAACGCCTCCGCGATCGCCCGTCCGATGTTGCTGGTTGCTCCGGTCACCAGGGCGCTCTTGCCCTCAAGGCGCATCGACATGGTCCACTCCGCTGCTTCGGTCTCCGCTACGAACCGCACGGCCGAACCACACGGCGTTCGACCGGCCGGGGCCCTGGAAAGGCAGGGCCGAGCGCCATCCTGTGACGAACAAATTGGACCTGCAAGTCCAAAAAGTGCTCCCCCTCTTGCAGCCGAGCTACCCGTAGGTGATCACGCGGATCGGGCCGCCACGAGGGCCATCGCCGCCGCGCGGTCGGCGGTGCGCTCGTCGACCGGTTCGCCGGTGATCAGGACACGGAAGTACACGGGCGCGGCGAGGTCCTTGATGAGCTCGGCGGCGTCTGTGCCCGGTGGCAGCTCGCCGCGCTCGACGGCGCGGGTGACGACCGGCCGCGCCCGTTCGATGCGGTCGTGGAAGATGCGACGCCGCCCTTCGGCGAGCTCCGGGATCCGACCCCCGGCGTCGGAGAGCATGACCGCGAGCACGGCGCGACCGCTCGGGCTGTTGATCCAGGCGACCAGGCCGCGTGCGAGTAGGCGCAGGTCCTCGGCGATGTCGCCGGTGTCGGGGATGGGGATGTCCGGGGCGATGTGGCCGGTCAACGCGTCGACGACGAGGGTGTCGAGGTCGCTCCAGCGCCGGTAGACGGTGGTCTTGTGCACGCCTGCCCGCTGCGCGATCTGGTCGATCGTCAAGGTGGCGTAGCCGCGCTCGAGGAGTTCGTCCACGGTCGCAGCGAGCACGGCCGCGCGCACCTTGGCCCCACGTCCGATCGTGGGGCGGCGCGTCGGGTCGTGCTGCATCGCAACTCCTAGTTGCATTAGAGGCAGGGGCGTGGCACGCTCAAGCTATCGCAACTCAGAGTCGCAATGCGGCTTCCGGCCCCAGGAAACGGGGACTTTCATGCCGACGCCCTATCGCTTCGCACCCGCCGTCCGCAAGGATGCCGCCACCGGCCTGGTCGCCGACGTCTACCGCCGGATGCGCGCCGAGTTCCTGCTCGCCGACGGCCCGCTGATGAGCCTGTCGCCCGCGCCCGAACTACTCGCCGCCACCTGGGCGTTGCTGCGCGAGGCCGAACTGGCGGGCAGCACCCCGCGCGCAGCGAAGGAGGCGGCGGCGGGCGCCGTCGCCTACGCCAACCGCTGCCCCTTCTGCGCGGAGGCGCACGCCCTTCTCATCCACGGGACCGGCGCCCATGACCTCGCCGAGGCGGCCCGGCGTGGCGCGGTCCCGGCGGACACCGGAGGCGCCGCGGTTCTCGCCTGGGCCGGAGCCACCCGCACCCCCGGTGACACGGCCCTCGCCGAGCCGCCCTACCCGGCCGAGCAGGCCGCCGAGTTCCTCGGCACCGTCCTGGTCAGCCATTTCATCAACCGCATGGTCACCTCGTTGCTCGACGAGGAGGCCCTCGTCCCACAACCGCTGCGCCGCTCGGCGCTGCTGCGCCGCGTCGCCGGCCTGGCCGTACGGCGCACCGCACGCCGCGCCCTGCGGCCGGGGCCGGGACTGGAGGTACTGACCGGACTCCCCACCTCGACGCCGCCCGCCTGGGCCGGCGACTCCCCCATCGGCGTCGCCTACGCCACGCTGCGCTCGATCGCCGGGGCGGGCAGCGAACTGCTCTCGCCGGAGGCCCTGGCCCGCGTCTCGGCGACGATCGGCGCGTGGGACGGCGCCCACGCGCCGCTCGCGGCCACAGCCTGGCTGGACGCACCACTGTCCGATCTGCCGACGGCGGAGCGTCCCGCCGCGCGGCTGGCGCTCCTGGCCGCGCTCGCGCCCTACCGCCTGACCGACGCGGACGTCGCGTCCTGGCGCGCGGCGGATCCGACGGCCCCCGGCTCGGACGCGGACCTGCTCCGGCTGCTCGCCTACGGTGCGATGGCCGCCGTCGAACAGATCGAGGGCTGGATCGCCCCGGCCCCGACCGCCACGACCGCCGGGAATCACGCATGAACGCGACGCCCGCCGAGGATCTCGCCGGCTACCTGCGCGACTACCCCACCGAGGCTGTCTTCGGCGAGGAACCCGCCGAACTCGCCTTCGACCGCTACCACGTGCCGGCGTTCGAGCAGCTCAACGACGGGATCCTGCTCGACCGGGAGAGGCTGATCGCGCACACCGGCCCCGCGCGAAAGAACGTCACCGCATTGACCCTGGACATCCACGACACCCTCGTCCAGGGAAACCACGTCGCCGCCCGGTACACGCTGCGCACGACAATGCGGAAGGGCCCGGTCCTGGTCTCCACGATCTGGATGTTCGGCGAGCTCGCACCCGACGGCCGACTGCGCCGGATCGTGTCGACCAGCCGGACGGAACCGGTCCAGGAGCCGGCAACCGCCCAGGCGGCTGCCGACCGAATCACTCCTTCCACCGCCGGCTGACCGCCGTCGCCGAGATCCGCGCGCACACGAGCCCAGAGGAGCACCCTGACCCACTGGGACGAGCAACCCGCTTCTTCTACCTCGTCCGGCGCGGCGATGCTCCATCTCGACGACTGACTGCACGGCCGATCCGCGCACCTCGGGCGGGGGTGGGCGGGCCCGCCCGATCCCTTCAGAGCGCGGAGGTCGCCGCCCATGCGGCGGCCAGCCGCGCGACGCCTTCGGCCAGCTGACTGCTGCTCACCGCCGCCACATGACTCAGCCGCAGGTGCGGTTCCGGCGGCTCGGCCGCGAAGTAGGGCGCGCCGGGGGTGACGCCCACGCCGGCGCGCAGAGCCGCCGAGACCAGGGCGCTCTCGTCCGATCCGTGCGGGAGGCGGAGCCAGGCCAGATATCCGCCGGCGGCGAGAGGCGCGGGTGGCAGTGCGGGGAGGTGCTGAGCCAGGGCCGTGGCGAGCGTCTGGCGGCGGTCACGGAGGCCGACGCCGAGTGTGCGCAGGTGACGGGACCAGGCCGGGGAGGAGACGAGTTCGAGGGTCGCCTCCTGCAGGGGTCTGGAGACGAAGAAGCTGTCGACCGCCTGGGTCGCACGCAGCCGCTCGTAGGCCGGTCCACGCGCGATCACGGCGGCGATACGCAGGCTCGGCGAGGCGGCCTTGGTGAGCGAGCGGACGTGCACGACCACGCCGTCCGGATCGTCGGCGGCGAGCGGGCGCGGCAGGGCGGGTGCGTCGGCGTGGGCGAGCAGCCGGGCGTAGTCGTCCTCCACGACGAACGCGCCTGCCGCGCGGGCGAGTTCGAGCACCTCGGCGCGGCGGCGGTCGGAGAGCGTGACCCCGGTCGGGTTCTGGAAGAGCGGTTGGCAGACGAGCAGCCGCGCGCCGGTCGTGGTGAACGCGTGGGCGAGCAAGTCGGTGCGGAGCCCCTCCCCGTCGACCGGTACCGGCACCGGGCGCAGGCCCGCCGCCCGCGCCACGGCGAGAATGCCGGGGTACGTCGGCGACTCCACCAGCACGGGCGCTCCGGGCGGGGCCAGCGAGCGCAGTGCGACGGTGAGCGCGCTCTGGCCTCCTGCCGCGATCAGCACGTCGGAGGCGGCCAGACCACCCTCGGGGCCGCCGATCTCGCGGGCGAACCAGGCCCGCAGCTCGGCCAGTCCCTCGACCGGCGGCCTGCTCCACGCGCCAGGACGGCGTCCGGCTCGTGCGAGCGCGTCGGCGAGCCCGCGCTCGGGCAGCAGTGAGGCGTGCGGGTAGCCGCTGTTGAGGTCGATCACATCGACCGGCGGCACGGTCAGTGTGGCGAGGACGCCGGTAGCTTCGGCGAGCGGCGCTCCACTCGCGCCGTGGGCGCTGAGTGTCACCTCCTGCCAGGACACGTCCCCCGCCGCCGCGCGTGTGCGCGGCCGCTCCGCCCGGAAAACGCCGGCACCCGGGCGGGCGATCACCAGCCCCTCGGCGGCGAGGAGCGCGATCGCGCGGGAGACGGTCACCGGGCTGACGCGGTGCTGTTCCATCAGCAGTCGGCTCGACGGCAGCTTCTCACCACTCGGGTAGCGATCCCACTGAAGCCGCAGGGTTTCGGCGAGCTCAGCCACACTGCTACCGTTGTTCATGAAGGCACACGATAGCGCTATTGCTAGCAGGCCGATAGCGGTCAACACAGCCGGCACCCTCCAGGCATTCGGCGCGGTCGCCCTGTTCTCCCTCTCCTTCCCGGCCACGAACTGGGCCCTGCGCGGTTTCGGCCCGTGGAGCACGGTCGGCCTGCGCGGCGTGCTGGCCGCGCTGCTCGCGGGCGTCTGCCTGGCTCTGAGTGGCGCCCGGCTGCCTGCGCGGCGGCTCTGGCCCGGACTGCTTGTCGTGGGCGCGGGCTGCGTGGTGGGCTTCCCCGTGCTGACGACGCTGGCGCTGCAGACCTCCACCACCGCCCACTCCGCCGTCGTCATCGGCCTGTTGCCGCTGGCCACCGCCGCGTGCGCGGCGCTGCGGGGCCGCAACGGGCAGCCACGACGCTTCTGGGCGGCGGCGGGCGCGGGCGCAAGCGTCGTGGTCGCCTTCGCCCTCCTCCAACACGGCGGCGCGCCGAGCAGGGCCGACCTCTACCTCTTCGGTGCGCTGCTGCTCTGCGCGGCGGGCTACGCGGAGGGAGGCCGCCTGGCCCGCGAACTCCCCGGCTGGCAGGTCATCGCCTGGGCCGTCCTCGCCGCGCTCCCGGCGACCGCGCTCACCACCGCGCTCACCCTCCCCCGCGAGCCTGTGCACGTCACCGGCCACGCGGTGGTCGGCGTCCTGTACCTGGCGGGCATCTCGCAGTTCGGCGGCTTCGTGCTCTGGTACCGGGGCATGGCCGCGATCGGCGTCCCGCGCGCCAGCCAACTCCAGCTGGCACAGCCCTTGCTGACCCTCGTCTGGGCAGCCCTCCTGCTCGACGAACCGATCCCTGCAGCGGCCCCTGTGGCGGCCCTCCTGGTCCTCGCCTCCATCGCGGCCACCCAACGCACCGCTCGCCGCGCGCCGACGGCCGCGCCGGAGACCGCCCTCGAGCGCAGCTCCCTCGGGGTTGGCCGGCCGGGCGATCAGCGGGTGCTGCGCTGATCGGGCGTCTCCTCGCAACGTGTGGCCGGCGCCCGAGCATGATGCGGCCGGCGTCCGGGGCGCGGGTGGCGGCGACGGTCCGTGACCCACCCGAACGGACGCGACGACGCGCATCTGCCGTCCACCGCTGCTGAGCTGGGCGCGCACCCAATCCCCGATCCGCGAGACAAGGGAGCGCATCATGCCGCAGAACGGCATCACCCCGCAAAACCCCGACGCCGAGGACGACCTCGACCTCTTCGAGGAGCACGACGATCAGGGCGGCACTCAGTCTCTCTCCGATGACGAGTTCGACGATCTCGTCGACGCGCTGGCGGATGAGTGGCCGTAGGCAGGCGACGCAGAGGCGACGATGCCCCCGATGCCGATGGGGCGGATTCTTGGGGTCCTCGCACCACCTGATGACCTACGTGGTCGTCAGTAGATCACGCAGGCGCTCGGCTGGAGTTCTCCAGCCGAGCTCCTGCCGGTTCAGCCAGCGATCAGGATGAGAAAGACGATCACCGCGACCACGATCAGGAACAGGCCAGCGCCGGAACCCCCGCCACTGGACCCCGAGGAGCGCGACACCGCCCGGTCAATCTCTCCAGCGCACCTGCCGCAGCACCCCTGGTGGTGGAAGATCTCCACCTCTGGAACCGTGCGCTTGCAGCGCCAGCACTGCTTCCACTCATCCACCCGGCCACTATCGCACCGGCTCCCGATCGAGCGGGAGACCGCGTCGGCCAGAACGGCCGGGAAGTCGAACGCCTCATCACAGTCCGGGCATTGCTGCACGATCACCGTCTTGCCGCTGGCACAGTCCGGGCATGCGTCGAACCGTCACCTTCACCACGGCCGCTACGCTGCTCGCCGTCGCAGGCTGCGCCAACTTGCCCGATCCGACGCCTACGGACCGATCGCGGGCAGGCTGCTCGCCGCAACCAATTCCCGCAGCTCCCGCACGGCCCGGGCTGCGCGTGGTGGAACAGCGGCGACTGGATGATCGATTCCAAGGGGTTCAGAGGTAGAGGGCCAGCATGGCGATGTGCCGCATGGCTGGGAAATGGGTCGCGGCGGCGTTGATGGGTCCGTACCGTCACCCGCCATGAAGCTGCTCTCCGTCAATGTTGGCAGGCCCCGGCCGAACCCGTGGAAGGGCCTGAGCGCGACGGGCATCGACAAGCAGCCTGTCGACGGCCCAGTCGCCGTCAGCGCGCCTGGCCCCAAGGGCACCGGTGAGGTCGGTCTCCTTGGCGATCGGGTGTACGACGTGAAGCACCACGGCGGCGTCGACCAGGCCGTCTACGCCTACGCGCGCGAGGACCTCGACGGCTGGGAGGGCGAGTTGGGCAGGCCGCTTCACAACGGCGTCTTCGGGGAGAACCTCACGACTGTGGGCGTGGACGTCAACGGCGCCCTGATCGGGGAGCGTTGGCGGATCGGGTCGGATGTCGTCCTGGAGGTGTCGTGCGCGCGGATCCCGTGTGCCACCTTCCAGGGCTGGCTGGAGCGCGACGGCTGGATCAGGCGGTTCACGCAGGCCGCACGGCCCGGCGCATATCTGCGCGTGATCGAGCCCGGCGATATCCGCGCAGCTGACCCGATCGAGATCGTGCACCGGCCCGACCACGACGTGACCGTCGCGCTCGTCTTCCGCGCGATGACCCTGGAACCAGACCTGCTGCCGCGACCGCTGGTCGCCGAGGCACTGCCCCTGGAGGGGAAGGAACTGGCCCGCAAGCGCTCCGCATAGACATGAGCTACGGGGGGATCGCCTGCGCGAGCGAGGCGAGGGAGCCCAACGTCGGTGCGCAGCTCCAGGAGCCGAGCCCCGAAGGCGGTCCTCGCCCGCTGGAAGTCGGTGGTCACGCCTCCGGCGGTAGTGTCGCCGCGAACTCACGCGCTGGAACGGTGAAATGCTGGGCGGCGTCCCGGATCTGGCAGATACGGATCACTTCTGCGGGATCCGCGGCGACCTCCACGCTGAGCGTGTGGTCCTGGTCGTCGAAGACCATGCGGGCGATGGTCTTAGAGTCGAGGAGCCACACGTCCTCGTCCAGCGGCTTCAGCTCCCTTGGCCTTGCCTCTGGGCAGGACGCGGATGTCCTCCGCGCTCTCCAGTACACCGGCGAGCAGGAACCGCTGGCTGTGGGTCAGCGGCTGGTCCACGATCCGCACCCGGCCGAAGGTCTTACCTAAGGCGAGCTGTCGCCGGACGTTCTCAACCCAGGCGTGACCGGGACGCTCAGGCAGTCGGTCGGTCTCCTGGAAGGCCACGAAGCAGGGAGGACCGGTTACGTTCGCCGGGTTGTGTCGTACCTGGGTTTTATGGTGTCGGAGTGTCTCGTTGTCGTGATCTGACCGATGTTCGGGTGATGCATCGCACCGCCAGGATCGGTCTGTGTCTGACCCAAGCGCAGGTCCAGCGAGGTTCGGGGCGCAGCGAGTCCTCCGCAGTAGGCAACTCGGGAAGGTAGGCACATGAGAGCACTCCTCACGTCGTCCGGGATCAAGAACGGCAGCATCCACGACGCGCTGGTCGACCTGCTGGGCAAACCCATCGCCGAGTCCAACGCCCTGTTCATCCCCACCGCCATCTACCCCTTCCCCGGCGGGCCCGGCATGGCGTGGCGGGCGATCTCCGGTGAGGGTCCATCGCCGTTGTGCGGGCTGGGTTGGAAATCGTTGGGGATCCTGGAGCTGACGGCGCTGCCGAGCATCGAGGAGGCTGCTTGGGTGCCGACGGTCCAGGCCGCCGACGCACTGCTGGTATGGGGCGGCGACCCCCTGTTTCTCGCCAACTGGATGCGGCGCTCCGGTTTGACCGGCCTGCTGCCGACGCTGCGCTCCGAGGCGGTCTACGTGGGAGTGAGCGCCGGGAGCATGGCTGTTGCCTCCACCTTTGTCGAGACCTACCCCGAACCGCCCCGCGGGACCGATGGACCGTTGAGGTCGGAGGACATCGTCTTCGCCACGCCTCAGGGTGACATCGACAGAATCCTGGTCACGGGACAGGGAGCAGGACTCGTCGACTTCGCGGTGATCCCCCACCTGGAGAATCCGAACCACCCCGACGCCTCCTTGGCCAACGCGGAGAGGTGGGCGGCACGGATTCCCGCGCCGACGTATGCGATCGACGACGAGACCGCCATCAAGGTGGTCGACGGCGCCGCCCAGGTCGTCTCCGAGGGGCAGTGGAAACTGTTCCAGCCCTAGCAGCACCGGGCAGTTCCTGAAGGGAACGTCGGTCGGGTCGTTCCCTCGTTGACCTGTCCGCCAAGTCACGCCGCAGTCGAGAGGGGCCGTCCGCCCCAGCGGATGCCTTTCTCGCTGCGGATACGGGCGCGCTCGCGGCGCTGGGCGGCCAGGACGTCGCGGTGGCGGGCGTTGGCGTTGCGCCGGCGGAGGCAGGCGTGCAGCGCGCGGGCCCGGACCGTGTGGTTGGGGGCGTGGTGGGTCACTCCACCCGCCTGCCATAGAGGGTTGTGCTTTCAGACTCACTACCGCTAGCGTTCCGCAACGTGGAGATAGTTGGAATATCAAACCCAGTGTCCGTGTCCGATCCTGCCGACCAGGCCCGGCCGCGCCGTCGGGCCGCGCTCCTCGTGGTAGCCGCCGCGGTGTTCGTCTCGAACCTCGACCTGTTCATCGTCAACGTCGCCCTTCCGGCGATGCAGCGGCACTTCCATGGCAGCAGCCTGGCCACCCTCTCCTGGGTGCTGAACGGCTACGCCATCGTCTTCGCCGCCCTGCTGGTGGCCGCCGGACGGCTGGCGGACCGGATCGGACACCGGCGGGTGTTCCTCGCCGGGCTGGCCGTCTTCACCCTTGCCTCCGCACTCTGCGCGCTCGCCCCGGCCGTCGGCTGGCTCGACGCCGCCCGGGTGGTCCAGGCGGCGGGCGCCGCCGCACTGATGCCGACCTCCCTCGCGCTGCTGCTGGACGCCACTCCCCCGGCCGAGCGCCCCGGCGCCATTCGGGCCTGGGCCTCGATCGGCGGAATCGCCGCCGGGCTCGGACCGGTCCTCGGCGGACTGCTGGTCCAGGCCGACTGGCGGTGGGTGTTCATCACGAACGTCCCGGTCGGCGCAGCCGCCATCGCCGTCGGCGCCCGCGTGCTGCCCATGCTGCGCGGCAAGGAGGACGGACCGCTGCCGGACCTGTTCGGCGCGGGACTCCTCACCGCCGCGATCGCCGCTCTCGCCGTGGCCCTGGTCAAGGGCGACGACTGGGGCTGGGGCTCAGCCCGGGTCCTGGGTGGCCTGCTCGCGGCCGTCCTGCTGACCGGCTGGTTCCTGCGCCGCTCGGCACGCCACCCCGCTCCCATCGTCGAACTGCCGCTGCTGCGGGTGCCCAGCTTCGCTGCGGCCAACACCGCCGCCCTGCTGTTCACCGTCGCCTTCGCCGGGATGCTGCTGACCTCGGTCCTGTGGTGCCAGCAGGCATGGGGGTACTCGGCGCTGCGCACCGGGCTGGCCATCGCCCCGGGCCCGCTGCTGGTGCCGCCGGTCGCGCTGGGCAGCGCCGCGCTGGTGCGCAGGCTCGGCCCCGGGCGGCTGGCCGCGCTCGGTACCCTGCTGTTCGCTGCGGGCATCGGCTGGTGGGCGGTCACCATCGACGTCCGGCCCGGCTACGCCACCGAACTGCTGCCCGGGATGCTGCTCACCGGCCTGGGCGTGGGACTGACGCTGCCCACGCTGATCGGGTCCGCCGCAGCGGCGCTGCCGCCCACCCGCTTCGCCACGGGCTCGGCGGTCACCACGATGGCCCGGCAGATCGGCGCGGTGGTGGGAGTGGCGCTGACGATCAGTCTGATCGGCGCCCCGCACGGACCGCAGGCCGCACTGGACGCCTTCCGACGCGGCTGGACGGCGGTGATCGTGGCGGCGCTGCTGGCCTCCGCGGCCTCCCTGGTGCTCGCCGCCGCCCAGCGCCGGGCAGCGGCGAGGCCGGCACTCAACTGACGGGGCGCTCGAGTGCCCGACGGGTCCGACTCCGCTGATCCCTACTGAATCTCTGTCATGAGTATTTACCCTTCGCGCGGTTCGGAGTAACACCGTTACAGACGCACGGACGCAGCCCTGCAGCATCCGTCGAACGGACCACACCCCGCACCGAGCGAAGGGACGGCACCGCCATGGCACGCGTACGCTACGGACCCCGCACCGAGGCCGAGATCCAGGCAGCGAGGGACGCCCGATCGGTCCTGCCCGACATCTGGTCCACCGGCGTGGTGGCCGTCTGGGAGAGTGACCCGGACGCGGTCGCGCAGGTGCTGCCCGCGCCGCTGAAGCCGGCCGAGCGGCCGCTGGTGCGGGTGAACATCAGTCAGGTCGACATCTTCGGCACGCCGCTCGGCGCCGGGTCGTTCGCGGTCGCCGCCCAGCACGGGGCGCAGAGCGGGTGGTATCCGCTGGTGATGCCGATGACCACCGAGCGGGCGCTGATCGGCGGGCGCGAGGTGTTCGGCGAGCCGAAGAAGCTCGGCGAGGTCTCCGTCACGCGCGAGGGTGAGGATGTCGTGGCGCGGCTGGGGCGGCACGGGGTCGACTTCGTCGAGGTGCGCGGGCGCGTCAGCGGTGAGCTGGCGATCCCGGAGCCGGTCGAGAAGGTGGACTTCTACTTCAAGTTCCTGCCGGCCGTCGACGGCGAGGGCTTCGATCTGGACCCGGTGCTGGTCTACTGCACCCGCAACGAGCGCATGCGCAAACTGGAGGCCATCGCCGGTGAAGTGATCCTGCGCGAGTCCGCGTTCGACCCGGTCGCGGACCTGCCGGTCAGGAAGCTGTTGGAGATCACCATCGGGGAGAAGACCTCCGACCAGCGCGGCCGCGTCGTCGAGCGGGTCAGTGCCCAGGCGCTGCTCCCCTACATCCACCAGCGCTACGACGACCCGGCCCAGGTGCTGGACTCCGTCCCCGCACCCGCACCCGCACCCGTCCCCGCACCTGCGGGCGCCGCGCAGCAGTCGGAGGCCTGAGTGGAGCTCGCACCGGGACAGGTCGCCGTCGTCACCGGCGCGGCCGGCGGCATCGGGCTCGCGATGGCCCAGCGCTTCGCCGCCGAGGGCCTGCGCGTCGTCCTCGCCGACGTCGAGCAGGGGGCGCTGGACAAGGCTGTGGCCGGCCTGCGTGAGCAGGGCGCGGAGGCGATCGGGCAGCTCACGGACGTCTCCGAGCGCGACAGCGTGGACGCGCTCGCCGACGCGGCCTACCGCGCTTTCGGCGCCGTGCACGTGCTCTGCAACAACGCGGGCGTCGGCTCCGGCGCCGAGGGCCGGATGTGGGAGCACGAGCCCAACGACTGGAAATGGGCCTTCGCGGTCAACATCTGGGGCGTCTTCCACGGCATCCAGGCCTTCGTGCCGCGCATGCTCGCGGGCGGCGAGCCCGGACACATCGTCAACACCTCCTCCGGGGACGGCGGCATCGCGCCGCTGCCGACGGCGTCCGTCTACGCGGTGACGAAGTCGGCGGTGGTCACCATGACCGAGTCGCTCTACGCGCACCTGCGTGCCGAGGGCGTGCCGATCGGCGCGTCCGTGCTCTTCCCCGGCCCGCACATGCTCCGCACCGGCCTGTGGGAGTCGCACCGCAACCGCCCCGAGCGCTTCGCCAAGCAACGGCCCCGCAAGACCCCCTACCGCAGCCTCGCCCAGTGGGAGGCGGCGATGGAGCAGGCCGGGCAGAAGATCGACTTCACCCCGGTCGAGGACGTGGCCGGCGTCGTCGTGGACGGCATCCGCGCGGACCAGTTCTGGATGCTGCCGCCCAGCGAGCACAGCGACCGTCAGATCCGGGCCCGTTCGCAGTCGATGCTCGACCGAAGCAACCCGGCGTACCTGGAGAAGTTCATCCTCGGAGACGACTGATCCCCTCCCCGCTCGGCCGCCTGCCGCCGCCCGTCCTCGCGGACGACGAGCGGGCGGGCGGCCGGGACTCCTCCCGAGAAAGGAGTACCCGCAGATGTCCTACGAAGACCCGTATCTGGTCATCTCGTCCGACTGCCACGCCGGGCTGCCGACCGAGCAGTACCGCCCCTACCTCGAACAGGCCCACCACCGCGCCTTCGACGAGTTCCTGGCCCAGGCCGAGGCCCGCCGCGAGGAGTCGACGCGCCTCGGCGTCCGCAACGAGGCCTTCGCCCAGAAGTGGTTCCACGACCACGAGGAGGGTCTGCGCGGCGGCTGGGACGCGGCGCAGCGCGACAAGGAGCTGGACGGCGACGGCGTCGCCGGCGAGGTCGTCTTTCCCGACGCCGACGCCGTCGACTCGACCACCGCCGCGCCCTTCGGCGTCGGCCTCGGGCTCAGCGGCGACCAGGACCCGGTGCTCGGCATGGCCGGGGCCCGCGCACACAACCGCTGGCTCGCGGAGTTCATCCGCGACGGCGGCAGCCCCGAACGCCGCTGCGGCGTCGCGCTGCTGCCGGTCACCGGCGACACCGACATCGTCGTCGCCGAGGTGCGCCGCGCGCACGCGGACGGGCTGCGCGCGGTGATGATCCCGTCGATGTGGGTGGACAAGGAGCCCTACCACGACCGTCGTTACGACCCGGTCTGGGCCGTGCTCGAGGAGCTGCGGATGCCCGTGGTCACCCACTCCGGCGCCGCGCCGCGTCACGAGTACGGCGACCACCTGGGCATCTACGTCACCGAGGTGACGTTCTGGCCCTCCCGGCCGCTCTGGTTCCTGCTCTGGTCCGGGGTGTTCGAGCGCTTTCCCGGGCTGCGCTTCGGGGTCGCGGAGTCGGGCTGCTGGTGGCTGCCGAACCTGCTCTGGTTCATGGACCGGCTCTACCTCGGCGCGCACGGCGGCAAGAAGCTCTCGCCCTTCTCGGAACTGACGATGGCGCCGAGCAGCTACGTCGACCGCAACTGCTTCATCGCGGCGACCAACACCAAGCGCCGCGAGCTGGCCCACCGGTACGAGATCGGTGTCGGCAACATCTGCTGGGGCAGCGACTTCCCGCACCCCGAGGGCACCTGGCCGAACACCCGGCAGTGGATGAAGACCACGTTCCACGACATCCCCATTGCCGAGGCCCGGCAGATGCTGGGACTCTCCTGCGCGGAGGTCTTCGGTTTCGACACCGCCGCGCTGGCCCCGATCGCGCAGCGGATCGGCCCGAAGCCGGCCGACCTCGGCCAGCCCGAGGACCAGTCGGCCGTCGAGGCGGCCTGGGCCCCGGCGCGGGAGGTCGGCCGCCACTGGCTGACGGGCCATGACTTCCCGTTCCTTGGCACCGCCGCACCGACGGAGGGAAGAACGTTGTGAGCAAGCACCAAAGCGAGCAAGAGGAGCCGAGACACCATCCCGAGCGCTACACCGTCGTCTCCGCCGACTGCCACGCCGGCGCGGACCTGCTCGACTACCGCCCCTACCTGTCGGCCGCCCACCACGAGGCCTTCGACGCCTGGGCCGCCGACTACGTCAACCCCTTCACCGATCTGATGGCCCCCGAGGCCACCCGCAACTGGGACTCCGACCGGCGACTCGCCGAGCTGGAGCAGGACGGCATCGTCGCCGAGGTCGTCTTCCCCAACACCGTTCCGCCGTTCTTCCCCAGCGCCTCGCTGACAGCCGTGCAGCCGACCGCCGACGAGTTCGAGCTGCGCTGGGCCGGGCTGCAGGCCCACAACCGCTGGATGGCGGACTTCTGCGCGCAGGCGCCGGGCCGCCGGGCCGGGACGTTCCAGATCCTGCTGAACGACATGGACGTGGCCGTGGCCGAGGTGCGTCGCTGCCACGCGGCCGGGCTGACCGGCGGTCTTGTGCTGCCGGGCGTGCCGCCGGGGTCGCCGGTGCCGCAGCTGTGGTCGCAGGTCTACGACCCGCTCTGGGCGGTCTGCGCCGAGCTGGGCGTTCCGGTCAACCACCATGCGGGCTCGGGCAGCCCGACGCTTGGTGAGGAGCCGGCTGCGCGCGCGGTCTTCATGGTGGAGACGACCTGGTTCTCCCACCGGGCGCTGTGGCATCTCATCTTCGGCGGCGCGTTCCGTCGCCACCCGGACCTGCGGCTGGTCCTCACGGAGCAGGGCTCGGGCTGGATCCCGGGCGTGCTGGACATGCTGGACTACTACCACCGGCGGCTGGTCGGCGCGGCGACGCGCGCGGCGACGGCGGAGTCCAAGTTCGGCGCGGGGCTGGCGGACCTGATGGGCGACGGCCCGCGTGCCGCCTGGGAGCGCAACTGCTTCGTGGGCGCGAGCTTCATGCGCGCGCACGAGGTGCCGCTGCGCGACCGGATCGGCCTGGACAAGATCATGTGGGGCAGCGACTTCCCGCACGACGAGGGAACCTTCCCGTTCACCACGGAGGCGCTGCGCACCGCGTTCGCGGGCGTGCCGTACCCGGAGGTCGCGGCGATGATCGGCGGCAACGCGGCCAAGGTCTACGACTTCGACCTCGACGCGCTGGACGCGATCGCGGCGAAGGTCGGGCCGCTCGTGGAGGAGGTCGCGCAGCCGCTGACCGAGGTGCCTGCGGGCGCCACCAGCCCGGCGTTCGCCAAGGGGTCTTCCGTGCGGGTCTGGTGAAGGTCCCTCACGGGTCCTTCCTAAGTGGACCTTAACGCCATCACAAGGCCGGACGGACAGACTCGGACAAGTCCGATCTGGCCGTTGCCGGACCGCTTCGCCCCCGGAAAGCATGGAGTCCTTCCCGTTCATGCCTTCCGGGGTGGGTCCAACGGCGGCACGACCGGCGGCGGGCTGGCGCACACCGGTGGCGGCGACGACACCTCACTGCTGCTCGGCGCGGGCGCCGGAGTGCTCGCCCTCGGCGCGGGCCTCGTCGCACTGACGCGTCGCAAGCGACAGCCCTCTACCAACCGGTAACGAACTCTAGCCAGCGCGGACCCCCACCCCTACGCTGCCGCTATGCCGAACCTGCCCGACCCCGTGCTCTGGTCCATACCCGCGTTCGTCCTGCTCACGGTGGTGGAGCTGATCTCCTTTCTCGTCCGTCCCGACGAGGACGAGGTCGGCTACGCCACCAAGGACACCGCGACCAGCCTGAGCATGGGGCTGGGCAGTCTGCTCACCAATCTGGGCTGGAAGATCCCCGCCTTCGCCCTCTACAACCTCGCCTACGCGCTCACCCCGCTGCGGATCGGCGTCCACTGGGCGACGGTGCCGCTGATGCTGCTGGCCCAGGACTTCTGTTACTACTGGTCGCACCGGAGCAACCACCGGGTCCGCCTGCTGTGGGCGCAACACGTCGTGCACCACTCAAGCCGGCACTACAACCTCTCCACAGCCCTGCGGCAGCCGTGGACCGACCTCAGCTTCGGCGTCTTCTACCTGCCGCTCGTGCTGCTCGGCGTCTCCCCCGCGGCGGTGGCCTTCTGTTCCGCCGTGAGCCTGGTCTACCAGTTCTGGATCCACACGGAGCGGATCGGCCGACTACCTCACCCGATCGAGCTAGTCTTCAACACGCCCTCGCACCACCGCGTGCACCACGCCTCGCAGGGCGGCTACCTGGACCGCAACTTCGGCGGCATTCTGATCGTCTGGGACCGGCTGTTCCGCAGCTTCACCCCGGAGACCGGCAAGCCCGTCTACGGGCTCACCAAGAACATCTCCACCTACAACCCGCTGCGCGTGGCCACCCACGAGTACGTCTCGATCGGGCACGACCTGGCGTCGGCGCGCGGCTGGCGCGACCGCCTGGGCTACCTCTTCCGCGGTCCCGGCTGGCTCCCGGCCGAGGCGGAATCAGCGCCAGCCGCCCCCGCGCTCACGACCGAGGCCGCCGCGTGAACGACCCCCGGATCAGGCGCGGCCTGCTCGGCTACCTGCTCCTCTGCTCGCTCTACCTCGGCTCCACCCTGCTCGGCCTCGGCCTGGCCAAGGATCTGACCAAGCCGCTGCTGATGCCCGCGCTCGCCCTCGCCGTCGCTCCGCGCGCGCCCCGGCTGCTGATCGGTGCGGTGCTCGCCTCCTGCCTGGGCGACACGATGCTGCTGTTCGGCGGCGCCTGGTTCCTGGTCGGCATGGGCGGCTTCGCCGCGGCGCACGTCTGCTACATCACCCTCTTCGTGCGCGGGGGCGCCGTCCGAACGGGCGGGCTGCGCGGGAAGCTCGCGCTCGGTGGGTACGCCATCGTCTGGGCCGTGCTGATCACGCTGCTCTGGCCGGACCTGGACGCCGGCCTGCGCATTCCCGTGGCGGGCTACAGCCTGCTGCTGGCCGGGACGGCCGCGACCTCGATGGCGGCGGGCCTGCGGACCGGGCTCGGCGGCGGGCTCTTCCTGCTCTCGGACTCGCTCATCGCCACCGGCCTGGCCCACTGGCCGCAGCTGCCCGCCGCCGACTTCTGCATCATGGTGACCTACCTGGCCGGCCAGTACCTGCTGGTGACCGGCGCACTGACGCGGCCCGCGCCGCCCAGCGGCACCCCGGCCACCGGCCCGCACCGCCAGCCGCAGTCGTCTGCGACTGCGGCTGCGACATAGCGGCACGCCTCCGCAGGGCGGGACGGAGCGTCAGAGGTCGAGGTCGACCACGACCGGCGCGTGGTCGGAGGTGCCCTTGCCCTTGCGGGCCTCGCGGTCGACGTACGCGTCGCTGACGGCCGCGAAGAAGGGCTTGTTCCCGTAGGCGAGGTCGATCCGCATGCCCTGGTTCTTGGGGAAGCCGAGCGCCCGGTAGTCCCAGAAGGTGAACGGCACGTCGTACTTGAGCGCGCGCGGGTAGACGTCGCTCAGGCCCGTCTCGCGCAGGTCCGCCAGCGCGGCGCGCTCCGCGTCCGTGACGTGCGTGGCGCCCTGGAACTTGTTGATGTCCCAGACGTCCGCGTCCACCGGAGCCACGTTGAAGTCGCCGAGCACCGCGAACGGGCGCGGGCCCGCCGCGTCCGCGACGACCGCGTCGCGCAGCGTGGAGAGCCAGCGCAGCTTGTAGGCGTAGTGCGGGTGGTCGACCTCGCGGCCGTTGGGGACGTAGACCGACCAGACGCGGACCGGTCCGCAGGTCGCCGCGATGGCGCGCGCCTCGATCTCGGGCTCGGCCGGGAGCAGCGAATCCTCGGCGGCCGTGGCCGGGTCGAGGTATCCCGGCTGGCCGGGGAGGTCGCGGACGACGTCGTCGATGCCGATCTTGGAGAGGATCGCCACGCCGTTCCACCGGCCGTTGCCGTGGGCGGCGGCCTCGTAGCCGAGCTCGCGTACGGCGTCGTAGGGGAAGGCGTCGGTGGCGCACTTCAGCTCCTGGAGGCAGACCACGTCCGGCTGCGCCGAACCGAGCCATTCCAGCAGCTTGTCCAGCCGGGCGTTCACCGAGTTGATGTTCCAGGTGGCGATGCGAACGGTCATACGCCCAACCTACCGTCGGCCACCGACAAGCATCCCGACCAGCACGCCGAACGGCGTCCGAACGCGGGCCGCGTCGGGGGGTCGGTGCGTCCGGTTCGTCCGGCGTCCGCCATGATGGACCCCGCCGACAGCACGTGCGGCAAGACATGCGGCAGGACAGAGCAGTGGCGGGAAGCAGGCGAGGACGATGACCGGAACGACGCTCGCGTCGGGCTACAGCGGCCCGCCCGCCTGGCAGTGGTCGGACCTGGTGGCCAGCTGGCAGCTCGAGCCCGTCGTCCTCATCGCCTCCCTGCTGCTCGGAGCGCTCTACGCGCTGGGCCTCACCCGCGTGCGGCGGACCGGCGGCAGCTGGCCGCTGGGGCGCACCGCCGCCTGGTACGGCGGGCTGGCGCTCTGGGTCTGGTCGACGATGTCGGGCGTCGGGGTCTACGAACGGATCCTGTTCACCGACCGAGCGGCCCAGGTCATCGTGCTGCTGATGCTGGTCCCGCTGCTGCTGGGCATGGGCGGTCCGGTTTCACTGCTCGCCGAGTCGGTGAACGAGCGCAGCCGCGAGCGGTTGATGCGGGTGCTGCGCAGTTGGCCGTCGAAGGTGCTGATGTTCCCTGCCGTGTCGACGGCGCTGCTGATGCTGCCGCCGTGGCTGCTCTACTACACGTCCTGGTACGAGCACACGATGACCAGTCAGTCCTGGAACATCGGGCTGCACGTCATCCTGGTGGTCCTGGGTCTGGCGTACTTCTGGCCGCGCCTGCAGATCGACCCGGTCGCGCACGAATACCCGCAGCTGGTGGGCCTCTTCATCACCATGGCGGAGGTGGTCTTCGACGCCGGCCTCGGCATGCTGCTGGTCTACGGTCACACCACGATCGCCGAGCACTACTACACGGCGCTGGGGCGTCCGTGGGGCCCGTCGATCCACCAGGACCAGATCTGGGGCGGCTCCACGCTGTGGGCACTGGGCGACATGGCCGGTCTCCCCTTCCTTGCCGCGCTGGTGCGCCGCTGGATGGTGAAGGGCCGTGCCGAGACGGCGGCCGTCGACGCGGCGATCGACGCCCAGATCGCCCGCCAGCGCGAGGCCCAGCGCGAGGCAGCGGGCTCGACCCCCGCACCCGCCGGCTCCGTGGCGGCGCCCGCCGAAGACCCCGAGATGATGCGCCCCTGGTGGCTCGACGACCCGAACCTGGCCCACCGCTACGGCAAGGATCAGACCTAGAAACCCACCCTGACGCGGTCTCAGCCCCGCCCGTACTGGTCCTCCGCGCGCCAGAAGTAGACGTAGCCGAACGCACCGGCCACGGCCGTCCACACCACCGCCGTCGCCCACACGTGCGGGACGAGGCTGCTCGCCTGGACGGTGTCCATCAGCGAGTAACGCATCAGGTCGTTGAAGACCAGGGCGGGGTTGAGGTAGAGCAGCGTCTGGACCGGCTTGGGGACGTGCGCGGCGAGGGTCTGGACGCTCCAGAAGACCCCCGACATGTACATCCAGGTGCGGATGACGAAGGGCATCAGCTGCGACAGGTCGGTCGTCCTCGCGCCCCAGCGCGCGAGCAGCAGGGCCAGGCCGGTGTTGAAGACCGTCTGCAGCAGCAACGTCGGCACGACCAGCAGCCATTTGGCCGTCAACGGCTCGCCGGTGACCAGGATGATCACCCCGAGCACGCCCATCGAGATCATGAGCTGCTGCAGCTGCATGATCGTCAGCGAGATCGGCAGGCAGGCGCGCGGGAAGTGCAGGGCCCGGATCAGGCCCAGGTTGCCCGAGATGGCCCGGGTCCCGGACAGCACCGCCGACTGGGTGAACTGGAAAGTGAAGATGCCGGTGCACAGATAGGCGATGTAGTTGGGGATGCCACGGTCGGTGCCGAGCAGCAGGCCGAAGACGAGGTAGTAGACGGCCGCGTTGAGCAGCGGCGTCACTACCTGCCAGAGCTGGCCGAGCTTGGCCGACGTGTAGGAGGCGGTCGTCCGCGCGGTGGCGAAGGCCACGATGAAGTGGCGGCGCGCCCACAGCTCGCGCGTGTACGTCGTCAGTGAGGGGCGGCGCCCGCTCACGTCGAGCCCGTACTTCGCCGCGAGTTCGGCCGGCGTCAGACCGTCGACTCCCGCCGTCGCGACGGCGACTCCTTCGCTCACCCCCCGACGTTCTCACGCGACCGCAACGGACGCGCGTCGTCAGAGCCTGACGGCGGCCAGGTCGAACGAGGCCACCGAGGGCTCGCTCAGCGAGCCGAGGTAGAGCCGGCCGCCGTGTTCGGCCACCCCGGTGACCGCGCGGAACGCGGCGCTCGGGCCCTGGAGGTCGTGCACGACGCGGCCCGCGGTGTCGACAGCGATCACCCAGACGGTGGCCTTCGGACCCGGCATGATCGCGTCCGGGATCCGCCAGACGAGTTGCCGCGCGGCGGGGTGCACGCGGTGCAGCGCGTCGAGGAGGGGGTCGCGCGGCGCGACCATGGCGATCCAGAGCAGGCCGTGCGTGCCGGCGCCGAGATTGTCGGGGAAACCGGGCAGGTCAACGAAGGGCTCGTACTCGCCGGCCTGCTCGCCGGTCAGCCGGTAGCGGGTGACGCGGTAGTCGCCGGTCTCGGCGATGGCGAGGTAGGACTCGTCCGGCCCGAAGGCGAGTCCGTTGGCGAACTGCAGCCCGTCCAGCAGCACCTCCGGCTCGCCGCCTTCGGGCCCGACGCGGAGCAGCCGGCCGGTGCCGGAGTGCTCCAGGATGTCGGCGCGCCAGTCGTCGATGCCGAAGCGGCGGCTGGACTCGGTGAAGTAGATCGTCCCGTCGGTGGCGGCCACGACGTTGCTGACGAGCCGCAGCGGCTCCCCGCCCTGGCGGTCCGCGAGCGTCTCGGCGCTCCCCTTGTCCGGGTCGACCCGGAGCAGCCGCCCGCGGCGGGCGTCGCAGACCAGCACCCGGCCGTCGGGCAGCGCCTCCAGCCCGGCGGGGCGGCCGGGCGCGATGTCGGCGAGGGTGATCGCCTCGCGCCCGTCGGCGCTGAGCCGCAGGACCCTGCCGTCGGCGACTCCGCACAGGATCCGCCCGAGCGCGTCGACGACGACGTCCTCCGGCCCCAGTCCGGAGAGCGGGACGAGGTCGAGCGGCGGCAGCGAGCGATGCTTGCGCCAGGCCCGCGCGCGGCCGCTGCGCGGCGGCGGGGTCCAGACCTGCGGACGGATGGGCGGGCGGGCCATAGCGGTGTACCCCCTGCTGGGGAGGCGGGAATCCTGCTGAATCCCCATCATGCCGCCTGTTCGCCCGCTGTGGAACCGTCCTCGCGGGGGGTGCCGATGACCTGCGACGGCAGCGACGGCGAGGCGGAAGCGCACGGCGCAGCCGCCCACCGCAGACGCGCGCCGAGGATGTCCGGGTGGAACCGCCCAGTGGAGTTCCACCCGTCCGCGGGCGCGATGGGTCGAGTCGGGTCGGGTCGGGTCGGGTCGGGTCGCGTCCGCTCAGCCGACCGCAGACGCGCGCCCAGGAAGGCCCGGCGGAGGCGCACCCGCCCGCGGGTCTGCCGCCAGGTCCGCGCGGCGGGACGGGTCGGCCCCCGCGGTGGGTCGGGTCGGAGCGCGCGGTTGGTCGGGTCGGAGCGCGCGGTGGGTCGGGTCGGCCCACGGGTCTGCCGCCCGGCCCGCGCGGCGCGGCGGGTCGGGTCGGGTCGGGTCAGCCGAGGTGCTCGCGGACGCGGGCGCGGGCGGTCGCGGCGTCCGGCGCGTCCAGGGCGAGGGCGGCGAGTTCGCGGCAGTGTGCCATCGGCAGCGCGGCGAGCGCGGCGCGGACCTCGGGTAGGCAGGCCGGGGCGGCCGAGAGGCTGGTCATGCCGAGTCCGGCCAGGATGACGGCCAGCTCCGGGTCGGCGGCAGCCTCGCCGCAGACGCCGACCGGTTTGCCGAGCGCGGCGCCGGCCCGGGCCGTGGCGGCGACGAGCTGGAGCAGCGCGGGCTGCCAGGGGTCGAGCAGCTCGGCGAGGGCGCCGAGGGCACGGTCGGCCGCGAAGGTGTACTGGGCCAGGTCGTTGGTGCCGATGCTGAGGAAGTCGCAGGCGGCCGCAAACCGCTCGGCGCGGAGCGCGGCGGCGGGGACCTCGACCATCGCGCCGGCCAACGGGAGCCCGTGGGCCCGGGCGCGCTCGGCGAACCAGGCGGCCTCCCCCGGCAACGAGACCATCGGCGCCATCACCCGCACCTGCGCCCCGCTGCCTGCGGCGGCCGCGGCGATGGCGGCGAGCTGGGTCTCCAGCAGCTCCGGCGCGCGGGCCGCGGTGCGGAGCCCGCGCACGCCGAGGGCCGGGTTCTCCTCCGGGCCTGAGGTGACGAAGGGCAGCGGCTTGTCCGCGCCCGCGTCCAGGGTGCGGACGATGACCCGGCGGCCCGCGAAAGCGGTGAACACCCGTCGGTAGGAATCCTGTTGCTCGTCCAGGGCGGGCGCCTCGGTCCGGTCGAGGAAGAGGCACTCGGTGCGGAAGAGGCCGACACCCTCGGAGTCGGCGGCGGCCGCGGACTCCAGCTCGGCCAGGCCGCCGAGGTTGACGAGCAGGGCGACCGGGTGACCGTCCGAGGTGCGGCCGGGGCCCGCGCCCTGGGCGCGGGCCCGGCGACGGCGTTCCCGGTCGCGGGCGCGCTGCACTGCGGCGGGGTCCGGGTCGATCTCGACGGCGGCCTCGGCGGCGTCGACCAGCACGGTCTGACCGTCCGTCAGCGTCGCGGCCGCCGTGCAGCCGACCACGGCGGGCAGGCCGAGCGCTTTGGCCAGGATCGCGGTGTGGCCGGTCGGGCCGCCGCGCTCGGTGACCAGGGCGAGGACCTGGGCGGGGTCGAGCCGGGCCGTGTCGGCCGGGGCGAGTTCCTCGGCGACCAGGACATAGGGGTGGCCGGGGTCGGGCAGGCCCGGACGGGGTCGGCCGAGCAGCCGGCACAGCGCGCGGTCACGGACGTCGTCCAGGTCGGCGGCGCGTTCGGCGAAGTAGCCGCCGGCCGCCAGTAGACCGCTGCGGAAGTCGGCCAGGGCCCGGTCGACGGCGTGCGGGGCGTCGAGGGCGTTATCGCTGATCAGTGCCGCCGCCATATCGGCGAGCGCGGGGTCGGCGGCCATCATCGCCTGCGCCGAGAGCACGTCGGCGGCGGTGCCGTCGGCGGCTGCGGCGTGTTCGCTGAGCTCAGCCGCGACGGCGGCGAGAGCCTCGCGCAGTGCCCTGGCCTCGGCCGGGGCGTCGGCCACCGCGCGGGCGGCCGGGAGCGTGGGCGGGGGCGCCATCCGAGCCACCGGCCCGCAGGCCGTGCCGGAGCCGACCCCGATGCCCGAGAGAGCTCGGCTCATCGACCGGCCTGCACGACCGCGTCGAGGTCGGTGGCGAGCAGAGCGGCAAGCTCGTCGAGCACGGTCCGCGCCACCTGCCGGTCCTGGGCGCCCTGGGCGTCCTCGCTGTCCGTCTCCGTCCCGATGACCGAGAGCTCCAGGGTCTCGCCGTGGCCCGCCCCCAGCGACATCACGGAGAGCAGGCTGCGCGCGTCCACTGACGCCTGGCCGGGACGGGCGACGCGGACGGGCAGCGGCTGCCGCGCGGCAGCCTGGACGAAGAGCGAAGCCGGGCGGGCGTGCAGCCCGGAGGCGGCACCGACGGTCGTCGTCACGGTCAGGGGCAGGCTCACGGGGGACTCCTTGATCGTCCTCGGGCGCGCCCGGGCAGCGAATCGGTGCACCGGGGTGGAGACCCGGACCCTGTGCCCGGGGGCGTGCACAGAGTCCGGGAGCTTGTTGTTTCGCGCCCGTTTCGCAGTGGGTTGGCTTGGTTCTACGCCCGTTCACTCGGAGCTGTCAACATATTCGGGCACTTGGACCCCTTGATTCCTGGCCTGGAGGGCGTACTCTCGGACGAAACCAGGCGTAAACAAACGTGAAACGGAAGCGTTCCCACATGTATGCCCCAGAGCGCCAGCAGCAGATCCTGGCCCTTGCCCAGGAGCAGGGTCGGGTCGACGTCCCGACCCTCGCCGAGGAGTTCGGCGTCACGCAGGAGACCATCCGGCGCGACCTGAGCTCCCTCGACCGGGCCGGCCTGCTGCGCAGAGTCCACGGCGGGGCGCTGCCCGCCGGGAGTCTGCACCTGGAGCCGGGGCTGGCCGAGCGCGACTCCACCGCCGCGGCCGAGAAGGAGCGGATCGCCCGCGCCGCCCTCGACCTGCTGCCCCGTCTGCTGCCCGCCGAGGGGAGCCTGCTGCTCGACGCGGGGACCACCGTCTCCCGGCTGGCCGGGCTGCTGCCGCAGGACAGCAGCTACACCGTGGCTACCAACGCGCTGCCGGTCGCGGCGCGGCTGGCCGACCATCCTGCGCTCACGCTGCACCTGATCGGCGGTCGGCTGCGCCACCGTACCCACGCGGCCGTCGACGCCTGGGCCCTGCGCGATCTGGCGGACATGCACGCCGACCTCGCCGTGGTCGCCACCAACGGCTTCTCCCCCGAGGGCGGACTGAGCACTCCCGACCTGGCCGAGGCCGCCGTCAAGCGGGCGATGGTCTCCGGCGCCCGCCGGGTGCTGCTGCTGGCCGACTCCGGCAAGTACGGCGCCCGCCACTTCGCCCGCTTCGCCGACCTGCGCCAGGTGGACATCCTGGTCACGGACACCGGACTGACCGACGCCCAGACCACCGAGATCGAGAACCTGGGACCTGAGGTGATCCGCGCATGATCGTCACGATCACGCCCAACCCGAGCCTGGACCGCACCTACGAGCTGTCCGAGCTGCAGCACGGCGAGGTCAACCGCGCGCTCACCGACCGCGTCGACCCGGGTGGCAAGGGCGTCAACGTCTCCCGCGCGCTGACCGCCGCGGGGCACAGGACCACGGCCGTGCTGCCACTCGGCGGGCTCTCCGGTGAGTTGCTCGCCCGGCTGCTGCGGAACCAGGGCATCGATGTGGCAACCGTCCCGGTCGGTGGCGAGACCCGGATCAATGTGAGCGTGGTGACCGGCGACGGCGCGCTCACCAAGATCAACGCACCCGGGCCCGAGCTGAGCGCCGAGGAGTCGGCCGCCCTACTGGCCACCGTCCGCCGCGACTTCACCGGCCCCGGCGTCGACTGGCTGGCCTGCTGCGGCAGTCTGCCGCGCGGGCTGACGCCTCAGTGGTACGCCGAACTGGTCGGCCAGGTGCACTCGGGTGGGGCGATGATCGCGCTGGACACCTCTGGCCCGGCGCTGCTGGCCGCCCTCGCCGCCCGGCCGGACGTGGTCAAGCCCAACGTGGACGAGCTCGCGGAGGCGACCGGTCGCAGACTGGTCACCGTCGGCGACGCGCTCGACGCCGCCGGAGAGCTGCGCAAGCGCGGGGCCCGCCAGGTGCTGGCCAGCCTCGGCGCGGACGGCATGCTGCTCGCCGCCGAGGAGGGCAACTGGTTCGGCACCGCGCCGGTCGCCGTCGTCCGCAGCGACGTCGGCGCGGGCGACGCCTCGCTCGCCGGCTTCCTCGGCGCGGGCGGAGCGGGCCCGAAAGCCCTGGCCGCGGCGCTCGCCCATGGCGCGGCGGCGGTGCAGCTGCCTGGCAGCGTCATGCCCTCCCCGTCGGACCTGCGGCCGTCGGCCGTGCAGGTCACCGCCGACCTCCCCGTGGAGCGGCCACTGGGACGGTGACGCCTGAGGACCGACGCAGAACGGGCGCGCGGGACGCGCGCCAAGGAACCCGGGGGCAAAGGGATCCGAACGAGCCACAACGAAGTGAGTGAAGGACACATCGAGCCATGAGTGACAACCAGCGCCTGACCACGCCACCTCTGGTGGATCTCTACCTTGCCCCCAGCGACAAGTCCGACGCCCTGCGCGCGATGGCCCAGCGGCTGGTCGCCGAGGCACGGGTGACCGACCTCGACGGTTTCCTCGCCGACATCGCCGCCCGCGAGGCCCAGGCCCCGACCGGTCTCGGCGACGGCATCGGCATTCCGCACTGCCGCTCCGCGCACGTCACCGCGCCCAGCGTGGTCTTCGGCCGCAGCGCCCACGGGATCGACTTCGACGCGCCGGACGGCCGCCCGGCCGACCTGGTCTTCATGATCGCCGCTCCGGACGGTGCGGACGACGCGCATCTGACCATCCTCGCCTCGCTGGCCCGTCGGCTGATGGACCCTCAGTTCACCGAGGCGTTGCGCTCGGCCACCGACCCGACCGCGGTCGCCGCACTCGTC
The DNA here is from genome assembly GCF_041262525.1 of Streptacidiphilus sp. MAP12-20. Classification (NCBI taxonomy): domain Bacteria; kingdom Bacillati; phylum Actinomycetota; class Actinomycetes; order Kitasatosporales; family Streptomycetaceae; genus Streptacidiphilus; species Streptacidiphilus sp. MAP12-20. The sequence goes on from NZ_JBGCCK010000024.1 coordinate 25,947, forward strand.
AACGGCGAGGAGGCTCCCCCCGCGGCCGCGCCGACGACCGCGCCCGTGGTGCAGGACGCACTCCGGCTGGTCGCGGTGACCTCCTGTCCGACGGGTATCGCGCACACCTACATGGCCGCCAAGGCGCTCGAGCTCGCCGCCGAGCGGGCCGGGGCACAGATCCAGGTCGAGACGCAGGGCTCGGCCGGCTTCGAGCCGCTGCCGCCCGAGGTGATCGCCGCGGCCGACGCGGTGATCTTCGCCCACGACGTGGAGGTCCGCGACCGCGACCGGTTCGCCGGCAAGCCGCTGGTCGAGACGGGCGTGAAGGCGGGCGTCAACAAGGCCGACGAGCTCGTGGCCCGCGCGGCCGCGGCCGCCGCCGCCTCCGGAAGCGAGCGCTCGTCCGCCGCGCCGGTCGCGGCGAGCCCCGCGAAGCGGGACGACGAGCACTGGGCCAAGCGGCTGCGCACCTACCTGATGTCAGGTGTCAGCTACATGATCCCGTTCGTCGCGGCCGGCGGTCTCCTCATCGCGCTCGGCTTCGCGATCGGCGGCTACGAGATCAAGTCCGCCCCGTCCGTCGTCGGCCACTTCGACTGGACGTCCACGCAGAGCTGGGCCGCGCTGCTGTTCCAGACCGGTGCCGCCTCCTTCGGCTTCCTGGTGCCGATCCTGGCCGGGTTCATCGCCTACGCCATCGCCGACCGCGCGGCGCTCGCCGCGGGCATCGTCGGCGGCGCGGTGTCGGTCACGGTCGGGGCGGGCTTCCTCGGCGGCATCGCCGCCGGTCTGCTGGCCGGCCTGCTGGTGCGCTGGATGGGACGCTGGAAGGTTCCCAGCGCGATCGCCGGCATCATGCCGGTGGTGGTGATCCCGCTGCTCTCGGTGACGGCGATCGGCCTGCTGATGTTCGTGGTGCTGGGCTCCCCCATCGCTTCGCTGATGCACGCGCTGACCACCTGGTTGAACAGCCTCAGCGGCACCAACGCGATCCTGCTCGGCCTGCTGGTCGGCGGCATGATGGCGGTCGACATGGGCGGCCCGGTCAACAAGGTCGCCTACACCTTCGCGGCGGGCGCGCTGACGACGGCCGGCACGGTCCCGGACGCGGGCAGCCTGAAGGTCATGGCGGCGGTCATGGCGGGCGGCATGACGCCGCCGCTCGGCCTGGCCCTGGCCACGACGCTGCGCGGCAAGCTCTTCACTCGCGAGGAGCGGGAGAACGGCAAGGCCGCCTGGGTGCTTGGGCGCGTCCTTCATCACCGAGGGCGCGATCCCCTTCGCCGCAGCCGACCCGCTGCGCGTCATCCCGGCGGGCATCCTCGGCAGCATGACCGCCGGTGGCCTCTCCATGGCCTTCGGCTCCACGCTCCGCGCCCCCCATGGCGGCATCTGGGTCCTCCCGCTGATCGGTTCGCCGTTCCTCTACCTGATCTCCATCGCCGCGGGAACCGCGGTCACGGCGGTGACCGTCGTCGGCCTCAAGTCCCGCCGCCGTCTCCCGGCTGAGGCGCAGACCCCGGCCCCGACCGCCGCTCCCGCCCTTCAGGAACCCGCCACCCTGGCAGCCTGACACCACAACAGCACCGGTGCCCCGGCGTGCGACAGGCGCCGGTCGACGAGGCCGTGCAGACCCAGCGGGTCACCTGCCCGCGCCGCATCGACGGTCGCGATGATCGCGGGGCGCGCCGCGGAAGATATGGCATCAGAGTTCGTGACCGGGTCACCTGCAGTCTTGGACGAAGCCACGCCCCCCAGCGGCCGCTGGGGGCGTGGCTTCGGTGTGCGCGCCCCTCGTGGTCGAGACGCACCCCGGCCGGATCCCGTCTATCGGCCGGTCGCGCCCCGCATTCGCAGCGAAGCAGAGGGAAGCGGCTGTGCACAACCGTGCGAAGGCGAGAGGAATTCACCGGCGCGGGTGAGTTTCCGGAGGAAAGTGGGGTGGGGCGAGCGGCGGTGACGCGCCGCCCCGCTGGCGATCACTAGCGTCCGGTATGCCCCAATGCCTGGATTCGCCAGGGCTGGTTCGTCGGCGCACGACGAAGGAATGGCGGCGAACCGTCTCCACAGAAGGTATGTGCATGTCGCTCCTCGACACACGGCCCCTCACGGCCGGCTCACTGCCGTTGCCGCCCGCGGTGCAGTCCCACACCTGGAACGGCTTTCCCTGCGAGTCCCGGCTGGTGCGCACGACCGCCCCGGAGCTCCCTCCCCTGCTCATGATCGGAGGCGCGTTCCAGAGCAAGGAGAGCTGGGGACGGTTCGAGCGCCTGTTCCTGCGGCGTATGGACGTGGTCACGGTCGATCCGCCGGGCTGGGGCGCCGGGGGCGTGCTGCCGGAGCAGCACGGGGCGGATCTGCTCGCGGACGCGATCTGTCACATGCTCAGCAGGATCGGGCTGGACCGGGTCAACATCATGAGCGGGTCCTACGGCACCGCGCTCGCCTACCGGATCGCGCAGCTCCACCCTCACCGTGTCGGGCGGATGGTGCTCGTCGGGACGATGACCTCGATCCCCGAACACGCCCGGGTGGCCATGCGCCGCACCCTCGATCATCTGCGCCAGGGGCGGATGGAGGAGTTCGCCGACGAGTCGCTCGGCATCCTGATGAACGCGGAACGCCAGGACCAGGTAGTGGCGAGCACGCGCGTGCGCCGGTTCCTCCGGCGGCGGATGATCAACCTCTCCGGGACGGAACGCGCGCAGAGTCTGGCCAACACCGAGCGCCTGCTCACCCACGACATGCTGGACCCCACGCTGCCCCCGGCCGCACCGGTGCTGGCCGTGACCGGCGAGCACGACACGTTCACCACGCCCGACCGCTGCCGTCAGCTGGCGGAGACCTGCCTGGACAGCCACTTCGCCGTCGTTTCCGAGGCCGACCACATGCTGTTCCTCGAACGCATGGAGGAGACAGCGGACTTGACGACCCGCTTCCTGATGGGCAAGCCGCTGGACGGACTCGGTTACACCAAGCACGTCGAGCGGGTCCGCACTCCGCTCCGCGCACCGCTCCGCCCACCGGGCGAAGGCAGCTGAGGGCATGCGTTCAGTCCTCGACAGGAGCGCTGACGAATCCGGCGGCCTCCAGCCTGCGCCGGACTCACCGGATCGAAAGGTCCGGCCCTGGTGTGCGGCCCTCGCCGTCTGCCTCGGACTGTTCCTCCTCGGAATGGACCTCACCGTCCTCAACGTCGCCATCCCGAGCCTGCAGGCAGACCTGCGGCCCAGCATGACCCAGGTCCAGTGGATCGTCGACGCCTACGCCCTCGCCCTGGGCTCGACGGTGCTGGCCACCGGCCCGCTCGGCGACCGGTACGGCAACCGGAGGTTCTTCGTCACCGGCGTGGCCGTCTGTGCTGCGGGCTCGCTGGCCGGCGCCCTGGGGACCACTCCGGACCAGGTGATCGCGGCACGGTGTCTCATGGGTGTGGGCGCCGCGTTGCTGATGCCCGCCACCCTCTCCGTCGTCACCCAGGTCTTCACCGACCCGCTGGAACGGCGCAAGGGCATCTCCCTGTGGGCCGCGGCAGCGGGCCTTGGCGGGCTCACGGGTCCGGTGATCGGCGGCTGGCTGGTCGAGCACCACTCCTGGCGGGCCGGATTCTGGGTCAACCTTCCGATCGCCGCCGCCGCAGTGATCCTGGCCCTGCTGCTGGTGCCCCCGTCGCGGCGCGTTCCCGCAAAGGAGCCGTTCGACTTTCCCGGCATGGCGCTATCGGCAGCCGGACTGTTCGCGCTGGTATGGGCAGTCGTCGAAGCCCCCGGGCGTGGGTGGACCAGCGTGCCCGTCCTCGCGGCGACCGGCCTCTCGACGCTGCTGCTGGCCGCGTTCGTGCTGCGGGAGCGCAGCGCCCGATCCCCCATGGTGCCGCTGCGGTTCGTCGCGGATCGGGCTGTCGCCACGGCGTCGGCGTCGCTGGCGCTCACCTCGTTCGGGCTCTTCGGTTCCCTGTTCGTCCTCGCCCTCTACTTGCAGGGCAGCCTCGGCATGTCCCCGTGGGCGGCGGGAGTTCACCTGCTCCCGCTGGCGGGTGCGCTCACCGTCGGGGCCGTGCTGGCCACGCGCCTGGTCGACTGGACGAGCACCAGGGTCACGGTGACCGCCGGGCTGCTGGCGGTCACCGCCGCGTTCGTCATCGCCTCCCGCACCGGCGTGGCTTCGGGCTACCCGCGGGTCCTGGCCTTCGAGTGCGTCGTCGGAGTCGGCGCCGGCCTGGTCGCCACGGCGGCGACAGAGACGGTCATGACCGCGATCCCGGCCACCCACGCCGGACTGGCCTCGTCCCTCAACGACGCCACCCGGCAGGTCGGTTCGGCCCTCGGGGTCGCCGTCCAGGGGTCCGTCCTCGCGTCGGTCTTCACCGATCACCTCAACCGGGACCTGGCCGATCTGCCCTCCGTGATCGGCGCGGCCGTCCGCTCCGGCTCCCCCATCGCGCGCACCCTCGGCCGGGGCGCCGAGGCAGTGCCCGAAGCGCTCCGGCACCGCATCGCTGACGCAGTCCACGCCGCCTTCGTCTCGGGCTTGACCGCGGCAGCGACGCTCGCGGCGGCGACCACGGCCCTGGCCGCGGCCGTCGCCTGGTGGGGCCTCACCCGGAGCGGTGGTGTCGGCGTCCAGCCGGAGGCCGGACGCCGACACGGGTCAGGTCAGGTCACTGGCGTGACTACGTCCGGTACCGGAAAAGGATCCGGCCGCGGGTGAGGTCGTACGGGCTGATCTCCACAAGCACCCGGTCGAACGGAAGGATCTTGATGTAGTTCTTCCGGATCTTCCCGCTGATGTGCGCGAGCACCTTGTGCCCGTTCTGGAGCTCCACCTTGAAGGTGGCGTTCCGCAGGCACTCGACGACCGTGCCCTCGACTTCGATGCCTCCTGCTGTCTTTGTCATGTTCTCTCACTGCCCCGGTCGGCGACTGTGACGTCGGAGCACCAGCTCCAGGTTGCTGCTCACACGCCGGGCGCCGACGCCCTCGAACAACGCGGTCGCCGACTTGTTGGATTCGTCCACTTCGGCCGCTGCCGCTTCGACGCCGGAGTGATGCAGCGAACCCAGCACCTGGGCCAGCAGCGCCCGGGCGATGCCGCCGCGCTGCTCGTCAGCCCGGACCGCGATCAGTCCGATCCGTGGCAGCCGCGTCACCGGCGCCACCCTGACCAGGCCCACGTAGCGACCGGACCGTGCTGCCACCGCGTACTTCGACGCGTCCACCACGGTGGTCCCGTGCGGGCGGGGCAACACCTCGGCAGGCATCGTCTGCCACCCGACGGCGGCCTCGATCTCCTCGCGGATGACGCGATCCAGCGCGCGCAGAGGACCTTCCTCCGCCTCGCCGACGGGCACGATCGTCACGCCCGACGGCGGTAGCCCGGCGTCGAGCCCCGTGACCCGCGGGTCGGTGGGCACGAGGTACACCCACTCGCGGCGCCCGACCGTGAAGCCGACGCGCTCCCACCCGGCCGTCACGTCGCGGTCGGTCTCGTCGACCAGCGTGTAGAGCGGCGTCGGGAGGTCGGCCAGCATCGCCTCGGCGAGTCGGTCGAAGACCGCGCCGTGCCAGGAGTCGATGCTGAGGAAGGTCCGCCCGTCGGGCCTGCGCGAAACGTCGCCGCGGCCGACCACCTCGTCGTCGGCCAGCGCGTGCCACTGCTGTTCCGCGACCCGCGTGACCACGACCGGTTGGTCGCCCGTGCCTTCAGTGAATTTCTCAGTATTCATAGGTGTCTGCCTCTCAGGAGAGCCTTGTACTCAGGCGCTCCCGGCGACACCTACGTCAATCGCCCGACCATGAAGGGCAGGGGGGAGCACCCATGGGACACAGCGTTCACGGGTCTCACCTCCTGAAGACAGCTTCACGGTCGCCCGCGACGCTAGCAGCCGGAAGCCGTCCCGCCCAACCGCTTTTCCCACGTGCGGGTAGGGTGACCGATCGTGCTCCACGATTGGCAGAGGGACAGGATCGGCAGCGCGTTGGCGGGCAGGAACCCCACGGTGCTCCGGAGGCTCGACGCCGGCTTCGCGGTGATCGGCGACGTCCAGTTCCTGCCGGGATACTCGGTTCTCCTGGTGGACGAGCCCCATGTCGAGCGGCTGTCGGAGCTCCCTCAGGCGAAGCGGACGGCTTTCCTGGCGGACATGGATAGGCTGGGTGAGGCCGTGGAACGGGCCTGTCGCGCGCTGGATCCAGAGTTCCGGCGGGTGAATCTCGAGATTCTCGGCAACACCGACGGCTTCCTCCACGCCCATGTGTGGCCGCGATTCGAATGGGAGCATCCGGATCTGGTCGGTCGCCCGGTATGGCTCTATCCACCCGCCAACTGGCGCGATCCCGCCTGCGCGCTGGGGCAGGAGCACGACGGGTTGCGCGAGACGATCGGCCGCGAGCTCGATCTGCTGTCCGCGCGGAACGCACGTCGTCACGGCGAGACCTGACACGCGGCAGGGCCCGGCGACGATCGGTCGCCGGGCCCTGCTGTTCGGCGAGGGTCAGGCCGGTGATCCCCCACGGTTCACGCGGACGCCCACGGCCTGTCTCAGCTGACGGCGTCGATCAGGAGTTTGGCGGCCACGGACGCCCCGTCGGCGCGGAACGTGCCCGCCACGGCGGTTGCTCGGGCGCGGGTCTCGGGGCTCAGCGCCGTCCTGAGCGCGGCCGAGAGGGACTCGACGGTCGGAATGGGACCGTCATGCGCCGCGCCGATGCCCAAGTCGGCCACCCGCCCGGCGAAGTAGGGCTGATCCCCGCCCTGGGGCACCACCACCTGAGGCGCGCCCGCCCAGGTGGCCGCCGTCGTCGTGCCCGCCCCGCCGTGGTGCACGACGGCGGCCGCCCGGCGGAACAGCGCCTGATGGTTGACCTCTCCGACGACGAAGCAGTCGTCCTGATCGTCGATCAGGGCCAGATCGGCCCAGCCGCGCGAGACGACTGCGCGGCAGCCCTGCGCCCGGATCGCCTCGATGGCGACCCGGGCGACGTCCTCCGGATCGCGCATGGGAATGCTGCCGAAGCCCACGTACACCGGCGCCGTGCCCGCGTCCAGGAACGCCACCAACTCGGCGGGGAGCGGGCGTTCGTCCGGCAGGACCCAGGCGCCGGTCTGCACCACGTCGAGCTCGGCCGGCTGCTGCCACGGGGCCAGGACCGGGTCCGAGGCCAGCCACGGACGGTCGGTGAAGACGTGGTCGCGGACGTTGTCCACCGGCGGCAGGCCGATCGACTCCCGATGGGAGTTGATCGCCTCGCCGAACACCGCCTGCGCGTCCTTGGCGTCCTGCTCCCACAGCGCCCGATTGTCGGTCACGTCCGGAGGGAGCGGCTTGCCAGGCCGCGCGATCGGCGGGTGGTGCGGCGACGGCAGGGTGACCGGCTGGTAGCTCGCGTACACGTAGCGGATGCCCAGCTTCTCGGCCACCGCCTTGACACCGGCCACGGCCGGCACGACGCCGGTCGCCACCAGCACATCGGCCCCCTCGGCCGCCACGGAAACCTTGTCGTAGAACGCGGCGACCAATTCCGCCGCGCGCCGAGGCACGCCACCCGGCGTCGCCGGCGTCTTCCCGGTCACCAATTCACGCACCGACTTGCCGGTCGGCACCATTTGCACGCCGACCACGGCCAGCCGCTTCTCGAACTCCTCATCCGGAGGCGCGCACACCCGCACCTCCGCGCCAAGTTCCCGCAACCGCACAGCGAGTCCCACCAGCGGCTCGACGCCCCCGCGCGAATCATAGGCCGACAACAACACGCGCAATTCGGGCTCTCCTGTCGCTTCCGTGGGTGGGGTTATGCGGGGTGACGGCCTGGTAGGTGGGGTCGGTGGCCGCCGAGGCTGAGCATGGCGAGGGCGATCAGGGCGGTGGGGTCCTTGAAGCCGAAGGCCGTGCGGGTGATCAGGCGGATCTTGGTGTTCATGCTCTCGACGAGCCCGTTGCTCAGCCTGTGGTCGGCGGCCGCGGTGATGGCGTCCCAGTGCTTGACGATCGAGCGTTGCAGCTTGACGAAGGGCTCCAGGCGGCAGCGGCGGGCCCACGACACCCAGTTCTGGAGGGCCTCGGCGGTGCCGGGGCCAGACTTCAATGCCAGGCGGAGGGCTTCCTTGAGCAGGTAGGCGCGGTGTAGGACCGGGTGGGCCTTCGCGATGAACTCCAGTTGTGCGCGCTGGCGTTCGGTCAGGTCCTCGGGGTTCTTCCACAGCGCCCAGCGGGCCTTCTTCAGCGATTTCGAGCCCGGGGTGGTACGCCCCTTGCCGCCGCGCTCGGCGTTCCAGACCTCGCGGCGCACGCTGTCGAGGGCGTCGGTGGCCCACTGGACGACGTGGAACGGATCCATGACGCGCACCGCCTGGGGGCAGCGCTCGGCCACTACCGCCGCGATCCAGTCGGCCGCATCCGCGCTGACGTGCGTGATCCGTGCCGAACGTTCCTCGCCGAGCAGGTCGAAGAAGCCGCGCAGGGTCTGCTTGTCGCGTCCGGCCGCCGCCCACACGAGCCGGCCGCTGTCGTGATCGACGACCACGGTCAGGTACTTGTGGTGCCGCTTGTAGGAGATCTCGTCGATACCGATCCGGGCAAGGCCGGCCAGCAGATCCACACGCTGCTCGACGTCGGCCCAGACGCGGGCGCAGATGCCGCCGACCGTGCGCCAGCCGATCCTCATGAGCTGGACGACGGTGGTCTTGGAGCAGTGGGTGGCGAGCCAGGCCACGGTGTCGTCGAAGGCGAGGGTGTGGCCGGCGCCGTGGCGGGCCCAGGGCACGTGGGCGACGACGACGCCGTGCTCGGGGCAGGACACCCGTGGCGCGTCGGCCTCGATCACCGCACGTATCGTGCCCAGGTCGAGTGCCCGCCAGCGGCGGCGGCCCTCGCCGTTGTCGAACCGGGCGCACCGGCGTCGGCAGATCCCGCACCGCCGGCGGCGGCCCTTCGCCGGGCGGGCGATCACCACGATCACCACACCGGCGCCGTCGCCCCCGTCCGGGCCGGCCTCCTCGGCCTCGACCGACTCGACCACGGTCTTTTCGACTCCGAGCAGTCGAGTCCATATGCTTGCAGATCGCACGCCGTATCCAGGTTCTTCCGTTTCGTACTGTCGCAGGTCGAAACGTAGCCGGGATACGGCGTGTTCTGTGTATCAGCCCTGGTCAGCGACCCACGGAAGCGACAGGAGAGCCGCAATTCGTACTCCCCTGTTCCGCGGATATCTGACCTCAGCCGGAGATTCTGCCGCATAACCGGGGCCTTGCCGCAAGCCCGTTGGTGCGCTATATGTTGGGAGTGGAAAGGGTGATGACGCCCCGTTTTCCTTCCGCGGTGGCTTCGGTGGTGGTGTCGGCCGAGGTTGATCTGCGCGAGCTGATGCCTTGTCAGGGCTCAGTCGCAGTGGTCGAGCTGGGCGCTGGGCGGTGCCGGCGACTCTGGCCCGGCTCAGTCCCCTGGGTCGGTGAGACCGGCCTCCCAGCCCGGCACGTTCCACCGGTCGCAGGCGATCCTGTCCGCCGAGGTGTCGCAGCGGCAACTCTCCCCCGCTCGCCCGAGCAGGCAGACGGGACGAAGGCCGCGCCCCGACGGGGGCGCGGCCTTCGCGTTTCAGTTCGCTCAGATGACCGGCGGGCGGCCGAGCTTGGTCATCCGCCAGACCGTGGACCAGCGGATCGGGCGGCGCGGGCCGGCCGGTTCGCGCCAGCCGGCGGCAAAGCCGTCGAACCAGGCGCGGAGCGCCTCGCCGGAGGGGCGGCGGGCGATGGTCAGCAGCATCCAGACGCCGAGGTAGACCGGAACCAGCACGGCGGGCAGGTTGCGCCGGGCCAGCCAGACGCGGTTGCGCGCGATGTTGTGGTTGTACGTCGCGTGCCGGGACGGAAGCGTGCGCGGGTGGCGCAGCACCACGTCCGGGCGGTAGGCGATGTCCCAGCCCGCGTCGAGCGCGCGCCAGGCCAGGTCGGTCTCCTCGTGTCCGTAGAAGAACTCGCCCGGCAGCTGACCCGCCGTCGAGAACACCGCGGAGCGCACCGCGCTCGCGCCGCCCAGGAAGGTGGTCACCTTGCCGCCCCGCATCGGGTCCGAGGCGCGCAGCCGCGGCACGTGGCGACGCTGCGTCAGGCCCTCCTCGTCGGCGATGCGGAAGCTGACGATGCCGAGCTTCGGGTCCGCCGCGAACGCCTCGCGCAGCAGCAGCGCCGAGTCGTCCAGCGGCAGCAGCCCGTCGTCGTCGAGGAAGAGCACCACGTCCACGTCGCGCCCGTCCTGGCCGAAGGCGTCGATGCCGACGTTGCGGCCCCCCGGAATGCCCAGGTTCTCCGGCACCGCGACACCGCGCACGCCCTCCGGCAGCTCGGGCAGCGGCGCGCCGTTGGCGACGACGACGACCTCGACCGCCGGGCCTCGCTGCGCGGCCACCGAGTCCAGCAGCGCCTTCAGTTCGACCGGCCGGGTGCCCTGGGTGATGACGACCGCGCCGAGCTTGAGCTCGGCCGCCTCGCTCATCGCAGCCTGCTGGAGAGCACGATGCTGAGCAGGTGCAGCACCGTCTGCAGCAGCGCGATCGCGGCCAGGACGACCACCGCGAGGCGGCTGAAGAAGAGCCCGCCATGGACCGCGTCCGCGATGCCCGCCGCCAGGATGAACAGCGAGGCCTCGACGCCGCCGATCAGCCGGTGGAAATTGAGCGTCGAGGCGAGCTTGCGCGCCTTCGCGACGCCCGCCGCACGCGGCACCGACGCCGCGTCGTCCACGGCGGTGAGGCCGCGGCGGATCCGGGCGACGTCGACCAGGTCGGTCTCGGCCTTGATCAGGATCGCGCCGAGCGCGGCCAGCGTGCCGAGGAAGGCCCACAGCCAGGCGCGCGAACCGACCTGCTGGAAGACGTCGGTGGCACGCAGGCCGAAGCCGGTCAGCAGCGCCGCCTCGGAGAGGTAGTGGCCGACCCGGTCCAGGTAGACGCCGGTCGTGGAGGTCTGCTTGCGCCAGCGCGCGAGCTCGCCGTCGACGCAGTCGAGGCCGAGGTAGACCTGGATCAGCAGGGCGCCGAGCACCGCGCCCCAGATGCCGGGGATCAGCAGCGCCGCGCCGCCGAGGATGCCGGTCAGCATCATCAGCCAGGTGAGCTGGTTCGGCGTCACCGGCGCGTAGACGAGGTGTCGGGTGACCCGCGAGGAGATCCTGCGCATGTAGATGCGGCCGGCCCAGTGCTCACCGGAGCGGCGGTCCAGCAGGCCCTCCGGGTGCGCGACGGCGCGGAACTCGGCGAGCGTGGGCAGGGGGCCCTTGGCAGTCTTCACAGCGGAACCTGTCGGACGATCAGGAGCAGACGTCTTTGACATAGGAGATGTACGCGTCCCGGATGGCGGAGGGGTCGAGATCGAGGTGTTCCAGGATGGTGTAGCGGCCTGGACGGGTCTGCGGAGCATAGTGCACAGCGGCCACGAACTCGTCCTCGGTGAAGCCGATCTGTCCGGCCGTCACCGGCAGCCCGTGGTGGCGCAGCGCCTGCACCATCTGCCCCGCGACCGGGAGGTCGCCGCGCAGGTAGGTGGCGAAGGCCGCACCCAGGCCGCACTGCTCGCCGTGCTGGGCCTTGCGGGTGGGGTAGAGGATGTCGAGCGCGTGGTTGATCTCGTGGCAGGCCCCGCTGGCGGGGCGGCTGCTGCCGGCCACGCTCATCGAGATGCCGCACATGACCAGCGTCTCCGCCAGCGTGACGAGGAAGTCGTTGTCGGCGATCGTGCCCGGGTGTCGCAGCAGCGTCTCCCCCGAGGTCCGCGCCATCGCGGCGGCCAGGCCGTCCACCGACTCGCCGTTCACGCGCTGGGACAGCTCCCAGTCGGCGATCGCCGAGATCTTCGACAGCACGTCCCCGATGCCCGCGGCGACGTAGCGGGCAGGGGCCTGCCGGATGACGTCGAGATCGACGATCATGCCGATCGGGCTGGGCACGCCGTAGGAGCCGCGCCCGGCGTCGTTGTCCAGGGTGGAGACCGGCGAGCAGAGGCCGTCGTGGGCGAGGTTGGTCGCGACCGCGACGACCGGCAGGCCGACCCGGGCCGCGGAGTACTTCGCCACGTCGATGATCTTGCCGCCGCCCAGGCCCACCAGCGCGTCGTAGTGACCGCCGCCCACCTGATCGGCCAGGGTCACCGCCGCGTCGAGCGTGCCGTCCGCGACCGAGAACCAGGACGCGTCCGGCAGCTGCGGCGCGAGGCGCTGCTGCATGGCGGCCCCGGAGCCGTTGCTGACGGCGACCGCGATGCGGCCGGACGCGGCGATGCCGGGGTTGGCCAGGACCTCGCCGAGGTGGTCGAGCGCTCCGGAGCGGATGTCGACCACCAACGGCGTGGGGACCAGTCGGGTCAGTACCGGCACGCGATCTCCCTGCCCTTGGCGAGGTCCTCGTGGTTGTCGACCTCGACCCAGGACACCTCGCCGATCGGCTGGACGTCGATCCGCAGGCCGCGGTCGATCATCTCCTGGTAGCCGTCCTCGTAGTAGAGCTGCGGATCGCGCTCGTAGGTGGCCTGGAGCGCGGAGGCCAGGTCGTCGGCGGCGGAGGGGTTGATCAGCGTGACGCCGATGTACTCGCCGGTCGCGTCGGCCGGGTCCATCAGCTTGGTGATGCGGCGGGCGCCCTTGTCGGGGTCGACCGTGACCTTCATCTCCTCGTCGGCCAGCTTCTTGACCGTGTCCAGCGCGAGCAGCACGCCCGGCTGCTGACCGGCGGCGGTCATCCGCGCGTTGGCGTCGAGCAGGGTGCGCTCGACGGACGAGGGGTGGATGGTGTCGCTGTTGGCGAGGATCACGCCCTCGCGGAAGAGCTCGCGCGCGCACCAGACGGTGTAGGCGTTGTTCCAGCGCTCGGCCTTGGGGTTCTCGATCAGGTGCAGCTTGACGCCGTGGCGCTGCTCGAGCGCGGTCTTGCGCTCGCGGATCGCGTCGGCGCAGTAGCCCACGATGATCGCCACGTCGCGCATCTCGACCTCGGCGAAGTTGCGCAGGGTGATGTCGAGGATGGTGCGGTCGTCGTCCAGCGGCACCAGTGCCTTGGGCAGGGTGTCGGTGTAGGGACGAAGGCGGCTGCCCGCGCCTGCGGCCGGAACAAGGCCGATCATGTGAAATCTCCAGTGCTTGCCAGTGCTCGGTGTCCTGCGCGTTCACGGGGTCCGCCCCACCCCGCATGCAGATCATCATTGCGGACCGTGACGCCACGGGACAAGCCGCAGCCTGTTCGGGGGCCTTTTGGGGCAGACTGTACCGGGCCAGACATGGCGCGACTTACGCGAAAGGTGATTCATGACCACCACCACCGTGACGACGACGACCGAGATCCTGCTCGAACTGGTGGACGAGCAGGGCCGGACGATCGGCACGGCCGAGAAGCTCTCCGCGCACCAGGCCCCGGGCCGACTGCACCGGGCCTTCTCCGTGTTCCTCTTCGACGCGCAGGGGCGGATGCTGCTGCAGCAGCGTGCGCTCGGCAAGTACCACTCCCCCGGCGTGTGGTCGAACACCTGCTGCGGCCACCCCTACCCGGACGAGCCCCCCTTCGTCGCGGCCGCGCGCCGCACCGCGGAGGAGCTGGGCGCGGCCCCGGCCCGCCTGGAGCAGGCCGGTACGGTGACCTACGACCTGCCGGACGAGGCCTCGGGCCTGGTGGAGAAGGAGTACAACCACCTCTTCGTCGGCGTGGCCGCGTCCGAGTTCACCCCGGACCCCGACGAGGTAGCGGCGACGGCGTTCGTCACCCCGCAGGAGCTGGCCGCGCTGCGCGCGGAGAAGGCGTTCTCGGTGTGGTTCCAGACGGTTCTGGACGCGGCGCTGCCGACGGTCCGGGCCGCGTTCCCCAGCGCGGGGTGGTAGCGGGACCGGCTCTGCCGGCCAGAAGCCTGCCGGCGAGGAGCCCCGGCCGTCGTAACGGCCGGGGCTCCTCGCTACGCGGCGGCGCGGCCTGACGCCGACGGCCTTCGCGCGCCGGCGGAAGCAGCCACCTTCGCCGCCGCAGGGACCGGGACTCAGACCGACCGGCACATGGTGGGCGGAGGAAGAAGGGGGTTCCCCCGGACGGAGGCTGGGCGAGACAGCCTCCCCCAGCCTTCGGCCGGGAGGCGCCCCCTCCCCGCGACGCCGCCCAATGTGCCGATCCGTCTCAGACCAGCGGATCCGGCGGGCGGGCGTCCATCATCGAGCGCCGGTCGGCACCCCGATCCGGGTCCGGCCGACGCGCCGCTCGGCTTCAGCGGGGGCTCGGCCCTCGGCATCAGCAGGAGCGCTCTGCCCCAGAGCCTGTGTCTGAACCCGGGCCGGGCTCGGCTCTCCCCCGGCCTTCGGCCGGGAGGTGCCCCGCGGTACCGCCGCTCGCCTCCCGGCCTAAGGCAGGGGGAGGCACCAGACGACCCGAGCTATCCGGCCCGGGTACAGGCACAGGCTCTCAGCCCCCGCTTCGGTGGCTTCGGCGCTCGCCACCTCAAGGGATCACCGCGAGCACCAGGTACGCCCCCAGAATCGACAGGTGCACACCGCCCTGCAGCGGCGTGGACCGGCCCGGAACGACCGTGAGCGTACCGACGATCATCGTCAGCGCCAGCAGGACCATGTACGTCGAGTCCAGGCCGAGGACGAGCGGGCCGCTCATCCAGACAGAGGCCACCGCGACCGCGGGCACAGTCAGCCCGATGCTGGCCATCGCCGAGCCGAGGGCGAGGTTCAGGCTGGTCTGGACGCGGTCGCGACGCGCCGCGCGGACCGCCGCGATCGTCTCCGGCAGCAGCACCAGCAGCGCGATCACGACACCGACGACGGAGGCCGGCAGCCCGGCGGCCGCGACGCCCTTCTCGATCGTCGGAGACTCCACCTTCGCCAGCCCGACGACGGCGACGAGTGCCAGAGCGAGCAGTCCGAGGCTGGTCAGCGCCTCCCGGCTGGTGGGCGCTTCGGCGTGGTCGTCGGTGTCGATGACCTCCCCGGCCCGGGTCAGCGGCAGGAAGTAGTCGCGATGGCGGACGGTCTGGGTCAGTACGAAGAGGCCGTAGAGCGTCACGGACGCCACCGCGGCGAAGGCGAGCTGGCCGGCGGCGAAGCGCGGCCCCGGCGTGCTGGTGGTGAAGCGCGGCAGCACCAGGCTGAGCGTGGCCAGCGTGGCGACGGTGGCGAGCGCGGCGCCGGTGCCCTCGCTGTTGTAGACGGCGACGCGGTGGCGCAGCGCGCCGACGAGCAGGCAGACGCCCATGATGCCGTTGCAGGTGATCATCACGGCCGCGAAGACGGTGTCGCGGGCCAGCGTGGCGTTCTTCTCGCCGGCGTCGGCCATCAACGTGAGGATCAGGGCGACCTCGATCGCCGTGACGGCGACGGCCAGCACCAGCGAGCCGAAGGGCTCGCCGACCCTGTGGGCGATCACCTCGGCGTGGTGGACGGCGGCGAGCACCGCCGCCGCGAGGAAGCAGGCCACGACGGCCACCAGCACCCCGGGCAGTGAGCGCCCCCAGGTCGCGAACAGGGCGAGCAACGCCAGCACCGGTACGTAGATGGTCCATTGACGGGCAAACCGGTACAAACGATCACTCATGGCTATGAGCTTGCCACAGCCGAACACCCGGCCCCGTCATGGCGGGGCCGCGGACAGCGGGAACCCAACAGGCGAACTCGACAGGCAAACTTGCCATACCGGCTGCCCATTCCTATCGTTGCACTATGCCACCGACCGAGACCGCCGCCCTCGCCTCCGAACTGCACGCCGTGCTGGGGCTGCTCGTCCGACGCACCCGTGCCGCCTCGGGCGAGAGCGGGCTGACCGCCTCGCAGCGCTCGGTAGCAGGCCGCCTGCTCCGCGAGGGCCCGGCCACGACGGCGGATCTGGCCCGGGCGGAGTTCGTCCGCCCGCAGTCGATGCGGATCACCGTGGCCGCGCTGGAGGAGCGCGGGCTCCTCCTGCGCAGCCCTCACCCGACCGATGGCCGCCAGGTACTGGTGGAGCTCTCGGACGCGGGCCGCGCCACGATCACCGGCATCCTGCGCGCCAAGCAGGACTGGCTCACCGCAGCCCTCGACGGCACGCTCGACGCGGACCAGCGGGCGACGCTCGCCGCCGCTCTGCCCGTCCTGCGCGCGCTCGCGGGTGCGGCGGAGTGACCGCGGGCGGAATGAACGCCGGTGGAACGAGCACGGGCGGAACGAGCGCCGCCGGCCTCGCCCCCAGCCGGAACGAACAGGCCGACGGCCGCAAGCCCTTCGGTGCGGCGATGATGGCCCCGCTGCTGCTCGGCGTGGCGCTCAACCCGGTCAACTCGACGATGATCGCCACCGCACTGGTCGCGATAGGCGACGCCTTCGGCGTCGGCGCAGCGCAGACGGCGTGGCTGGTCGCGATCCTCTACCTCGCGAGCGCCGTGGGCCAGCCGACCATGGGGCGACTCGCGGACCTGATAGGTCCGCGCAAGGTGTTCCTGACCGGCCTCTCCATCGTGATCGCGGCCGGCGTGGTCGGCGCCCTGGCCCCCGCCTTCGGATGGCTGATCGCCTCGCGCGTGCTGCTCGGGATCGGCACCTCGGCGGCCTACCCTGCCGCGATGGCCATGCTGCGCGCCGAAACCCGGCGCACCGGCGTCGAGGCTCCGCGCACGGTCCTCGGCCGGCTCTCCCTCGCCTCGCTGGCGAGCGCCGCCGTCGGCCCGGTCCTGGGCGGCGCGCTCGCGGCGACGCTGGGGTGGCGGGCGGTCTTCGCGGTCAACATCCCGGTGGCCGCGGTGGCGCTGGTGCTCGCCCTGCGGTGGGTACCGGCTGACGACAGGTCACGGGGCCGCGCGTTCGCCTCGGCGGGCGGTGTCCGTTCGCGGCTCGATCCTCCCGGCCTGGTTCTCTTCGCGGCGACCATCGCGACGACCATGCTCTTCCTGATGAACCTGACCCACCCCCAGTGGCTGCTGCTCGGCCTCGCGCTGCTGCTGGGCGCGGCGCTGGTGCGCTGGGAGCTGCGTGCCGCGCACCCCTTCCTCGATCTCCGCCTGCTCGGCCGCCATCCCGGCCTCACCCGTAGTTTCGCGCGGAGCGGGCTGACCTATCTGGTCCTGTACTGCGTGCTCTACGGCTTCTCGCAGTGGCTGGAGCAGGCCCACGGCTTCAACTCCTTCCACGCGGGCCTGATCGCGCTGCCGATGTCGGGCACGGCCGCCGGCTTCGCGCTCCTCGGAGCGCGGACGAAGACGCTGCGCGCTCCGCTGATCGCGCTGACGCTGCTGCTCCTGACCGGGTCGGGGCTGCTGCTGGTGGTCGGGGACGGCTCGCCCGTCGCTCTGCTGATACTGGTCAGCGCGCTCTTCGGGGTGGGCCAGGGACTGGCGTCCAGCTGCAACCAGGCCGCCGTCTACGCGCAGGCCCCCGCCGACGGCATCGGCTCGGCGGCCGGGCTGCAGCGCACCTCGATCTATCTGGGCGCGATCCTCTCCTCCTCCGTCATCGCGCTGCTCTACGGCAGCCGCGCGACCGCGGCCGGACTGCACGGCGTCGCCGTCGTGATGGCGGTGCTCAGCGCCGTCCTCGTCCTGTTCACCACTGCGGACCGCGCGCTGCGCGCCCGCGCCTGACGCACCACCCGGCTACCGGCACGACCAGGGCGTCGTGGCCAGCGGCACCCATCCGATCGCCGCCGTCGCTTCGTTCCGTGCGCCGGTCCAGCGGTCCATCCACTCGTAGGGCCGCCCGGCGGCGGTGAAGACGGTGCGCGGCTGGCCGGTGCAGTAGGCGGGCGACCGGGGGCCGCGCGGCGTCCACGGCCCCATCATGGTCGGTGCGACGGCGTGGCCGGTCCGGACCTGCCGGGCGCCGCCTGCCGTGAGCAGGGCGGGGGGTCCGGAGCAGTATGCGCACCCCGGTAGCGAGTAGGTCATCTCCCAGCTCTTGTCCGGTCGCCGGTAGGCGCCCTCGCCCTCCCCGATGGGAATCATGGGGTCCGCTGCTGTCGCAGCACTGGGGCGGATGCCGAGGGCGGCCCCGCTCACCACTCTGGTGCCCATCCCGGTCCCGTCGGCCCACCAGTTGTTCAGCCGCTCCTCGGAGATGCCGCCCATGGAGCAGATGATGGCCGCGGACCGGCCCGAGGTGAGGATGGAGAAGTCCCCGTCGTAGCCACAGATGCGGAGCCTCGGTTTGCTCGTGCTGCCGTGGGGGGCACCGGCCTGGTAGCCGCACGGGCCGGCGGGCCCGTTGCAGCCCATGACGTAGTACGCATTGGCGTGATACGAGAAGGAGTCACGGGGGGCGTTGAACCACAGCATCCACACGCCGTCCGGTCGGTGGATCATGCGAGGGTTGAAGCAGCCCGCTCCCGTGCTGCCGCAGACCCAGTTCCAGGTGCGGCCCTTGTCCGGGCCCCAGTTGTCGAGGTCACTCGGACGGAACAGCGGACGGGGCGCGGACCATGGGCCACTGAGCGATGCGGCGGTGCGCGCGGCGAAGCCGCAGAACGGGGTGCCGGCCACGCCCCAGGTGAACCCGCAGGCGTACTGGGTGCCGTACATGTAGTACGTCGAGCCGTCCTGGACCACGGTCCCGTCGTGCATGTCCAGGCCGCGGAGGGTCACTGAGACCGGTGGCGGCGGGACCCTCGCGCCCGCCGGGGTCAGCGCGAGGCAGCAGAAGGCAAGAACCGCGAGCGCGTACGTCCTCGCGGCCCCGCGTCGATGCTCAGAACCATGGGCCGGCTGCGAGGAGGTGATGGCATTCACCTTTCCGAGGGGCGTCGGCGCGCGGGCATCCGGCGCTTCCACACTGTTCCCCAACGGAGAGGGCTCGGTCATCGACCGAACGGGTCGAACTGATCGGCCGTGCTTCGCCCGCGCGGGCCCTAACCTCGGCCGAGGTACGGCATACCGGTGGCCATGATGGTCATGAACGGCACGTTCACCTCCAGCGGCAGCGACGCGATGTGCACCACCGTCGAGGCGACGTGGGCGGCGTCCATCACCGGTTCGACGGCGATACGGCCGTCTGCCTGCAGGATTCCCTGCGTCATCCGCTCCGTCATCTCCGTGGCCGCGTTGCCGATGTCGAGCTGACCCACGGCGATCCGGTGCGCGCGGCCCTCCAGGCCGAGGGACTTGGTCAGGCCGGTCATCGCGTGCTTGGTCGCCGTGTAGGCGACGCTGTTGGGGCGTGGCACGTGGGCCGAGATCGAGCCGTTGTTGATGATGCGGCCGCCGGACGGCTGCTGGACGCGCATCAGCGCGAAGGCGGCCTGGGCGACGAGGAAGGCGCCGGTCAGATTGACGTCGACGATCGCGCGCCACTGCGCCGGGGCCAGCTCCGCCGCCGGGGCGGGCGTGCCGAACGCGCCGGCGTTGTTGAAGAGCAGGTCGAGGCGCCCGTAGCGGGCCGTCAGCTGCGCGAAGAGGTCCGCGACCGCCATCTCGTCGGTCACGTCGGCGGGCAGCACCCAGGGCTCGGCGATCTCCGCGGCCGTCTCCTTGAGCGCGTCCTCGCGGCGGCCGGTGAGGACGACCGTCCACCCCGCGCGTCCCAGCGCCCGCGCGGTGATCCGGCCGATGCCCGATCCCGCGCCCGTCACCAGCGCGATCCGGCTGGGCGACTGCTGACCCTCTGCTTGCGCTGCTTGCGCTGCTTGCCCTGCTTCCGATGCTTGCGACATGTGACTCCTCCCGTTGATCACAACGTACCGCGCGCCCGCCCGCAGGGACGCGATGGGCCTCGCGTGGCGGCGCGATACCGGAGGCCATAGGCTGTGCGAGCTTCGAACAGTGATGCCCCTTCAGTCGCCGCCTGCCACCCCATCACAGGAGCCACCGCCACCATGCCGCACGCGTCCCACGGCCGTCACGCCAAACCCCGCACCCCCCTCCTGCGCTCCGTCGCCGCAACCGCGGCGCTCGGGACCGCCGCCGCCGCGATCTCGGTTCTCGCCGCCGGCACCGCACAGGCCGCGAGCGGCGACCACGCCGCCGGCGCGGTCATGGCGGCGCAGTCGGCCACCCCGCACTTCCCGGTGCCCGTCCGGATCGGGAACGCGCATCAGATCCTCACCGTGCAGGCTCACGGCAGCTACGCCACTGTCACGGCCTGGCAGTTCGGCCCGACCGGATGGCACCGGGTCTTCTGGACGACCGCTGCCCGCGTCGGCGCGCACGGCATCACCAACGGCGCGACGCGCCACCAGAACACCTACACCACGCCGACCGGCACCTACTCGATCACCCAGGGCTTCGGCAACGGCGCGAACCCGGGCACGCGAATGCCGTACCACCCCGTGACCAGGCACGACTGGTGGGTCGAGGACCCGAGCTCGGCGTACTACAACCAGCTGCGGACGGACACCCAGGGCGGCTTCCACCTGACCGAGGCCGGGTACTACGGCAGCGAGCACCTGATCAACTACCCGACGCAGTACCACAACGCGCTGGTCATCAACTTCAACATGAACCCCGCCGTGCGCGGCCGCGGCGCGGGCATCTTCCTGCACGACCTCAGCGCCTCGGGCGGTCCGACGGCGGGCTGCGTGGCGGTTCCGGCCGGTGTGATGACCCGGATCATGCAGTGGATCAACCCCGCCGCGCACCCGGTCATCGCCATCGGCTGAGCCCGACACGCCCAGCGCGGCGAGCCGAGCGCGGCGAGCAGGGCGCGCTCGCCCGGCTCCTCCGCGCCCGCTCGGTGAACCCGCCGCCGTGCCGGGTCTGCGCGGTGACGACCTACCGCCCGGGCGCGCGCCGCGGGCGGGCGTCCAGGACGCGGAACGCGATCCCGGCGGCCTGGAGCCGGTCGATCAGCGCGGTGCCGCAGGCGGCGGCCGTGGTGAGCTGGCCGGCGGTCTTCGGGAGCTCGTCGAAGGCGAGGCAGAGGGCGGTCTCGGCAAGCATCTTCGAGGTCTCGCCGTAGCCGGGGTCGCCGCCGGAGACCTCCGTCCAGACCTGCCGTCCGCCGGACTCGCCGCTGAACCTGACGGTGAACCAGCTCCGGGCGCGCTGCGCCGCGTCCGGTCCGGAGCCGGAGGGACGCAGCGGCGCCAGCGCCCGGCGCAGCGGCGGCACCATGACGGCGACGGAGAGCGCCACGATCCCGCCGATCCCGGCGAGGGCGATGGGCAGGCGCTTGACAGCGGCGTAGTGGCCGTACCGGAAGTCGGGGCCGTACTCGGGCAGGGCGGCGGCCGAACGGAGCACGATCTGCGGGTCGATCGCGGGCATCGGGACCACCCACGCGTGCGCCTCCTTGGACCAGCGCGGGCCCACCATCCGGCCGCTCACCCGGCGTCCGGCCGGGCGGCCCTCCATCGCCCGGCGCGCCTTCGCCGCCTTCGCCATCTGGACCGGGCGGGAGAACGCCGCGAGCACGGAGGCGAAGGTGCCGCCGGAGAAGGTGGCCATGGCGCGCACGTACCCCTCGACCGCGACCGGCCCGTCGAGCGGACCCGCCTTGGCCAACTCCCCCACGGTGAACAGCACGCCGAGGTCGTGCGGGACGGAGTCAAAGCCGCAGGCGTGCAGCATCCGCGCCCCGCTCGCGACGGCGCGGGCGTGGTAGCGCGTGTACATCAGGTCGACGAACTCCGGCTCGCCGGTGAGGTCGACATAGTCCGTGCCGGCCTCCGCGCAGGCCGCGACCAGCGGCTCGCCGAAGGTGAGGTAGGGACCGACGGTGCTGATGACGACGCGGGTCGTACGGGCGATCCCGGCCAGCGCGTCGGCGTCCGCGCTGTCCGCGACGAGCACGGGCAGTTCGGGCAGGTCGAGCCGGGTGCGCAGCGCCTCCAGCTTCTCGCGGCTGCGCCCGGCGACCGCCCAGCGGCAGCCCTCCGGCGCGTGCCTGGCCAGGTACTCGGCGGTCAGGCCCCCGGTGAACCCGGTGGCGCCGAACAGGACGACGTCGTACGTGCGCTCGCGCTCCATGCGCAGCACCTTAGCGCTACGCGCGGGTAACCATCAGGGGATCAGGCCGCCTGGTCACGCCGACCTGCGGGACCGGAGCCCGAGTTGTGCCTCCGCGCCGTCCGGGATCGCCCGCGGACCGAAGCGAAGTACCAACCAGCCCGGAGGGACCCGGGCACAACGCAGTGTGGCCCCCGGCCGAAGCCGGGAGCCACACTGTAGAAACCTGCGTGCGCGAGGGGGGACTTGAACCCCCACGCCCCGAAGGGCACTAGCACCTCAAGCTAGCGCGTCTGCCATTCCGCCACCCGCGCAGGTTATCGGCGCGGTGACCCGCGCTGACGTGCTCAACAATACCAAGAAAACAGAGTGCTCCCGACCGCCCCTCGGCGCGATCGGAAGTGATCCATTCCAGTCCCGCTGGATGACCGAACGTATAAAAGCAGTCACTTTGTGCGCTCATGCCGCCTCTTGGGCATCACAAAGCTGTGATAGGACGACCTGTCTGCCCAGGAGCCTCTACTTCAGTACTCCAGCGACCCGAGGATGGCGGAACGAAAGATGCATGTCCGCGGAGACCAGCCCGGCGAACCCCCGCTCGGCACAGGAACGGGTCCGGGATCGGGATCGGGCGTGGCGGCCGGGACGCCGCCGCCCGGCGTCGAAGGGGTGTGGCGGTTCGCCGCGCCGGCCGTGGACGTGACCGTGTCGCACGCGCGGCACGCCGTGCGGGACCTATTGGTCGCGCAGGGGGTCACCGGGCCCGGCTACGAGGAGCTGCTGGACGGGATCCTGCTGATCGTCTCCGAGCTGGTGACCAACTCCGTCCGGCACGCTGCGCTGCTCTCCCCCGAGCTGGTCGTGGAGATCGTCATCGCCTCCGGCTGGGTGCGGCTCTCCGTCGAGGACAGCCACCCCTACCGGCCGAAGGCGCTCTCCGAGGACTTCAACCGGCTCGGCGGACGCGGGCTGCTGCTGGTGAAGGCGATCACCGCCGAGGCGGGCGGGGCCTGCGACGTCGACCGGACCTCCGGCGGGGGCAAGGTCGTCTGGGTGGAGCTTCCGCTGCCCCGCCCCCGCCAGGGCGGCTGACACCGGCACCGCCTGCATCACCTACACCACCGCGCGCCACCAGTGGTCGAGCTTCGGCGGGGCCTCGGCGAGCACCCGCTCGCCCGGACGCGGGACGGCCAGCCGCACGCCCGCCGCGTCCGCGGCCTCGCACAGCCGCTCCACCGGCTCGGACCAGTCGTGCAGCCCCAGCACGAAGGTGCACCAGTGAACCGGCACGAGCAGGCCGCCGCGCACGTCGAGGTGGGTGCGCAGACCCTCCTCCGGGGTCATGTGGATGTCCGGCCAGTGGTCGCTGTACGCGCCGATCTGGATCAGTGTCAGGTCGAACGGGCCGTACTCCTCGCCGGTGCGGGAGAAGCCGTCGAAGTAGCCGGAGTCGCCGCTGTAGAAGACCTTCTTCTCCCGCCCCAGGATCGCCCAGGAGCTCCACAGCGTGCCGTTGTTCGCGAAGCCGCGCCCGGAGAAGTGATACGCCGAGGTGCAGACCAGCCGCAGGCCGCCGACCTCCGCCGTCTCGTCCCAGTCCAGCTCGATGACGCGGGAGCGCGGCACGCCCCAGCGCTCCAGGTGCGCGCCGACGCCGAGCGGGACGACGAAGGGCGCGCTCTGGAGCCGGGCCAGTGCCTGGATGGTGTGCATGTCCAGGTGGTCGTAGTGGTCGTGCGAGATCAGCACCGCGTCGACCTCGGGCAGCTGCTCGAGGTCGACCGGCGGGTTGTGCAGGCGGCGCGGGCCGGCCGACTGGGAGGGCGAGCAGCGCTCGCTCCAGACCGGGTCCAGCAGCACTCGCTGACCCTCGATCTCGACGAGCGCGCTGGAGTGGCCGAACCAGGTCACCGCGATGTCCGCGCTGGCCGTCTCGGCGAGGTCCCGTACCAGCGGGACCGGGCGCGAGGGCTTGCGCTGCTGCTTGCCGAAAAACATCTCCCTGGCCACGCCGCGCGCGTCCGGACGCCCCATCTCGCCGGAGCGGTCGGGGCCCGGCGGGTTGTGGAAGACGCCGTCGCGGTAGCGGGGCGAGGCGTTGAGCCGGTCGCCTCGGCTGCCCTTCTTCGGGTCGCCCCCGAAGGCGGCGGGGATCTCACGTGCCGCCCAGGCCAGGGCCGCCGCGCCCGCCGCGCCCACCCCCGTGGCGATCTTCCCTGCCCGGTTCAGTCCCATGCCTGGCCCTCTTCTCGTTCGCGCTTCGTGTTCGCGCTTGGTGCACGCTTCATGCCGTCTTCCCATGGCCGCGCTGGGCCCCCGCTGTGCGAGCACCCGCACAGCGGCCAACGGTCGACCGGAAGCCGCTGTTCCCGCCCGCTCGGCCGACCGCGGCCGCGCAGCTGTGACCTGCACGGACATGGGGGCGAGCGGTGGACGAGCGGTCGACGAGCGGTGGACGAACCGGGACGCACCCCACGTGACCAGGGCCACGCGTGACAGGCTGAGGCGAGTCGGGCACTCTGCTTGCATGGATCACCACCCTCATCCTCTCGGCGGTGGCTCCCCGGCCCTGACGACGGCGACCCCGTCCACGGCACCGGACCTGGAGCTGCTCGACGAGATCCAGCAGCGCGTGCTCTGGCTCGCGACCCGGATCGTCGACTCCGCCAACCACGACCGCGCCACCGGCGACGGCGTCAAGGTCGGCGGCCACCAGGCGTCCAGCGCCAGCCTGGTCAGCGCGATGACCGCGCTCTACTTCGCGCATCTGGACGCGCCGGACCGGGTCAGCGTGAAGCCGCACGCCTCGCCCGTCTTCCACGCCATCCAGTACCTGCTCGGCAGCCTCGACCGTTCCTATCTCACCACTCTCCGCGCCCGCGGCGGCCTGCAGTCCTACCCGAGCCGCACCAAGGACCCGGACCCGGTCGACTTCTCCACCGGCTCAGTCGGCCTCGGCCCCGCCGCCCCGCTCTTCGCGGCCGCGACCCGCCGCTACGTCGACGCGCACTTCGGTGAGCGGCCCGCCTCGCGCTTCGTCGCGCTGATGGGCGACGCCGAGCTGGACGAGGGCAACGTGTGGGAGGCCATCGCCGACGACGCGACGCACGGCCTCGGCAAGGCGATGTGGATCGTCGACTTCAACCGCCAGTCACTTGACCGGGTGGTCCCCGGCGTGCGGATCGCGCAGTGGACGCAGCACTTCGCCGCCGCCGGCTGGCACGTGGTCGAGGTGAAGTACGGGCGCCGGCTGCGCGCCGCGTTCGCTCGCCCGGGCGGGGAGGCCTTGCGCGCCTGGATCGACGGGATGCCCAACGAGCACTACCAGTCGCTCTTCGGCCTGCCCGAGCGGGATCTGCGCAAGCAGTTCCTGGACGGCGCGCCGCAGGAGGTCGCGGACTTCTGCGACTCAGTGAACGACGCCGAGCTCGCCGCGCTGGTGACCGACCTGGGCGGGCACGACCTCGGCTCGCTGCTGGAGGCCTTCGCCGAGTGCGACGCGGTCGCCGACCGGCCGAGCGTGGTCTTCGCCTACACCGTCAAGGGCTGGGGCCTGCCGACGGCGGGCAACCCGCGCAACCACTCCGCGCTGCTGACCACCCCTCAGGTCGACGCGCTGCGCACCGCGCACGGGCTCACCGCCGAGACGGAGTGGGACCGCCTCGACCCGGCGACGGCAGCGGGCCGCCTCGTCGCGGAGCGGGCCCGGCTGCTGGCCCGTCCGGCCGCGCCGGCGTTCACGGCCCCGGCCGTCCCGGCGTCGAGCGGCGTGCGGACCGGCAAGCCGCTCTCCACCCAGGAGGCCTTCGGCCGGGTGCTGGCCGAGCTGTCGCGGCAGCCTGAGCTGGCGCCCCTGTTGGTGACCACCGCGCCGGACGTGGCGACCTCGACGAACCTGGCCGGCTTCATCAACCGCACCGGCGTCTTCGCGCCGCAGGAGCGCCGCGCCTGGAACAGCGACCCGGTGCTGCGCTGGGCCGAGGGCCCCACCGGGCAGCACATCGAGCTGGGCATCAGCGAGATGAACCTGTTCCTGCTGCTGGGTCAGCTGGGCCTGTCCTGGGACCTGTCCGGCCAACCGCTGGTGCCGGTCGGCACGGTCTACGACCCGTTCGTGCTGCGCGGCCTGGACGCGTTCATCTACGCGGTCTACTCGGGCTCGCGCTTCATCGTGGCCGGCACGCCGTCGGGCGTGACGCTGGCTCCTGAAGGCGGCGCGCACCAGTCGACGATCACGCCGTCGGTGGGCCTGGAGCTGCCGAACGTCGTGACGCTGGAGCCGGCCTTCGCGGGCGCGCTGGACTGGCTGCTGTGCGACGCGGTCGGGCAGGTCGCCCGGGGCGAGGGCGGGGCGCACTACTTCCGCCTCACCACGCGCCCGCTGGAGCAGTCGCCGTTCGACGCGGCGCGGGAGCGGCTGGGCGAGACGGTGCTGCGCCGTCAGGTCCTGGCGGGCGCCTACCGGCTGGTGGACGCCTCCGGCCTGGGCCCGGCCGCCCCGACGGTGCGGCTCGCCACGTCGGGCGCGGTGCTGCCGGAGGTGCTGGCCGCCGCGGCGGAGCTGGCGGACGAGGGCATCGCGGCACACGTCATCGACGTGACCTCGCAGGACCTCCTCTACGCGGAGTGGCAGCGCACCCTGCGCTCCGGCGTCCGCGCGGCCCGCACCCCGGACAGCCCGGGCGCGCTCCGCGCCGCGTTCGGCTCGGACCGCCGCGCCCCGCTGGTCACCGTCCACGACGCGGCCTCCCACTCGATGGCTTGGCTGGGCGGCGCGCTCGGGGTCCCGACGGTCCCGCTGGGCGTGGACTCCTTCGGCCAGTCGGGCACCGTGGGCGACCTCTACGAGCTGCACGACCTGACGTCCGGCTCGATCGTCAACGCGGCGCTTGCCGCGCTGAGCCTGGCGGAGTAGCCGCGCAGTCCGGAGGCGGGCCTCAGTCTGCGGCCCGCCTCCGGACCTGCAGCACCGGACAATGGCTCGCCTCCGGCGACGAGATCATCGCCTGGCTGCCGATCCGCGCCACCTCGGTAGCCACAGGTAGCCCGGCGGCCAAGTCGGCGACTGGGGCGTCCGACAGCGACGTGCCGTGCGACCGGGACGAGAGCGCGGCGACCTGCTGCTTACCGGGCCGACTCCACGTCCCCGAGGCCTGCGTCCGGTCGCCGCGCTCGGGACCGGCCCCGCTCTGCCCGGGGAAATCGGCTTGCGCGCGGCCGGTAGGATTTCTGACCTGATGACTGCCACTCTCGTCGCCAAAGATCTCGCCGCCGGACACGGTGAGCGCTCCCTCTTCACCGGCCTGGACCTGGTCGTCGCCCCCGGCGACGTGATCGGTCTTGTCGGCGTGAACGGGGCAGGGAAGTCCACGCTGCTGAAGCTGCTCGCTTCGGTGGGCACGCCCGAGCAGGGCGAGGTGCGGCTCAGCCCGCCCAGCGCCACTGTCGGGTATCTGCCGCAGGAGCCCGAGCGCCGGCCCGGCGAGACCGTGCAGGCGTTCCTCGCCCGGCGCACTGGCGTCGCCGCCGCGCAGGCTGCGCTCGACGCGGCGACGCAGGGGCTGGTCGACGGCGCGCCCGGCGCGGACGACGCGTACTCGGAGGCGCTGGACCGCTGGCTGGACCTCGGTGGCGCCGATCTGGAGGAGCGGGCCGAGGAGGTCGCCGCGAGCCTCGGGCTGACCGTCGGGCTGCAGCAGGAGATGGCCTCCCTCTCGGGCGGCCAGGCCGCCCGCGCCGGGCTGGCCTCGCTGCTGCTGAGCCGCTACGACGTCTTCCTGCTCGACGAGCCGACCAACGATCTCGATCTCGACGGCCTGGAGCGCCTGGAGGCCTTCGTCTCCGGCCTGCGCGCCGGCACAGTTGTCGTCAGCCACGACCGCGAGTTCCTCACCCGCACCGTCACCAGCGTGCTGGAGCTGGACCTGGCCCAGCAGCAGGTGAACCTCTTCGGCGGCGGCTACGCCTCCTACCTGGAGGAGCGTGAGCGCGCCCGGCGGCACGCCCGCGACGAGTACGAGGAGTACGCCGACACCGTCTCCGGCCTGGAGGCGCGGGCGCGGATGCAGCGCTCGTGGATGGAGAAGGGCGTCAAGAACGCCCGCCGCAAGCAGAGCGACAACGACAAGATCGGCAAGGCCTTCCGTAGCGAGTCCACCGAGAAGCAGGCCGCCAAGGCACGCCAGACGCAGCGCCTGATCGAGCGGCTCGACGTGGTCGACGAGCCGCGCAAGGAGTGGGACCTGCGGATGGAGATCGCCGCCGCGCCGCGCTCGGGCGCGGTCGTGGCGACGATGCGCGGGGCCGAGGTCGCGCGCGGCGACTTCCGCTTCGGGCCGGTGGACCTGCAGATCGACTGGGCGGACCGGGTGGCCGTCACCGGCGCGAACGGCTCCGGCAAGTCGACGCTGCTGGCGGCGCTGCTCGGTCGGCTGCCGCTGGACGCGGGCCACGCCGCGCTCGGTCCCGGCGTCGTGGTCGGCGAGGTCGACCAGGCCCGGGGTCTCTTCTACGGCGATGTGCCGCTGTTGGAGGCGTTCGGCGCGGCGGTACCCGAGCTGTCCCCCGCGGACGTGCGGACGCTGCTGGCCAAGTTCGGCCTGAAGGCGGCGCACGTGCTGCGCCCGGCCGCGACGCTCTCCCCCGGCGAGCGCACCCGCGCCGCGCTGGCGCTGCTCCAAGGCCGCGGCGTGAACCTGCTGGTGCTCGACGAGCCGACGAACCATCTGGACCTGGCCGCGATCGAGCAGTTGGAGTCCGCGCTGGACTCCTACACGGGCACGCTGCTGCTGGTGACCCACGACCGGCGGATGCTGGACGCGGTCGCCACGACCCGCCGCATCTCCGTCGCGGACGGGCGGATCAGCGAGAGCTGACCCGCCCGCCGGGACCCTCGGCGCGCCGTCAGCGCGCGACCGGCGGCACGTACTTGTAGCCGACCCGACGCACCGTCACGATGCTGTTGCGGTAGCCGTTTCCGAGCTTGCGGCGCAGCCGGGCGACGTGGACGTCGACCGTGCGGCCGTCGCCGACGTGGCCGTAGCCCCAGACGGCTTCGACCAGGCGGTCGCGGGTGTGCACGTGGTGCGGGTGCGCGGTGAGGTGCGCGAGCAGCTCGAACTCCAGGTAGGTGAGCTCCAGCGGCTCCCCGTCCACCCGGGCCGTGCGCAACTCCGGGTCCAGCGCGAGCCCATGAGCCGGGAGCGGAGCGGGCGCGGGCGTCGGGGCGGGCGTGGGCGTGAGCGTTGGCGTTGGCGTCAGCACTGGCGCGCTGCCTGCGGGCACCAGCACGAGGTAGCCGACCAGCGGCGTGTCCGCCGCGCCGAGCTGCAGTCCGGCCACGACGTGTTCGGGCAGCCGGTAGACGCCCGGACGGGCCGGCGGCGCGGACTCGTGGGGGCGGACCGACCGCAGCCGGGGCAGCGGAAGGGCGGTGGACAGGGCGGAGTTCAGAACGGAAACAGACATGTCAGGACTCGATTCGCGCGGGTGAGTGAGCAGAGCGGCGAAATCCAGCTGAGGTGCTTGCATCTGCGCGCGCGAAAAGCCTGAACAGGCTGGTCAGATCCAGGCCGGCGCGCCGGTACAGCGGCGACAGGTCTGGTCGAAGTGGAACTGCTGGCGCGAGGGCCAGAACGGCTCGAGGACGGGCAGAGCCGCCTCCGCGCGCTGCGCGCCGCCGTCAGTGATCAGGTCCATGCACCCATTGAAGCAGATGCGCGCCGCGCTCGCCCTTCCCTTCTTTCTGACGGTCTGTTAGATACACACCCTGCGGACGACCCGTCCGGGGCCATCCGCACCCCTGGACCACTAGAGGAGCCGCCTCGTGACCTCCGCACCGGATCACGTCCAGTCCCCGCCGTCCCCGGAACCCGAGCCCGAGTCCACCAACCGCCTCGACGGCGTGTCGAAGCTGCGAATCTTCGCCGTCATCGGCGTGGTCGTGCTCTTCGCCGAGATCGCGGCGCTGCAGTACACCATGGTCGCCTCAGCGGCCCGGCAGATCTCGCCCAGCTTCCCCGGTGTCGGGGCCAACATCAGCTGGATGGTCATCATCTTCGGCCTGGTCGGCGGGGCCACCACCCCGATCTTCGGCAAGATGTCGGACCTGTGGGGCAAGCGGCGGATGATGCTGATCTCCGGCGTCTCCTTCGCCGTGGGCACGCTGATCTGCGCACTCACCAGCACCTGGTGGCTGTTCCTCGTCGGCCGCGGCCTGGAGGCGGTGGCGATCTCCGCGCCCACTGTCGCCTACGGCCTCTTCCGCGACATCCTGCCCAGACGTTACATACCCGCCTCCATCGGCGTGATAGCCACCGGCCTCGGCATGTCGGCACTCTTCGCGCCGCTGCTGGGCGGGTGGCTGCTCGACGCGTTCGGCTGGCGCTCGCTCTTCTGGTTCCTGCTCATCTTCGTCGGGGTAATGGTGCCGCTGATGATGTGGGTGGTGCCGGAGACGACGCTGCGCAGCAACCAGCGGCTGGACGTCGCCGGGGCGCTGCTGCTGGGCTGCGGCGTCGGCCTGGTGCTGGTCTATCTCTCCAACGGCGCGGTCTGGGGCTGGGGCCGGTGGAACTCGGTCGCCTACCTGGTCGGCGGGCTGCTGCTGCTGGCCGCGTTCCTGGCCGTGGAGCGGGTCGTGTCGTCTCCGATCATGGACATGAAACTGCTCTTCTCGCCAAAGGTGCTGGTCGTCCTCGCCGCGGCGACGCTCGGCAGCATGGTGGTCGGCATCCAGGGCTACAGCATCCCCTACATGCTGCAGACGCCCACCGAGCCGCAGCTGCACGGGCAGATCCTCAAGGCGGCCCTCGCCGGCTCCGGCGGGCAGACGCTGCCGCCCGCGATGGCGCCGCTCTTCCACACCACCTTCAACTCGACGCTGGCGTACGGACTCGGCGCGACGCTGTTGCTGTACGGCCTCTACTCGGCGGTCTACTCCGGCGGTTTCGGCATGCTGTCGGGCGCGGGGGCAGGTGAGCTCTCGCGCAAGATCGGACCACGGCTGCCGCTGATCGTCGCAATGGCGGTGTTCACCGTATCGACTGTGCTCTACGCGTACTTCCCGCACTCCAAGTGGCAGTACGGGCTCTTCGCGGCGATCTTCGGCATCGGCTTCGGCGCCTTCTACGCGGCCTGCCCGAACCTGATGATGGAAGCGGTACCGGCCCGCCAACAGGGCATCAGCGCGGGCATGCTGGGCGTCGTCAACAGCCTGGCGACCTCGGTCGGGACGGGCGCGCTGACGGCGTTCCTGCGGGCCAACCCGCTCAAGGTGAAAGTCAGCGTCACGGGCATCCCGGAGAAGCTGACCGGCGGCTACAACGTGATCCCGGAACTGAACGGCTTCAACGGCTACCAGGACGGCCTGCTGCTCGCCGCGGCGTGCGGCGCGCTCGGGCTGGTGGTGGCGCTGCTGATGCGTCACGGCCGCGCTCCGGCGACAGGCGGCGCGATCAGCGACTGACGCCCGGCACGCTCGTTTGGGGCCGTGGCCCGAGCGAAAGCCCGCTCGAGCCACGGCCCTTCGTCATTCGCCGCCGTTGCGGGAGCGCGCGGCGAGATCGGCGCGTTCGGCGCGTCGGCGGGCCCTACTCCACCCGGATCAGGCTGCCCTGCGGGTCGATCCGATCGGCGCTGTCGTCGTCGAACCAGACCCCGCCGGTGGCCAGATACCGGAACCGGTGCTCCCCCGGCGGGAAGGAGAGGGTCACCGTCCGCGTCCCGTCCCGGCGTCGGACCAGCTCGGCGACGCCGGGCTGCCAGCCGTTGAAATCCCCCACCACGCTCACCGTTCCGACGGGCTCCTGTGCCGCCAGTCGGAACGTCACCCGCGTCCTGCCGCCGAACAGTCGTGTCCGCGAGAGCATCGCCTCGTTCTCCCTCCCGCTCCAGGCCGACCGGCCTGAGCTCCGGCCTTCGCTGCACAGCATGGCCGATCCGGCGCGCGGGCAAAAGGGAGCCACCAGCCGGGGCTACCCTCCCGCTCCTGGCCCAATCTGGTTACTCTTCGGTAGTGACTGCTGAAGCCTTTTACCTCCCGCTCGGCGAGAACCGGTTCACCGCCACCTTCGCGACGCGCGGCCCCTGGTCCCCCGACTCCCAGCACGCCGGGCCGCCGGCCGCGCTGCTGGGCCGCGCGGTGGAGCGGCGGCCCGGGGCGCGGGAGGGGTTCCGGGTGGTCCGGATGACGTTCGAGATCCTGCGCCCGGTACCCGTGGGCGAAGTGACCGTGACAGTCAGGGACGCCGAGGCCGGCCGCAGCGTCGAACGCGTCGACGCCGAACTGCGCTCCGCCGACGGCAAGCTCGCCATGCGCGCGAGCGCGCTGCGTATGCGCGTCGCGGGCCCGGACGCCGACCTCCCGCTGACCGAGCCGCAGTTGCCGGTCCCCGGCCCCGACGAGTCCACGGTCAAGCCGTTCCCCGTGCCATGGGACGAGGGGTACCACACCGCGATGGAGCTGCGCTTCGCGCACGGTTCGTTCCTGGAGCCGGGGCCTGCGGCCGGGTGGTTCCGGATGCGGCTGCCCCTGGTGGCCGACGAGGAGCCGTCGGGCCTGGCGAGGGTGCTGATCGCGGCCGACTCCGGCAACGGCATCTCCGGCGAGCTCGACATCCGCCGCCACGTCTACGTCAACCCCGACCTCACCGTCCACCTGCGCCGCCCACCGGTCGGCGAGTGGGTCGGCCTCGACGCGCGCACCAGCGTCGACCAGGCGGGCATCGGCCTCGCGGACGCGGTCCTGATGGACGAGAAGGCGGTCATCGGCCGCTCGGCCCAGAGTCTCTTCATCTCCGCGCGCTGACGGGGGAGGATCTTGCAGAGCGTCATCGTGCGGGTGCCCGCGACCTCGTCCGCACCCGCGCTTCTCCTTCGCCCCTGGCACGGCGACGACGTCGAACCGCTGATCGAGGTGTACCGCGATCCGACGCTGCGTCGCTGGACGATGCGGCCCGTCGAGAGCGCCGAGGACGCGGCGCAGTGGCTGGACGTCCAGCGACAAGGCTGGGAGACCGGCGAACGTCTCAGCTTCGCCGTCCTCGAAGAAGGCGGGCTCGTCGCCAACGTGGTCCTCAAGCGGACGGGCCCCGACCGCGCGCCCGGTGAGGTCGGCTACTGGACGGCCGCGCCCGCCCGTGGCCGTGGGGTGGCCCTCGGGCGCTGGAGGCGCTCACCGGCTGGGCCTTCGACACCTTCGCGGCGCAGGGTCTGGACCGCCTCCAGCTGCTGCACCAGGTGGACAATCTCGCGTCGTGCCGCGTCGCGGAGAAGTCTCGCTACGCGTTCGACCGGATCCTGCCCGCTCGGCCCCCGTACCCGAGGGACGGCCACCTGCACGTGCGACGGGCCGACTCTCGGACCTGAGGAACGGAACCTCGCGGTATGTCCCGGTTCGGGGGCAGCGCACGGCAGAGTCTAGGATCGGGACTCGTTGCCGAACCAACGGGTCAAGGGGTGCCGTCGCCCGGTCCGGGGAACCGAAGGGATGAGTAGCCAGGTGATCATCACCACCGCCAACGTCAACGGCCTGCGCGCCGCCTCCGCCAAGGGCTACGTCGAGTGGCTCGCCGCGACCAGCGCCGACGTGGTCTGCCTCCAGGAGGTCCGCGCGGAGCCGCAGCAGCTGGCCGCCGAGGTCGCCGCGCCCGCCGGCTGGCACGTCCTGTGGGCCCCCTCGAAGACCGCGAAGGGCCGCGCGGGGGTGGCCGTCCTCTCCCGGGCCGAGCCGGACCGGCAGAAGATCGGCTTCGGCTCCGACGAGTTCGACGGCTCCGGCCGCTACGCGGAGATCGACCTGCCCGGCCTGACCGTGGCCAGCCTCTACCTGCCCTCGGGCGAGGTCGGCACGCCCCGGCAGGACGAGAAGGAACGCTTCATGGCGGAGTTCATCGACTACCTGAAGGTCCTGCGCGAGCGCGCGGCGGCCCAGGGTCGTGAGGTCGTCGTCTGCGGCGACTGGAACATCGCCCACCAGCAGGCGGACCTCAAGAACTGGAAGTCCAACCAGAAGAGCGCGGGCTTCCTCCCCGAGGAGCGCGCCTGGCTCTCCCGCGTCTTCGACGAGGTCGGCTACGTGGACACCGTCCGCCGCCTCCACCCCGACGTGACCGGCCCGTACTCCTGGTGGTCCTACCGCGGCCGCGCCTTCGACGCGGACTCCGGCTGGCGCATCGACTACGTCGCGGCGACCCCCGGCCTCGCCGCCCGCGCCACCTCGGCCGTCGTCGAACGCGCCGCCTCCCACCCCGAGCGCTGGAGTGACCACGCGCCGGTGACGGTCACGTTCGGAGCCTGAGCTCAGCGACCGTGAGCCTGGCGATAGGCCCGCGTCAGCCGATCCCGGTCCGCTGCGGGGAGGTGGCGGACGGCCTCGCGCAGGGTGACCCCGGAGACGCGGTCGATTCTGGCTTCGACCCAGGCCGTCACGAACCTGTCGTCGGAGCGGGAGGTTTCCCGCAGGACCCAGCCGATGGCCTTGCGGACGAAGAACTCGGACTCCCCCACCATGGCCTCGGCGTACCGGTCGAGCCGTTCCAGGTCAGGGGTGTCCGCCCGGATGCCCGGCAGCAGAACGAGGAGCGCGGAGCGGCGGATCCAGAAGTCCTCGTCGCCGGCCCATCCGTCGATGACGGCGCCTACTGCCTCCCGATGCTGGAGGGTGATCCGGCCTGCCACGTGGACGGCGAGGGTGTCCACGAGTGCCCAGGTGCGGGCCGCCCGCAGCATCGCCTCGAGGGTCGGCAGGTCTGCGGGCGTCAGCAAGCGGGCCTGCTGCGCGAGGAGTTGGACGGCGGCCTGCCGGTGGTCGTAGACGGTGCCGCGCCACAGCAGGCCGGCCAGCGCCACGACGTCGTCTCGAGTCAGCGGGGGCAGCGCACGTCGGACGGCGCTCACGGCGCGGCGCAGTTCAGGGAGAGGAACACCGAGGTGCGTCATCTCGCTGTGCAGGTAGTCACGGTCCCAGGCCGCGCGCTCCTCGCTGCCGAGGTCTGCCAGCCGTTGGGTCAGTTCGTCCGCCGCCTGGGCGAGTTGGACACTGGGCAGGTTCATGGGCGGCCGACGTGATCGCGCAGGCCACTGGTCGGAACTGTCACACGCCCACCCTAGGTGCACGGCAGCTGTTGCCCAGGCATCACATGGACGAGGCGTGCCTTCATCCCACGGCGGAGCCGCCCAGCCGCTACTTCCAGCGCTCCGCGATCGCCGGACTGTTGGCGAGGCGGGCGAGGTCGGCGATCGCGTCGCCCTTCACGAACCAGGCCGCGCCGAAGGCGAAGACCGCGATCGACTCGCACGCGAACACGGGAGTCAGCGCCTCTCCCGCGCCGAAGTGGACCAGGTCGGCGATCACGATGGTGACGATGCAGGCCACGATCACCACCCCGCAGGCCAGATAGACGCGGCGGCGCAGCTCGCCGTCCGGCTCGGCCTCGTCGCGGAAGAGGCGGATGCAGAAGACCGCCAGCGCAGCGAAGACCAGGGCGGCGGAGAGGGTGTGAATGCCACCGAGCGCCTTCTGCACGGTGGTCGGGTGTGCGACCAGCGACGCGGGCGGCTCGGTCGGGAACATCGCCACCAGCACCGCGAAGAAGCCCGCGACCGAGCTCCAGATGTCCTCACGGCGATTGTGCCGGTAGCAGAGCAGAATCACCCCGATGGAGCAGAGCCCGCCGACGAACACGTTGCGCATGTGCGTGTAGTACGAGCCGCTCAGCGAAGAGAGCAGCCCGAGATGGGCGGAGATGATGCTGTTCCCGAGCGGCAGCACGATCGGTAGCGCCAGCCCCAGCACGCCGACACCGACGCGCAGGCGCTTGACAGTGGTTGCGTCCTGGTCAGTCATCATGCGCGTCCCCTCGATTGGCGTCCACGGCAGCGACAGTGACGGTATGTAGTGGTGATACGCGCAGAGTGACGGCATGTCAATCAGATGCGCGCCATACCCCTGCGGGGTATGGTGGCGATCATGTCCGCCGTACACGCAGTCCTGCACGCTCTGTCCATCACGGGCTCCATGACGTGGGAGATCACCTGGGCGCTGATCCTCGGCTTCCTGCTCTCCGCGATCGTCCAGGCCGTCGTCCGCAAGTCGACGATCGTCCGGCTGCTCGGCGACGACCGCCCACGCACGCTCGCCGTCGCGTCCGCGCTCGGCGCGGCGTCGTCCTCCTGCTCCTACGCGGCGGTCGCGCTGGCGCGCTCACTCTTCCGCAAGGGGGCGAACTTCACGGCGGCGATGGCCTTCGAGATCGCCTCGACGAACCTCGTGGTCGAACTCGGGGTGATCCTCGCCCTGCTGATGGGCTGGCAGTTCACACTGGCGGAGTTCACCGGCGGCCCGATCATGATCGTGGTGCTGGCCGTCCTCTTCCGGTTCACCCTGCGGGACCGCCTGCTGCGGGAGGCGCGCGAGCAGGCGGAGCGCGGTGTCGCGGGCTCGATGGAGGGGCACGCGGCGATGGACATGTCCGTGAGCAAGGAGGGTTCGTTCCGGCAGCGGCTCTTCTCCCGCGAGGGGTGGACCTCCGTCTCGCACGTCTTCGTGATGGAGTGGGCGGCGATCCTGCGCGACCTGGTCATCGGTCTCGTCATCGCGGGCGCGATCGCGGCGTGGGTGCCGGACTCCTTCTGGCGCACCTTCTTCTTCGACGGGCACCCGCTCGCCTCGAAGCTGTGGGGTCCGCTGGTCGGACCGCTGGTGGCGGTGGTGTCCTTCGTCTGCTCGATCGGCAACGTGCCGCTGGCGGTGGTGCTCTGGAAGGGCGGCATCAGCTTCGGCGGCGTGGTCGCCTTCATCTTCGCGGACCTGCTGATCCTGCCGATCCTCAACATCTACCGGAAGTACTACGGCGCGCGGATGGCCTGGTACCTGCTGGGGACGTTCTACGTCGCGATGGTGGTGGCCGGCTACGTGGTGGAGTTCGTCTTCGGCGGGCTGGGTCTGGTCCCGGACCAGAAGGACGCGAAGATCCCCATGGAGGGTGTCAGGTGGAACTACACGACGTTCCTGAACATCGCCTTCCTGCTGCTCGCTGCGGCACTGGTCGGGCGCTTCCTGCGCAGCGGCGGCCGACAGATGCTCGCCATGATGGGCGGCTCCCCCGACGCGGACCACAGCGCGGGACACGGCGGACACGGCGGTCATGACGTGCACGGCGCCGAGCACAGCGGCCACGCGGGTCACGGCGAGCACGGCGAGCACAACGGCCTCGAAGCGCCTGGGGGCGAAGGTGACCACGCGGGGCACCAGGGCCACGACAGCCACAGGGATCACCGCCCCGACGCCCACCATGCCGGTCACGAAGGCCACACGAGTCACGGCGACCACGCGCCCCAGCCCGAGGCGTAAGCAGGCGGCCGCGCGCCACGCCGTGCTCCGCTCAGGACAGCGCCTCCGCCTCTCTTTCGAGCACGGCCAGGTCCAGGCCGGCGTCGAGGAGGACGGCGCGGGCCAGGCCGCCGCCCTCGCGGAGGAGGCCGATGAGGAGGTGCGCGCACTCGATCCGCCGCGACGCGCGGCTTTCGCGGGACGCTCGCGCGGCGCGGAGCGCGAGCGTCAGCGACTTCTTCGCGCGTCCGGTCATCCGGACCCGGGCCGTGAGTGTGCGGGAGGGTGCCTGGCCGGGGCCCGGGCCGGGCGCGGCCAGCGCGCCCGCGCCGAAGACGGACTCGATCTGCTCGGTGACCTCGTCGAGGTCGATGCCGATGCTGCGCAGCGCCTCCGCGTCCAGCAGGTCGCCGGAACCGGTTCCCGTCCCGACGCCCCCGCCGCCCCCGACGCCCTGCGCGGCGAGCAGTCGCCGGACGGTGGCGCGCGTGGCGTCGAGGCTCAGGCCCTGCGCGGCGAGCAGCCGCGCGGCCGGGTCGGCGTCCTGCCGGAGTACCCCCAGCAGCAGATGCTCCGTGCCGATGAAGTCGTGGCCGAGGAGGACGGCCTCCTCACGCGCGGACTCGATGCAGCGGCGCGCCGCCGGGCTGAAGGTCTCGAGCATGGCTACTCCCTTCCCTTCGCGTACTTCTTGTGGACGGCCTGCCGGCTGACGCCCAGGCACTCCGCGATCTCCTGCCAGGACCAGCCCTGACCTCGGGCATTGCCCACCTGCAGCGCCTCCAGGCGCTCCGCGAGGGCCCGCAGGGCGCGCACGGCGCGCAGCCCTACTGCGGGGTCGCGACTGCCCGCGGCGTCCGCGAGCTGTCGGGTTTCGCTCATGCTGTCAACATACGTTGACGCCGGGGTGGTGTCAACCGTAGTTGACACCGCCCCGGCGTCGGATCAGAGCGACGAGGGTCAGCCGGTGAAGGCGGTCAGGCCGTTCGGGGTGCCCCAGCCGGTCGGGCCGTCGTAGCCGACCTCGGCGGTGCAGAGGTAGGCGGGGGTGCAGGTGGCGGTGGCGCCCGTGGTGACATCGTTCAGCGAGGAGGTGTGGGAGTAGAGGTTCGCCGCCGGGATCGTGGTGGAGTGCGCGCCCGCGTCGGCGTAGACGCCGGCGATGAGCGGCGCGGCGACCGAGGTGCCGCCGTAGACGGTCCAGCCGGAACCGCCGTAGGTCTGGTAGACCGCGACACCCGTGGCCGGGTCGGCGACGGCGGAGACGTCGGCCACCGTGCGGTGGGAGCAGCCGCTGTCGGTCTGCCAGGTCGGCTTGGGCTCGTACGCGGAGCAGCCCGAACCGGCGCCCTCGGTGGCGCTGGTGTTCCAGACGCTCTCGCTCCAACCGCGGCTGTTGGACGCCTTGGTGAGCGCGGTGCCGCCGACGGCCGTGACGTTCGGGGAGGCGGCCGGGTACTGCACGCCGTAGCCGGAGTCACCGGAGGAGACGGTGATCGCGATGCCCGGGTGGTTGAAGTAGGTCGAGTCGTAGCCGGTGTCCGCCGAGGACTCCGAGCCGCCGTAGCTGTTGGAGATCTCGGTCGCGCCGAGCTTGGCGCCCTCGTTCACCGCGGTGCCCAGGTCGGTCATGCTCGCGGTGTTCGCCTCGACGAGAACGATCTTCGCGTTCGGGGCGATCGCGGAGACCATGTCCAGGTCGAGCGAGATTTCGCCCGACCAGGAGGAGCTGGAGCGCGGGAGCTTGCTGCCACCGGTCTGGTTGACCTGCTTGAAGCAGCCGCTGGCCACCGTGCAGGCCGGCAGCCCGAACTGGGTGCGGTAGACGGCCATGTCGGCCGCCGCGTTCGGGTCGTTGTACGCGTCGACGATGGCGACGGTCTGGCCGGCGCCGCCGTTGGCCAGGAGGTTGTACGCGGAGAGCAGGTCGGCCGGGGCGTAGCCGGACGGCGTCGCGTTCGGGGTGACGCCCTGGGCGTTCACGTGCTCGGCGATGCTCGTCACGTGCAGTGCGTTGCAGTAGGCATGACCAGGCGTCAGGTCGACGGCACAGGCACGGTTCCAGGCGACGCCGTGGCCGGAAGCCTGGGCCGGGCTCGCGGCGAGCAGACCGGCGACAGCGAGGGCCGCGGCGGCCGGGACGACGAATATCGAAGAGGTGCGCAACGTACTGCCTCCTGTGAAAGGGGTGTCCAAGGGGCGTGCGTGTCCGGCCGCAGCAGGGGGTTGCCCCGTCGCGCTTCGGACATGGCGAAGCAGTGAACCTCTGAACACCCTCTGCCGGGGTGTCAGCTGGCGAGAACGCTAGCGACGCCTGCCGGGCATGACAAGAGACGAACGGAAGATGATCCTCAGGTTTACGCGGGCGCAACAAAGGGCAGCCCTGAACAGGAAGTTCGACCGCACACGCACGGGAGCGCCGGGTGCTCCCGGAGCTCAGATCCAGACCTGGCGCAGTCCGGCCAGCACCTTGCCCTCGGTCGAGAGCAGTCCCGTGCCGAAGTCGAAACGGGGCGTCGCGGAGAACATCAGCCACAGGTACTTCAGGTTTTCGGCGAACCAGTAGCCCGGGGTCAGGTCCTCAGGAGCGGGCACAGGCGCGGTGACATCGCGGATCACGGTGTAGCCGCCGTCCACCCGCTGCCGGCTCCGCATGCCGGTGAAGTACCGGTAGGCGCACTGCTTGTAGCGCTCGTCCCCGGTGACCCGCCACAGGTCGAACGCGGAGTTGGCGTACTCGGGGCGGAGCTGCCCGGAGCGGTCCACCGCCGCGAGGGTGGTGAAGTCGACGACCTCCGGGAGTACGCCGTATCGGTCGAGCACGGCCGTCCACGAGTCGAAAAGGGCCGCGCCCTGGCGCAGGTCTCCGCCCTTGGCGAGCAGTCCGGCGTAGAAGGCGCCGAGCTCGCCGGCGCGGTTGCGGCCGGAGGGCTTGCCGGTGCGGAAGTCGACCGAGCGGAACCAGAGTCGGCCGCCCGTCACCACGGCTTGCCGACGCAGGATCGCGTCCGTCAGCTGGCGGTACCAGGAAGAGAGTTGGCGGTCCCCGACGAGGCTCCCGCCCGCCCACAGGTACTCGTAGAACGAGTCGACCGGGGCGTTCGGCGTGATGTCGGCGCAGCCGACCCAGCGGCCGGACTCGACGTGGACCGAGGTGCCGAGCAGCCCCAGCGCGCTCCGCCTGGCCAGCACCGCCCGGTAGGCGCGCAGGCTGGCGTCGTAGTAGCGGTAGTCACCGGTCAGCCGACTGAGCAGCCCGAACTCCACCGCATTACTGCCGATCTCGGCGAGTGTCGCGACGGCGCCGTGGACCGCGCCGGTGCGCAGGTTGACGTGGGTGTACGGCATGCCCGTCGGCGAGCGGGTGAAGGCCGGCAGCAACCGGTCGGCGAGCTCCCTGGCCCGGCTGAGCAACGCGGGTCGGCCGGTGGCCAGATGACCGGCCAGCAGGCCGCCGAGGAGACGGATGACCGCCTCGAAGACCTGGACGCCCGCATCCTGCGCTGGGTCGAAGTGCTGCTCGATCCAGTCGCAGCAGCGCCTCACCTCGGCGTCCTCGCCCATCAGGTAGAGCGTGTCGAGCGCCTCGACGATGGAGAGGCCGAAGGTGTGGCCGGTGGCGAAGAAGTCGTGACGCGTCCCGCTGACCGGCCGTACCTCGTCGTGGCCCCAGGCCTTCGCGACGTAGCCGCGCCAGCCGTGCAGGAACTCGTCCCGCACCTGCCGCGCGACCAGCGCGTCTGCGGAGACCGACGGCTCGGAAGGTCCGGCCGCCCCGACGACGAGCGTCGCCGCCGCAGCCCCGCCGAGTCCCGTGGCGAGCACGGTCCGCCGCGACGGACGGGCGGCGGGACCGAGTCGGGAGAGGAAGCGGCTCATGCCCCCAGTGGGCCAGTCCACCAGCTTGTCACATGATCACCACGCCCGCCCCGTCACCCGATCGTGTCCCCCGCTGCGCCGATCGCCCCACGACCGAACAGGGGACGGGAAGGGCGCCGGCCAGGGGTCGGCCTCCAGAACAGCCGCCCCGGTTTGGGGGGTTCGGGCCGTGGCGCCTCTTGGCCTGGCCGCGCCTAGCCGGCCGCCGGGACGCGCTCAGCGAGGAAGTCCTCCCAGGTGCGCGTGCCGAGGAGGGTGTCGTGGAGGGAGAGGTTCTCGCCCGCGCGGTAGGCGCGGCCCACCTTGCCGGGGACGCGGACCGGCAGGGTCAGCCGGTGCTTGCCGCGAGAGTTGAGGTAGCCGCGGCTCAGTTCGTCGAGGCGGTAGACGCGCGGTCCTGCGATGTCGGGGACCAGGCCGGCCGGTTCGCCTAGCGTCAGCTCGACCAGGCGGGCCGCGACGTCGCGGGCGTCGACCGGCTGCCAGCGCAGACCGCCGGGGGCCGGCAGGACCGGCAGCTTCGCCATCGACTCGGCGACCTTCAACGCCAGGTCGTGGAACTGCGCCGCGCGCAGCACGGTCCACGGAATGCCCGATTCGGCCACCGCCTGCTCGGCCCCCAGCTTCATCCGGAACCAGGCCAGCGGCACCCGGTCCGCGCCGATCACCGAGATGTGCACCAACTGGCGCACCCCCGTCCGCTGCGCCGCGGCGACCAGGTGACGGGTGGCCCCCTCGTCGCCCTTCGGACCGCCCGCCAGGTGGAGCACGGTCCGCACGCCCTCCAGCGCCGCGTCCAGGCCCTCCCCGGTGGCGAGATCGACGGCCACGTAGCTGATGCCCTCCTCGGCCCCGTGCTCGTGCCGGCTCAGCACCCGGACCTCGCGGCCCGCGTCGCGCAGCCTGGGCACGACCAGGCGACCGAGGGTGCCGGTGCCGCCGGTGACCAGGATCGGTGACGTCGTCATGATGACTCCTCCTACGCTCGGTTTCCGGGAGTCTTCTCCCGTTCGAATCCGCTAGTTTTCGTTGATCTACAGCCATGACCCCGGGCGAAGAAGGAACGTGACACGGTGGACGAGCTCGATTTCCTGAGCCTTCGGTTCGAGGAGCACCGGCCGCATCTGCGGGCCGTCGCCTACCGCATGGTGGGCTCGCTGAGCGAGGCGGACGACGCCGTCCAGGACGCGTGGCTGCGGCTGAGCCGCACCGTCGCCGACCCGGAGGCCGAGGAGATCGAGAACCTCGGCGGCTGGCTCACCACGGTCGTGGCCCGGCTCTGCCTGAACATGCTGCGCTCGCGCGACCACCGGGCCGAGGATCCGCTGGAGGCGCGGCCGGTCGAGCCGGTCGTCCGCCGCGAGGACGGCGGTGATCCGGAGCAGGAGGCGCTGCTGGCCGACTCGGTCGGGCTGGCGATGCTCGTCGTGCTAGACACCCTCTCCCCCGCCGAGCGCTTCGCCTTCGTGCTGCACGACATGTTCGCGGTCCCCTTCGAGGAGATCAGCGCCATGATGGAGCGCACGCCCGAGGCGACCCGCCAACTGGCGAGCCGCGCGCGCCGCCGCGTCAAGGGAGCCACGATCGCCCGGGGCGCCGACCTCAACCGGCGGCGCATGGTCGTCGACGCCTACCTGACCGCGTCGCGCGGCGGCGATTTCGACGCGCTGGTCGCGCTGCTCGACCCGGACGTGGTGCTGCGCGCCGACGCGGCGGTCGGGCCCTCCCCCGCGCCGATCCGGCTCAGCGGGGCGCAGGTCGTGGCCAAGGCGGCGCTGGCCTCCGTCGACCGCGCCCGCACCACGCAGGCGGCGCTCGTCGACGGTTCGGTGGGCCTGGTCATGGCGCCGCTGGGCCGGCTCACGGTGGTACTGGCGTTCACGCTCGGCGCGGACGGCGCGATCACCGAGATCGAGGTGATCGCGGAGCCGGAGCGGCTTCGGACCCTGGAGATCGGCGTCATCGACCTCCCGGACCTCCCGGACCTCCCGGACCTCCCCGAACAGCCCGAGCAGCCCGAGTAGCCCGAGCAGCGCTTGCGCTGTTCGGCGCGCGGTCCGCGAACGGCGTCCTGGTCGAGCGGGAGGAAGGCACCGCTGCCTGACGCCACGCGACCCTCGACATCTGCCGTTCAAGCCCACGACAAGACGTGCTCATGAGGCAGGCTGTCGGAATGAAATCACGAACCGGTGGCATGTGGTGGGGAACGACGATCGAGGCGCCGGACCCCAGCGGCTTGGCAAAGTTCTACGCCGAGCTCCTGGGTTGGCACATCGGGCACGAGGAGCCGGGAACGGCCATCGTCGCCGCCTCCCCGCAAGGACCGTTCTTCGTGTTCCAGCAGGCGGACGGCTACCAGGCTCCGGTCTGGCCTCCGGCCGCCGGGGAACAGCGCCCGATGATGCACTTCGACTTCCAGGTCGGCAATCTGGACTCGGCGGTCGCCGAGGCAGTCGCCCTTGGGGCCACCCTGGCGGAGCACCAGCCACAGAAGAACGTCCGGGTGCTCTTCGACCCGGCCGGCCACCCCTTCTGCCTGTGCTTCGACGAGACATGACCGGCTGGACCCGACTCGGCCCAGGCGGCCGTCAGCCCGTCCTGCTCGGCAATCGTCTTCAGGCCTCTGACGGAGCAACGTTGCCCAGCCGCGCTGAAGGCCAGTAGCGCGGGAAGGGGGTGGTCAGGGCAGCGTCAGGATGCGCGGGCCCTCGTCGGTGATCGCGACGGTGTGTTCGGCGTGGGCGGCCCTGCTGCCGTCGATGGTGAGCAGGGTCCAGCCGTCGGGGTGGTGCTGGTAGCTGTCGCGTCCGCCGGCCATCAGCATCGGCTCGATGGCGAGCACCATGCCGTGGCGGAGCGTCATGCCGCGGCCCGGTCGGCCGTCGTTCGGCACGTCCGGGCCCTCGTGCATGCTGCGGCCGACGCCGTGGCCGCCGAAGTCCGCGGGGATCCCGCAGCCCGCCGCGCGGCCGACGCGGCCGATGGCGTGGGAGATGTCGCCGATCCGCGCACCGACGACCGCGGCGGCGATACCCGCCTCGAGCGCGCGTTCGGCGGTCTCGATGAGGGCCAGGTCCGCCGGTCGGGCGGTGCCGACGACGAAGCTGATGGCGGAGTCACCGACCCACCCGCCCAGCCGCGCCCCGCAGTCGACGCTCACCAGGTCGCCTTCGCGCAGTCGGTAGTCGGTGGGGATCCCGTGCACGACGGCGTCGTTGACGGAGGTGCAGATCACCGCCGGGAACGGCGTGGAGGCGAAGCTGGGCCGGTAGTTCAGGAACGGCGAGTCGGCACCCGCCTCCCGCAGGACCTCGCGGGCCACCTCGTCCAGTTCGCGCAGCGACACCTGCACGCCCGCCGCCCGGCGG
The DNA here is from genome assembly GCF_041262525.1 of Streptacidiphilus sp. MAP12-20. Taxonomy (NCBI): domain Bacteria; kingdom Bacillati; phylum Actinomycetota; class Actinomycetes; order Kitasatosporales; family Streptomycetaceae; genus Streptacidiphilus; species Streptacidiphilus sp. MAP12-20. The sequence goes on from NZ_JBGCCK010000024.1 coordinate 70,374, forward strand.
ACGGCGTCGAGCGCGTTCGCGACGACGCGCCCGGCCTCGCGCATCGCTTCCAGCGCGGTGTCCGACTTGATCTCCACCATGTCCGGCAGCCTCCCCGACATCCCGTGCATCGGCCCCCTGTGGACCAATTCTTATACCGGTATTAGTATCACGGTCATGGTGCGCACTCCTCTCACGCCGCTGGAACGCGAACGCGGCGAACGTCTCGGCACGCTGCTCCGTCAAGCCCGGGGCGACCGCAGCATGGTGCAGATCGCGGCGCAGGCTGGGCTCTCCGCCGAGACGCTCCGCAAGATCGAGACCGGCCGGGCCCCGACCCCGGCGTTCTTCACGGTGGCGGCGCTCGCCGTCGCACTGGGGCTGTCGCTGGACGAGCTGGTCGTCCTGTGCGCGCCGGTGGACGACGCCGACGTGCCGCTGTCCGCCTGACGGCGCAGCGGGTTCCGACCGGCCGAGCTCGTGACCACGATCCACGCAGTCACCAACTCACGGTCTACCTCAGGGTTTCGCCGATCATCATCAGCGTGCGCTCCTCCAGCTGACGGCGATCGACGTCGGTCAGCTCGCGCAAGGGTCCCTGGCCGGACAGGACCGCCATCCCGTGCACCGTGGACCAGATGGGGTACTCGAGCCCCGGCCGGCGCTGCGGATCGAGCACGTCGGCGTCGACCAGTTCGTCCAGCGCGGCCCGGAGCCGGCCGAGGGGTGTGCGGTCGGTCCCGGCCGCTTCGTCCGGCGTGCCGTACGCGTGCTGTTGCGGCAGTGCGAACGCGGTCGCGAACAGCCCCGGCTCGTCGTGGGCGAACGCGAAGTAGGCCGTACCGATCGCGCGCAGGCGCTCGCCGGCCGCGACGGGGTCGCCGTACGCGCCGGGCACGCTCGCCACGCCCTCGGCCATCCGATCGGCGAGCTCGCCGATCGCCGCCGCGCACACCACGGCGAGGAGTTCGTCGCGGTCGGCGAAGTGGCGGTAGGCGGCGTTGGGCACCACGCCGACGATCCGCGTCGCCTCACGCAGCACCACGGCGTCCGGTCCGCCACTCCGGGCGAGTTCGAGCCCGGCGGCGACCAGCCCGTCGCGCACCACACCGCGCGGCCGTCGCCGCGGCTCTTCTGCGGGAGATGCTTTCGCTGCCGGTCGGCCAAGAGTCACGGGGCCAGGATAGCAATAGTAGACAGTGTCCACTTATCGAGCTAATGTGGACGGTGTCCACTACTCCGCCGCGGGGCTTCGTGGCCCCGCTGCTTGATCCCCAGCGGGATGGAAGTGCCATGACCAGGTTGACTCCCCTGCTCGGACGCAACGAGCAGTTCGCCCGTGACTACACCCCCGTCGCGCTCTCCATGCCCACCGCGCAGATGGTCGTTGTCACCTGCCTCGACCACCGGATCGACCCTGCGGCCGTCCTCGGGCTCCGGCCGGGCGACGCGCCGGTCATCCGCAACGCGGGCGGGCGGATCACCCCGTCGGTGATCAACGACCTCGCCTACCTGGCGTTCCTGGCCGAGGCGGTGTTCGGCATGACGGGCCCGCTCTTCGAGGTCGCGATCCTGCACCACACCCAGTGCGGGACCGGGTTCCTCGCCGACCCCGAGTTCCTGCAGCGGGCCGCACAGTCGACCGGCCTCGGGGAGCCGGTACTGCGGGCGTCCGAGGTGGCCGAGCCGGACCGGACGGTCCGGGAGGATGTCGAGCGCCTGCTCGCGTCGCCGCTGCTGTCGCCCAAGGTGAGTGTCTCCGGACACGTCTACGCCATCGAGACGGGGCGCGTGACAACAGTGGTCGATGCTCAAGGACCCGCAGCCGGCTGACAATCGCTTGGCGAAGGTGACCGCCGATCCTGGACGACACCTTCGTCGCCTACCATCACGGCCCCGCTAGGGTGTACGCCGACCGCGCAAGGGGCGCCGAGCCAGGGGGAACCGTGGGGCTGTTCGACATACCCGCCGAATCGCTGCGGCCTGACGAGAGCGAGACGGGGCCGCTGTCGCCGCGTTCGCGACGCGGGCTGTGGTGGCAGTTCTGGTTCCAGTGGACCTACTTGCTGGTCGGATCCGTGCTCATCCTCGCCGTGGTCGGCCTGCTGCTCTGGGCATCGGCGCTCGGGGGCGACGTCGGCGGGCTGGGCGGTGGCGGCAGGGGCTCACAGATCAAGATGACCGGCAGTGCCGTGCTGACCCGGCGCCAGTACCGGCTGGAGCGCGACGGCGGTCGTGACGCCTGGGCGAAACGGGTCCAGGAGGCGCTGCGCGAAGGCACGAAACGGGCGGACAACAGGCGCGCTTCGGCGGCGAAGAGCCGCGCGAAGGCCGAGGCGAAGGCCGCCGCCAAGGGCAGGCAGCTCGGCCCCGCGATCGTCTTCCCCGACCAGCTCGAACTGACCGTGCCCATCCACCGCGGCGCGGGCCTCGGCCTCGTCGAGGAGTTGGGCGCTCCGCTCGGCTGGGAGCTGGACTGGAAGCGCAGCCGGGCATCGCAGACGCACACCGCCTACCTGACCCGACAGCCGACCGTCGGCCCGGCGGTCGCGTGACGACAGCCGCCTGACACCAGCCGCCTGACGACGACCGCCGCCCGGCCCCGGGAGGCACGGGCGGCGGCGGTGTCACGGCGCGGGCTGGTCGGTCAGGGGTAGCTGACCAGGTCCGCGACGTTGTGGGCCGAGTTGGAGGGACCGCCGACGCCGTTGACGATGCTGTTGATGGTGCCGGTTCCGCCGAGGGAGACCGTTACCATGTCGTGCAGCGAGACCCCTGCGGTGTTGGGCACCTCGATCGCGTTGTCCGCGACGATCGACGAGTTGACGTTGAAGTAGCAGTACACGCCGAGACCCCAGGCCTGATGGCTGGTCACCCCCGGAGCGACCTTGTACGCCGCCCAGCCGCGCGTGCTGCCGTTCATCCAGCTCGACTGGTTCGGCGGGTCGTAGGGCAGCTCGTTCTGCAGGAAGTAGGTACGGCCGCCGTTGCCGTTCCAGAGCACCGCGTACTGCTGGTAGTGCTCGGCCGCGAGCCCGTACATCGTCACGTTGGCGCCGTTGACGACCAAGCCGTTCTGGGCCGTGTTGCTGGTCCAGCCCACGCCGCTGCCGTGGTCGGCGCGCCAGAGCCACAGGTCGTCGCCGATCGTGTTGTTGCTGTTGACCTGGACGCTGACGGTCGCCTTGCCGACCGCCGCGCCGCCGATGCGGGCGAAGACGTCCGAGAGGACGGTCGGGTCGGCGGAGTGGTCCGCGTTCGCGCCGGACGGGCCGACCTGGAGCAGCACCGGGGAGTTCGTCGTCCCCGCGTCGAACAGGAGCCCGGCGATCCGGACGCCGTTGACGTCGGCCGTGGACATCGCCGTGACGCCGTTGTCGGCCTCCAGCGTGGCCAGCCCGAGGCCGAGGACGACGGTGTCGGCGCGGGTCACCCTGATGGTGTCGGTCAGGTGGTAGACGCCGGGCGTGAAGAGCAGGTTCTGCCCGGCGGCGAGGGCGGCGTTGATGGTGGCGGCGCTGTCCCCGGGCTTGGCGATGTAGAACTGGCTGATGGGGAGCGAGGTGCCGGGCGTCTGGCCGCCGGCCCAGGTGGTGCCCTGGCTGTTGGTCGCGTCGGAGGGGACGAAGACCCGGTAGGAGCCGGTCCCGTCGACGTAGAGGTACGGCTTCTCCGCGATCACCGGCGTCTGGCCGACGGTGGTGTAGGGCGGGCTGGGGAAGCTGGTGGCGGGAGCGTTGTTGTCGCCGACGAAGACCATGTTCCAGTTGGAGCCGGTCCAACTCCCCCACTGGTCGTTGCGGGAGAGCCACTGCTGCTGGCTGCCGGAGTTGACCTGCCCGTCGACGAGCGAGTCGCCGAGGAAGCCGCCGCTGGACCAGCCGCCGTTGTCGTCCAGCACCATGTTCCCCGCGACGTGGACCCGGCGCATCGGCGAGGCCTGCGACACGGCCCACTTCACCGTGCCGTTCGACGGAGCGTCGGTGAGGTTCTCCACCGAACGCCAGAAGTTCTGCGTGGCGTTGCCGCCGAACCACTGCGCGTCCGCGTTGACGCCGCCGCCGTTGATCGTGACGTCCCCGGGGTTCTGGCCCAGCCCCGCCACCTGCGTGTAGTAGCCGACGGGCACGTTGACGTTGTAGGAGCCGGGCTTGAAGAGCAGGGCGTAGCGCTGGCCGCCGAACTGGTTGCTCTGCTGCGTGTTGTAGACGCTGTTGATCTGGCTCTGGATCGTGGCGGCCGACATCGACGGGTCGAAGACCAGCACGTTGGACCCGAGGTCGGGCTGACCGGGCGGCGTCCCGCCACCGACGGGGTTGAGCGTGAACGACTGGGCGGCGGTGCCGTTGCAGCTGTACTGCTGGAGCTGGACGCTGTCGGCGGTGGAGGCGGAGGGAGTGTCCAGGCACTTGCCGCTGAAGCGGTTGACGAAGTGGTAGCCGCCGCCGGATTCCAGGACCGGCAGCCACTGCTGGTTGTTGCCGCCGCCGTAGGCCCACAGTTGGATCAGGGAGCCGTCGGCGGAGGAGACGTTGCTGTCGTCCCAGACCTGGCCGCTGCTGCTGGCGGTGCCGACCTGGAAGTAGCCGCCGCTGGTGGCGGTGAAGACCCACTGCTGGGCGGTGGTGCCGTTGCAGCTGTACTGCTGCACGGCGGTGCCGTTGGCCGTGGCGGCGGCGCGGGCGTCCACGCACTTGCCGCTGTTGGCGTTGGTCACGGTGTAACTGGTGCCCGAGGTCACGCTGGTGGTGGCCGCCTCGGCGGTCCCCGCGCCGGCGAGGACGGGGGTCAGGCTGCCGGCGAGGAGCAGGGCGCTGGTCAGGCTTGCTGCGGCGGCCGCTCGGTGGCGCGTCGGTCGTCGGATGGGCATGTGCGGTCCTTCCTGAGTGCGTGGGCGTCGCGCGGTGCTGTCGGTGCGCGGCCGATGCTGTCGGTGCTGCGGGTGCTGCCGGGGCGTCAGCTGGGGAGGTTCCACTGCTGGTTGGCGCTGCCCGCGCAGGACCAGATCTGCAGCCGCGTGCCGTTCGCCGAGCTCGGCCCCGTCGCGTCCAGGCACTTGCCGGAGTTGGGGTTGAGCAGGCTGCCGTCGGCGCGGTGCTGCCAGACCTGCGCGCCGGTCCCGTTGCAGTCGTACAGCTGCACCTGCGTGCCGTCGGCCGTGCCGGCGGCGGTGACGTCCATGCACTTGCCGAGCGCCTGGAGACTGCCGTTCGTGGCGACCGTCCAGCGCTGGGCGTTGGTGCCGTTGCAGTCGTAGAGCTGCACGGCGGTGCCGTTGGCGGTGTTCGCGCCGGCGATGTCCACGCACTTGCCGCCGTAGCCGGTGATCTGCCCGGTCGGGCTGCCCGTGCCGCCGCCACCGCCGCCCGTCAGCGCGTTGAAGGTGCTCGCGAACTGGTAGGGGCTCTGCGAGGTGCCGCTGCAGGTGCTCGAGAGCACGCCGTTGCTGGAGCAGGCCGAGTCGCGCCCGAGCGCCCAGTAGGCCAGCTCCTGGATGCCGTTGGTGGCGGCGAAGTTCTCCAGCGTGGAGGCGTTCCCGGTGGTGAAGATCTCGTTCGTGGAGTCGTTGACGCCGATCATCGGCGTGTTGCCCTCCATCGCCCACAGCTGCGCCGAGCTCGCGCCGGTCCAGATCTGTCCGAGCTGGCCGTGCAGGGCGGTCGCGGCGTTGATCGCCGCCTGCCCCATGTCCTCGTTCGGGCCGTAGTCCATGGTCATGATGTTGACCAGGTTCACATTGAGGTTGTGGCTCTTGGCGTTGTTCAGCAGGCTCAGCGAGTTGGAGAGCAGGCCGGTGGGGTCGACCGGGAGGGTGTAGTCGACGGCGAGCGTCCGGCCCTGGGCGGCGTACTGCTGCTGCAGGTTGGCCAGGGCCTGGTTGCGGCGGTCGTTGGCGGCGGTGTCGTCGAGCGCGGCGCCTTCGACGTCGAGGTCGATGCGGGTGAGGTTGAGCGTGTCGATGACCGTCTTGTACGCGTTCTGCAGGCTGTTGACGTCGGTGCAGGCCTGGGCGAGCTCGGTGCCCGCCGCGCCGCCGAAGGAGGCGATGACGTCGCCGCCCGAGGCGCGCAGGCTGTTGATCGCACCGGTCCAACCTGCGTCGGAGACGGAGGTGTTGCCGTTGAAGGTGGGGTTGCAGCCACCGCCGCTGCTGTTGATGACGAAGGCCAGCGTGTAGTACTTCAGGCCGGTGGCGTTCTGGGCCGCGGCCATGGCGGACGGCGAGTTCCAGGTCTCGATGTAGGGGGCCGCGTAGTGGGCCGGGAACCCGGGGCCGGGATTCGCCGCGGCCTGCGCCGGCCCGGCGGCGGCGAACAGGCCCGCGAGGGACAGCGGTAGCACCAGGGCGGGGACGAGACGCTTGTTGACGCGCATGCGGGTCTCCTTCTGCCGGCCGCGTACGTGGGGGAATCGGCCGGGCAAAGACGGAGTCAACAAGCGGACATGTCAGTACGTCAATAGGCAGAACAGGAAGCCTTCTTAACACTTCATGGCGTCAACTCTCAGATTCGCACATCGGACAGGTCTGACCTGCGCATTCATGAAGTGCTCATAGAGAGCGCTCTCTAAGAAATTTGACACCGTTTCGCCTTCGAGTCTTGAACAAGGTCCGGTCGGGGACGGCTACGCTGATCCTCCATGCCGACTGTCGTCCCGGTCCGAATCCGTCGCGTCTACGACCCGCCCGTGCCGCAGGACGGCGCGCGGATCCTGGTGGACCGGCTCTGGCCGCGCGGCGTCTCCAAGGCCGACGCGCACCTCGACGCGTGGCCCAAGGCCGTCACCCCCTCGACCGAGCTGCGCCGCTGGTTCCACGGCCCGGACGGGACCTTCGCCGAGTTCCGGAGCCGGTACGAGGCCGAGCTGGAGGCCCCGGAGGCCGCGGCGGCGCTCGAACAGCTGCGACGGAGCGCGGCCGACGGCCAGATCACCTTGCTCACCGCGGCCAAGGAGCCCGAACACAGCCACGCGGCCGTGCTCCAGGAGCTCCTGAACGAGGCCCCGACCCTGTCGGCCTGAGCCCCCCTACAACCGGCACGCCGTCGTCCCGATTGCACGGCTCTTACCGAAAAGTCATGTTCGCGCAGGAACCCCTGATCGACGCGGAGAGTCCTCACCAGCGGGGACCGACTACCGCCGAAAGGGGCGAACATGGCTGATCAGAGTGCGCGCCCGACTCGGGGCGACGTGCCCTGGCACTGGTGGTTCCTCGGCGTCTGGGCGCTGATCTGGCTTCTGGCCGACCTGCCCGGCGGCGGCTACTCGTGGCACTACTTCGCCAACGGCAGCACCCTGCTCTTCTCGGGATCCGGCGCGTCACCGCCGGGCGGGCTCCACCTCTACGCGAACTACCCGAGCCTGCAGATAGGGCCGCTCGCCTTCCTCTGCGCGTGGGTCCTCGGGGGCCTCGGTGGCGTCGTCGCCGCGCAGTTCGCGATGATGGCCGCCGGGCTGGTGATCCTGCGGCTGCTGGAGCGCTCCGCCCTGTCCCTGCACCCCGGTCTGCGGGGCCGGCCGCAGGCCATGGGGGTAACGACGGCCGCCGCCGGTGCGGTGTTCCTGGTGGTCTGGGCCTCCCTGGCAGTCCACTACAGCCACCTCGACGACGTGCTGGCGCTGCTCTTCGTGACGCTCGCGATCAGAGCCCTGCTGGACGACGTCCCGGCCCTGGCCGGCCTGAGTCTGGGCCTGGCCGTCGACGCCAAACCGTGGGCGCTCGTCTTCCTGCCGCTCGCCCTCGCCGTGGACACCGGACGACGACGACACGTCGCGGCCTACGCGATCGTGCTCGTCCTGGTCGCCTGGCTGCCCTTCGTCCTCGCCGACTCGGGAACGCTCGGTGCGACGCAGTACCACATCGTCAACGAGCCGTCCTCGGCGCTCCGCGCCCTCGGCGTCTCGACGTCGGGAACCCCGTCGTGGGACCGGCCGGCCCAGCTCCTTCTCGGCTGCGCGCTGGGGGCGGCGGCGATTCTCCGCCGGCGCTGGACGGCCGTGCCGCTGCTGGGCGTCGGCGCGCGGATCCTGCTGGACCCCGGCGTCTACGACTACTACTCGGCCGGCTTCCTGCTCGGCACCCTGTGCTGGGAGCTGTTGGGACTGCGCAGGCCCGTGCCTGCCTGGTCGCTGGTCTCCTTCGGCGCGCTCTACCTCGCCCCGCGACTGACCAGCGACGCCCAACTCCTGGGAGACCTGCGGCTCTGGCTGGTCCTGGCGGTGACGCTCAGCGTCCTGCTGATTCCGCGCGACTGGTGCGTCGAACCACGGCCGACGGCGGTGCGCGCGCTGCGGCTTCCGTCCATGCCCGTGCGGACCCCCCACCCGGTCGGCCGGCCTTAGCCTGCTATTCACCTCCGTCTTCGGCATACGGCGGCGAGGGCAGGTTCCAGACAGCGTCAGACCTGTTGACGATCTTTCTGAGTTCGCGAGCGCTTCGGGGTGACAGCGCGTGCATCACCCTGTCGAGAAGGGAGCGGGCTTCCAAAGGATTGGGGCAGCAGTACCAGTGCACGTTGCCCCACTCGTAGTCGTGCCACAGCTGGCGCTCAGGGAGATGGACGTAGTCCTCCCACAGGCGCACAGCGGCAGCGACATCCCCCGGTTGCAGGTAGTTCCGGGTGTCCTCAAGGCGGGCGACTTCGGAGAGCACCCGAGAGGAGACACCGTCGATCACCGGCCTTGATTCCTGTGCCCGGTGGAGAGTAAATCTGGCCCGGATGTACTCTGGCCGTCTACGCGGCATGGACCCTTCGGTTCGTCATCACGCGGCCCATGGTGCCACGATCTCGAATGCTTCTCGAACGAGTTCACTCATCCGGGCGGGCGCTCCACTGCCAGACGAACTCCGGCAGCTCATACGAAAGGCGATCGTCCGGGGTGTGGACGCGCTGCAGTTTCCTGTCGACGTTCACCTGGAAGGAGTCCGGTCGCGGTGCACCTTCTGCACGCCAAGCCTCCCGTGCTGCCTCGAGCTGGTCCCACAACCGCTGCGGGCCGCCCTGGCTGAGCCGGCCGTCCGCGAGCGCGTGGGCCCACGACCCGTCGCTGCGGTGCGACAGGTAGGTGCCAGGGATCTTCCCGTCGGGCAGCCCGAACGCGACCACCTCCGGGAGTGAGAGGCCGAGCACGAAACGCTCCCCGTTCCCGATGCCCGGATGCTCAGTGGTGCCAGCCATCACCGACGGCCCTGCCAGTGCCTGCAAGGTGACGAACGCCGGATCGGCATGGGAGCGCATCGGCATGAAGGACGCTTCGATCGGCAGGATCCGCCCGCAGCCGTCCGCGCCGAGCTCGGCGAGGGCGTAACCGTGCAGCCCGGTCGAAAGCGTCACCAGGATCCGGCCGCCCGGGGTGAGCTGCTCCTGCCACGCGAGCGGGATCGACCGGACCGAGCACGTCGCCATGATCCGATCGAAGGGCCCGCCGCCAGAGTGGCCCGCCGCGCCGTCCCCAACGTAGACATCGGGCTCCAGCCCGAGCTCCGCGAGGCGCGTCACCGCGGCAGCCACAAGGGACGGGTCGACATCCACGGTCACCACGTTGCGCGCACCCAGTCGGTACGACAGCAAGGCGGCGCTGTATCCCGTCCCAGTGCCGATCTCCAGCACCCGCATGCCGTCCTCGACGTCCAGTGCCTCCAACATCCGCGCTATGAGCGATGGCTGCGACGAGGACGACGTCGGGATGCCTGTGGTCAGTTGCGTGGTCAGCGCCTCGTCCTGGTAGATCGCGCTCAGCCAGCCCGGCGACGCCGGTGAGTACCGCTCCAGGCCGGCGCGCCCGTAGCGGAAGAACGTCGGCGTGAAGTGGTGCCTGGGAGCCGTCAGGAAGGCGTGCCGCCACTGCGGGGAGCGCAGGGCGCCGCTGGCGGTGAGCTCGTCGACGAGGGCCAGACGCAGCGCCTCCGCCTCGGCTTCGATCGTGTCGGCCGTCATGCATCGGCTCCTTGCAGGTAGGTGGCGTGGGCCGCAGCGATCGGCAGGCCAGTGCGCTGCTCAACCCACGCCCACGTTCCGGATGGGTTGCACTCGAAGAACACCCACTCGCCGGCCGGGGTGACAGCGAAGTCGAAGGCCCCGAACGCGAGCCCGGACCAGGTGCAGTACCCGCGCACCCCGCGAGCGACAGTCTCCGGCACCGATGTAGTGCCGTAGGAGAGGTTCGGGTAATCGCTGCGCCAGTCCTGCTCCGCCTGGACACTGCCGGCGTGGATCGTCGCGGCGAACAGTTCGCACCCGACGACGGTCAGTCGGACCTCGAAGTCCTTCGGGATCTTCTCCTGGAACAAGTGCGCGGTGAGCTTCACCGAGTCGTCGAGGCTGTTGGGGTCGACCTGGTGAGCGGGAACCATGCGCCTGCGCTCGCCGGGGTCGTCGAGGCGCCCGCCGAGGACCGGCTTGCAGATGATCGGCGCGCCGAGGTCCGCCGCCCACTTCCGGGCCGCTTCCGGGACGTTGGTGACCAGCGTCCGCGGCACGGTCAATCCGCACCTGCTGGCCAGGGCCAGTTGCTGAGGCTTGTGCGAGGCCGGCCGATCCGTGTGTGGGTTGTTCAGCCAGCGCACCGGCAGCGCCGCGAGGAGATTCAGAAGGGCGGCGTCGGCCTGATCCCGCGCCCACACCCGGTACGCGTCCGGGATGGCTTCGTCGACGTGCGGACGGCCAGGCCTGTGCCAGTAGATCGACCGTACGTCATCCAGCCGCACTGTACGACCCGCGTGCTCCAGTACACCGGCCCAGCCCTCCGCTCCGTAGTCGGCCGCCAGGGTGATGTGCTGGGGAAAGTCGGCAACATCGAACCGCACGACCGGCACGCGGCGCGCGTTCAGCTCGGCGACGACCATGTCGGCGGCCGGGTCGAGGTTCTCGGCGACGACCAGCACGCGGCCGCCCGGCACGGCCGCCATCAGGACGCCTTGCAGTAGTACGGGTCCTGGACGTCGTCGCCCTGGCCGTCCTGATTGGTGTCGGTGCAGGAGGCAGCCTGCGGGGTAGTGTGCCACGGCCTGCCGTCGGCGAGGACATTCAGCTGCAGCTCGGTGTCGTACACGGGCTGCTCGGGCTCCAAGTCGAAAAGGACGGGGGCGATGGCGCGGCGGGCGGCAAAGGGCACGACGGCGTCGAGGAACTGGTTCACGAGCGTTCTCCTTCGAGGGGTAGCCGCTGACCGGCCCGGTCGGCGGGCTGGTGGCAGGGGCAGCCGCAGCTGACGGGTACCCAACCGAGCGCGTGTGGGCGGTAGCCGGGCCGTGGCACTGGGTGTGCAACTCTGGCCACGTGGCGGCGACCCGGCACGTCGGCGGCGTGTAGCCGCGCGGCAGCAGTTCTGCCTGTGGCGGATCCCGTGGCCGTGTGCGACTGACTGCCCATACCTCCAGGTTCTGGTAACGCAGGGTGTCGACTCGATTCCCGAACGGTAATCTCACGGTGAGATGGATTCGTATACGCCACGTGGAGAGGGACGCGGTGGGATCACCAATCGCACCCATCGATCTACCCGAATGGGCATGGCAACGCCCAGAGATGCGCGAAGCACTGCGCGCCCGGCGCGTCGGCGACATCTTCCGCCAAGTCCAACAGTTCGGAATCAGCCAAGCCCGCATCGCGACCGCCACCGGCATGGCCCAGGGCCGCATCAACGAGATCATCAACGGCCGCCGAGAAGTGAGCCGCCTCGACGTCTACGAGCGCATCGCCGACGGACTGTCCATGCCCGACGACGCCCGACATCTGATCGGGCTTGCCTCGAATCGCTCCGCCCGCGTGGGTGGCCAGGCATTCGACCTCGCCGCCTTCCCCGAGGTCGTCCGCGTCTACGCGTCGCAGGCGAGTGCCACCGCTGACATCCAACGCCAGGCCCGTTCCGCGACCGAGATCGATCTCCTCGCGGTACGAGGCCTCGGACTGATCGGACTCAACGACTCACTCCTGCGTCCCTCGATTGCCGACGCGGCAGTTCGAGTCCGGCTTCGCGTCCTGCTCCTTGATCCCACGTCACCAGCGGTCGTGCAGCGGGCAGCAGAGATCGGCGAGTCCAGAGAGTCCCTCGCCAGTGGCGTCCTGCTGGCTGAAGCTCGCCTCAAGGAGCTGACGGACGTCTGCGATGTGGAGACATACCGGTACCGTCTGCTTCCAACATGGCGGCTCATCCGACTGGATACGACATTGTTCCTGTCGGCCTTCGACGAAGGCTGGGAAGGCCACGAGTCGGCTACCTACAAGATCATGCAAACGCCGCACGGGCCCCTGTTCCGCGGGTTCCGGCGGATGTACGAGGCGATGCTCGCGGCCAGCGAGCGCAGCAACTGACCGAGGGGAGCAGCGGTGATCGAAGCGGAGTTGAAGGCCGTCGTCCACGACCCGGAGCACGTCATGGCGCTGCTGGAGGCCCGCGCCCCGGGACGGCCTCAGGTGTACCAGGACACGTACTACGACCTGCCGGACGGCAGCCTCATGGACGGCGACCGGGAGCTGCGCGTACGGACCGTCCATGGTCGGAACGAGACCCGTTCAGTGCTCACCTACAAAGGCGCCCGAGTGGACGTATCGGGGTCGAAGCCCGAGCTTGAGACCCGCGTCGACGACCCTGCGGCGATGCACGCGATGCTGGCCGGCCTCGGCTACGTGAAGGCGATCGCGTTCGAGAAGCGGTGCCGGAACTACGAGTTCGAGGCGGCCAACCGAAAGATGCTCGCCACGCTGGTGCGCGTCCCCGAGCTCGACGGCACCTTCCTGGAGCTGGAGACGATCGTCGAGCAGGACGAGCTGACGGCCGCACTCGACGACATCCGGGCCGTACTGCAGAGCTTCGGGATTGGCGAGCAGGATCTGACGGACGAGCTGTACACCGACGCAGTGGCAGCGCGCCGAATGGCCTGAGCGAACGCAGTGAACCACCCCCGCACCAGCCCGGTTCGGGGCCTCGTCGCGTCTCGTCAGCCGCGCTGGCCGTTCACAGCCTGCGGCCCGCTGATCAAGCCGTGCCAGACGACCCTCAGGCCGGACCGGGGCCGTCAGGGCGAGCCGATCTCGACCACCCGGGCCCAGTCGGGCGGCGTGTCGGGCACGTAGTCGGGGTCGTCCTCGTCCCACGAAACGGACTCCAGCCGCCGGGGGAAGAGGCCCACCACCGTCCGGCACGACGGCCGAGCGTCCGGCCAGGGGGTCTGACCGTCGGTGAGCACCACGACGACGTCCGGACGCGGACGCGCCCGCAGCGCGGCTTGGAAGCCGGTGCGCAGGTCGGTGCCGCCGCCGCCCACGAGCGCGATGCCCTCGGCGCGGCAGAGCGGGTGCACGGTCTGCGCCGCCGCATCGCACGACACGACGGTGACCAGGTCGCGTCGGCCGCCGACGGCGCGGGAGATCGCGGTGACCTCGAGCAGCGCGCTGCCCAGTTCGGCGTCGCTGACCGACCCCGAGGTGTCGACGACCACGGCAACGCGCGGTGGCCTGCGCCGCAGGCTGGGCAGCACGACGCCGGGGACGCCCGCCGAGCGACGGGCTGGGCGGCCGTAGCTGTAGTCGTCGCCCGCGCCGGAGCCGGAGACCGCCGAGCGGATCGCGGCTCCGAGCAGCTCCCGCCAGGGCTGGGATGGGTGGAATGCCTCCTCGGCCCAGCGCTGCCAGCCCTTCGGGGCGTCCCCAGGACGGCCGATGATGCCCTGCGCCACGCGGAACCGCACGGCGTCGCGCTCCTGCTCGCTGAGTCCATCCGCGCCGTCCGGTCCCAGCTCCCAGCCGCGGTCGAGTCCGTCCGCGCCGCTGCCGCAGTCCAGCCAGACAAGCTCCTGCGTGCGCGGGCCGAGCCGGAACTGGCGGAGGTAGTCCTCCATGAGCTCCCCGTCGCGCAGCCCCAGGTGCACCGGCTGGACGGCGCCCTCAGGACGGACCAACCCGTCGCCGAAGGCGTCGTCGTTGATCTCGCAGTCCGCGGCGATGTTCATACGCAGCCGCTCCGCCGGACCGGTCAGGCCGTGCTCGCGGGCGAAGCGGTCGCTGCGCCCGTGATGGTCGCGCAGCAGATGCGAGACCTCGTGCACCCAGACCGCGGCGAGTTCCTCCACCGGCGTGCGGTCGACGAAGGCGGGCGAAACGTAGCACCGCCAGTGCCGGTCGACGGCCATCGTCGGCACCCGCCGCGACTCCACGGTGTGCAGCGCGAACAGCGCCGTCGCCAAGTAGGGGCGGGCTCGCGCGGCCTGCAGTCGGGCGGCGAAGAGCTTGTCGCGGTCCAGCACGGGCCGTGTGCCGGTTGCGCCGCTTGTCATCGGCCCGCCTTCGCGGCGACGGCGGCTCGCGCCGCCGCGTGGTCCGCTCGCCTGGAGAGCGACACCACGCCGGCGAGCCGCTCGATCGAAGCCGGCACGTCCCAGTCCTCACGGCGCAGCGAGGCGAGCGTGGTGGCGGGAACCACGACCAGGTCGGGAGCGCCGGTCTCCACCGCCCGGACCAGCAGCACCCACGCCGCGTCCCAGCGGGCCTTCTCCGGGCGTCGGCGGACGGCGGCCACCACGCCGTCGAGCACGGACTGGCGAAGATCCCCGCGCTCCGGCAGGGCGGCCCCGGCCGGGTCGGCCAGCAGCTCCTCCGGGTCCGGCAGGTCCATCCGGTCCAGGCTCGCGAGCAGTTCCAGTCCGGGGCCGTCCCCCACCGTTCCCCTGACCAGCAGCGAGAGCACGTCCCTCGACGAGCCGGCCGCGGCCGCGAAGGCGATCAGACTCAGCGTCATCTCCCAGCTCCGGGGGGACGGCCAGGGGCCGCCGCGCCGTGTCTCGTTCTTCGGCAGCTGGTGCACCAGCGCAGGGCGGGCGGTGAGCAGCCCGCACACTGCCCGGCGGGCGAACGTGACGGCGTCGGACAGGCGTTCAGGGTCGAGTCGGGGCAGGGTCGCCCGTGGCCAGGTCCCGCCGAGGCCTCGGACCACGACCTCGTGGTCGTGCGTCCACTGGAGATGCACGAAGCGGTTGGCCAGCGGCGGACTGAGCTCCCAGCCGTCGGCCGCTGAGGACCGCGGATTCGCGGCGGCCACGATCCGGACCCCGGGCGGCAGTTGCAGGGCACCGATGCGCCGCTCCAGCACGAGTCGGAGCAGCGCGGCCTGAACCGCGGGCGGCGCGGTGGAGAGCTCGTCGAGGAAGAGCAGTCCGCGTCCGGCCCGGACGAGTCGCACCGCCCAGTCCGGCGGGGCCATCGGGACACCCTGTTGAGCGGGGTCGTCTCCGACGATCGGCAGCCCGGAGAAGTCGGAGGGCTCGTGGACACTGGCGATCACCGTGGTGAGGGGAAGGTCCAGGGCTGCAGCGAGCTGTGTCAGGGCGGCGGTCTTGCCGATCCCCGGCTCACCCCAGAGCAGCACGGGCAGGTCGGCGGCGACGGCCAGGGTCAGCGCTTCCAGTTGGGTGTCCGGACGCGGTTCGGTCCCGGCGTCGCGCAGCAGGGCCAGCAGCTGGGCGGCGACGTCGAGTTGGGAGGCGTGGGTGGGAGAGGGCAGGGCGCGAGAGGGCATGTCGGATCACCTTTTGTGTCGTGAGGGCATGACGGCATGGCAGTGCAGAGAGGCTGGGCCGACGCCGGGATCAGCGGGCCGGCGGCCTTTGGGCCTGGCGTGGGTGGGAGCGGTGGCCGCCGGGATGGGGACGGATGGAAGGGATCGAGTAGACCGGGCCGACCACACGTCGGGGCCCGGGCCCGGCCAGGCCCGCGCGGAACAGGCCGTAGCGAATCCGCGCTCGGGCGGCCGCCTCCAGTTCGTCCCGCAGTTCGCCGCTGCGCAGCACGGCGTCGGGGCCGAGCAGGCCCTCGACCACGGCCAGCGCCCCGGCGATGTCCCCGTGGTCCAGGCGCTCGCGGACTCCGACGAGGCAGTCGGGGCGGCGGTGCGCCTCGTCGATGGCCTGGAGGCAGGGCAGCGGCGGACCGGAGAGCGAGGCGAGCAGTTCCTCGCGGCGGATCTCGTCCGGGCCGTGGTCCAAGGCCGCGAGCACCCCGTCGACCAGGCCGATCCGGTGCCGCGCCCCCCGGCATTCGACGAGGCGCGGTCGACCCGGCGGGTCCGGCCGCGGGGACGACCTGCTCGACGCGTAGCCCGGCACGAGCGCCGAGGCGACCAGGGGGTGCAGCCGATCGAGCCCTATCGCCCCGGCCCGGAGCAGTTCCAGATCGGGCAGCATCCACGTCGCGGCGTCGGGCAGGACCGGCAGCACGGAGTCGCTGCCGTCGCCGGGTGCCGCCGTGATGCGCAGCTCGGGCGTTCCGCTGCCGTCCGCGTCCAACGCCAGGACCAGCCCGTGCCGGCGGGCACCGAGCCGTACGGCGACCGCGCCCGACGTCCGCCCCTCGGCCCGGAGCAGGATGGTCGCCTCGTCCGCCCACCGATGGGCGGCACAGGGATGTCCGGACGGCGGTTCGGTCGGCAACCGGTCGGCGCCGGACCTGATCCGCAGCTCATCGGTCCTGCGGGCATCCCACAGGTGACGGTGCAGATCGAAGCGGAACCTGCGGCTTGGATGGGGATGCGGGTGGCGCGCCGCACCGGCCTCGCCCTGGCGGGACCCGTCCCACAGCGCGAGACTGATCCGGCCCAGGCCGGTGGCGTCCGGACCACCAGCTGCACCGGGCCACCCGCGCCGTCGTCGGTGTCGTACCGAGCCAGCGCGATGGTCAGCCCCGGGCGCAACAAGCCGTCGGGCGCGATCCTGGGCAGGTGCCAGCGCAGCAGGTCAGGAGCCAGTTGCCGAAGATCGGCCCGGAGCCTGGTCGCAAGCGCGTGGCCATGGGTGCGCGCCACGACACGCAGGTTGAGGTCCACGTCGACGCCTGCGGCGGCGCACGCCCCTGCCCAGTCCCCGGCAGAGCGGCGGGCGGTGGCGGTCTCGATCATGGAGGCCGGCACGGCGAACTCGCGCACGCGCAGCCAGTAGGAAGGGCGGGAATCCCGATTCGCGATCTGAGTGAGCATCAGCACTCACCTTGCGCGGACCGGACCCCCATTTCGATCAGAGAGTGTGTCGTCATCGCGGGGAGCGTATCCCCCCGGGCCGCCCGCGTGCCAGACCATTTCCGCCGCGCGGGAGCCGGGCGGATCGAAGGCCATCCACTCTCCCTAGGCGACTCATCGATGTGTGCGCTAACAATCCTATCGGGAGCAGCGGATGAAGAAGCACGACCGGCGGACGCACACCATGTGTACAGAGTCGTAATGCAACCGAAACGTCGCAGACCGTTGCCCACAACCATGTGAGCGCTAACAATCCTCTCAGCACCCATGGCTCCACCACGCGTCAGCCGTACCAGCTAGGAGAACCCCATGCGATTCCGGAGACTGGCGACAGCGACCGTCTCGGCGGCCCTGGCCGTCCTACTCGCCGCCTGCGGCAGCAGCACCAAGACGGTCGACGCCAAGTCGTCGAACCCGGCCGGATCGAACGTCGGCGCTCTGGTGGGCGTCACCATGCCGACCAAGTCCTCCGAGCGGTGGATCCACGACGGCGACAACCTCAAGTCCGCGCTGGAGAAGCTCGGGTACAAGGTCGACCTGCAGTACGCGGAGAACGACATCCCGACCCAGGTCAACCAGATCGAGGACCAGATCACCAAGGGCGCGAAGCTGCTGATCGTCGCCTCCATCGACGGCACCGCGATCACCACCCAACTGCAGGAGGCGGCCGACAAGCACATCCCGGTCATCGCCTACGACCGGCTGATCCGCAACAGCCCCAACGTGAGCTACTACGCCACCTTCGACAACTACAAGGTGGGCGTCGAGCAGGCCACCGAGTTGCTGGTCGGCCTCGGCCTGAAGAAGGAGGACGGTTCCTCGGGGTCCGCCAAGGGCCCGTTCAACGTCGAGCTGTTCGCCGGGTCCCCCGACGACAACAACGCCACCTTCTTCTACAACGGCGCGATGGCGACCCTCAAGCCGTACATCGACAACAAGACCCTGGTCGTCAAGAGCGGTGAGACCGACTTCAAGACCGTCGCGATCCTGCGCTGGGATCCGGCGACCGCGCAGAAGCGCATGGAAGACCTGATCACCAAGACCTACTCGTCCGGCGCCAAGGTCCAGGGCGTGCTCTCCCCCTACGACGGCCTGTCCATCGGCATCCTGTCCGCGCTGAAGAGCGCCGGGTACGGGACCGCCGGTCAGCCCTACCCGGTCGTCACCGGCCAGGACGCCGAGCTGGCCTCGGTCAAGTCCATCATCGCGGGCGAGCAGTACGCCACGGTCTACAAGGACACCCGGCAGCTCGCCGCAGTCACCGCGCAGATGGCCGACGCGGTGCTCAAGGGCACCACGCCGCAGGTGAACAACACGACCGACTACAACAACGGCGTCAAGGTCGTCCCCTCGTTCCTGCTGCAGCCCGTGGCGGTCTACAAGGACAACTACCAGAAGACCCTCGTCGACACCGGCTACTACACCGCGGCCCAGCTGCAGTAGTCCCGCGACTCCGCCGCCGGCGCGCGTACCGCGCCGGCGGCGGGCCCACGGACAGACCCAGGGGCCCCCGGTGCCTCGGGAGCCCCTGGGTCGAACCGAACGGGCCGAACCGAACAGAAGGTGCGGTGAGATGGCCGACGTCATCCTCGAAATGCGCAATATCACCAAGACGTTCCCCGGCGTCAAAGCCCTCCAGGAGGTCAACCTCTCGGTCCGCCGCGGCGAGATCCACGCGATCTGCGGCGAGAACGGCGCGGGCAAGTCGACCCTGATGAAGGTCCTGTCAGGGGTCTACCCGCACGGCAGCTACGAGGGCGAGATCGCCTTCGAGGGTGAGCCCTGCCGCTTCTCCGGTATCCGGGACAGCGAGCGGCAAGGCATCGTGATCATTCATCAGGAGCTGGCACTCTGTCAGCAGTTGTCGATCGCCGAGAACATCTTCCTCGGCAACGAGCGGGCCTCCCGCGGCCTGATCGACTGGAATCGGACCAACCACGCGGCCGCCCGGCTGCTGGAGCGCGTCGGGCTGCGGGAGAACCCGGTCACCCGAGTGCTCGACATCGGGGTCGGCAAGCAGCAGTTGGTGGAGATCGCGAAGGCGCTGTCCAAGGAGGTGAAGCTGCTCATCCTGGACGAGCCGACCGCCGCGCTGAACGACGAGGACTCGGCCCACCTGTTGGACCTGCTGCGCGGCCTGCGGGAGGACGGCATCACCTCGGTGATCATCTCGCACAAGCTCAACGAGATAGCGTCGATCGCCGACTCCACCACGATCATCCGGGACGGGCGCACGATCGAGACCCTCGACATGCACCGGGACCAGGTCACCGAGGGCCGCATCATCGCCGGCATGGTCGGGCGCGACCTGGAGCACCGCTTCCCGCCGCGCACGCCGCAGATCGGCGAGGAGGTGCTGCGCGTCGAGGACTGGACCGTGCACAGCCCCACCCAGCACGGCCGCGTGATCGTCTCGGGCGCGAATCTGACGCTGCGCAAGGGCGAGATCGTCGGACTCGCCGGGTTGATGGGGGCGGGCCGAACCGAGCTGGCCATGAGCGTCTTCGGCCGGTCCTACGGCGTCGACATCAGCGGCCGGCTGGTCAAGGACGGCGAGCAGATCCAGGTGCGGACCGTACGCGACGCGATCCGGCACGGCATCGCCTACGCCACCGAGGACCGCAAGCGCTACGGGCTGAACCTGGTCGAGGACATCCAGCGCAACGTGTCCGCGGCCGGTCTGCGCAAGCTGTCGCGTCGCGGCTGGGTGAACGAGCATCAGGAGCGGGACGTCGCTGACCGGTTCCGGGCCAGCATGAACATCAAGGCCCCTTCGGTCCGGAGCGTGACCGGAAAGCTGAGCGGCGGCAACCAGCAGAAGGTCGTGCTGTCCAAGTGGATCTACACGGATCCCGACGTGCTGATCCTCGACGAGCCGACGCGCGGCATCGACGTCGGAGCGAAGTACGAGATCTACACGATCATCAACCGGCTCGCCGACGAGGGGAAGGCGGTGCTGGTGATCTCCTCCGAACTCCCCGAACTGCTCGGCCTCTGCGACAGGATCTACGCCCTCTCCGAGGGCCGGATCACCGGCGAGGTGAGCCGGGCCGAGGCGACGCAGGAGCGCCTGATGCACTACATGACCATGGGACAGGAGCAAGCGCGATGAGCGATGTCGCACCGCAGGCCACGAGCCTCGCGTCCATTCCGGAGCCGGCGGCCGGCGACGAGCCACCGGCGTCGCGGTCGCCACGACTGCGGCTGCGGCTGCGGCTGCGGCCGCAACTGCCGGTCAACATCCGGCAGAGTGGCATCTACATCGCCTTCGCGCTGATCGTGGCGCTGTTCTCCGTGTTGACGCATGGTCAGCTGCTGTCGTCGGAGAACATCTCCAACATCATCGTGCAGAACTCCTACATCCTGATCCTGTCCATCGGGATGATCCTGATCATCATCGCCGGGCACATCGACCTCTCCGCCGGCTCCGTGGTCGCGGTGACCGGCGCGCTGTCGGCCGTACTGATGGTCAACCATCATGTGCCCTGGCCGCTGGCGGTGCTGATCACCCTGGTGGCCGGCGGGCTGATCGGCGCGTGGCAGGGCTACTGGGTCGCCTACTTCGGCATCCCCGCCTTCATCGTCACGCTGGCGGGCATGCTCGTCTTCCGGGCGCTCACCATGACCGTGCTGGGCAACCAGGGCATCGGACCGTTCCCCGACGGGGTGCGGACCCTGTCGAACGGCTTCACCGGTGGGTTCCTCGGCAACATCGGCCTCGGTGCGCTCGGGGGTGCGGACCTGTTCAGCCTCCTCGTCGGACTGGTGGCGATCGTCGGCCTGGCGACAACCCAGTGGCGGACGCGCCGGGCCAGGATCGGCTACGGACAGGAGGTGGAGCCGCTCGCCCTCTTCGTGGCGAGAATCGCGCTGGCCTCGTTCGTGATCATGGCAGTGGTCGTGCAGCTCTCCCGGTTCAAGAACCTGCCGTGGGTGCTGGTCCTGCTCGCCGTCCTGGTGCTCGGCTATTCGCTGGTCAGCAACCGCGCGGTCTTCGGCCGCCAGATCTACGCCATCGGCGGGAACCTGCAGGCGGCGACGCTCTCCGGGATCAAGGTCAAGTCGGTCACCTTCTGGATCTTCGTCAACATGGGCGTGCTCGCGGCCCTCGCGGGCGTCATCTTCGCGGGCCGGCTGAACCAGGCGGGACCGACGGCGGGCAACTCCTTCGAACTGGACGCCATCGCTGCCGCCTTCATCGGCGGAGCGGCGGTCCAGGGCGGCGTCGGCAAGGTCGTCGGCGCGATCACCGGCGGTCTGATCATGGGTGTCATCAACAACGGCATGTCGCTGGTCGGCGCGCCCAGCGAGCGCGTGATGCTGGTGAAGGGCCTGGTCCTGCTCGCGGCTGTCGCCTTCGACGTGTGGACGAAGCGCCGCTCGGGCGCGGGCGCACGCTGATCCGCTGGTCGGTCCCGCCCGGGTCACCCCCGGGTCCGTCGCCGCTGTGGGCGGGACCGACCGGCGCTGAGCGGAAGTCTCGGCTATGAGGCCAGGTGACAGTTGGTCAGCCGCATCGGCAGGAAAGCGGGCAGCGCCTCGGCAGCACTGTGGATGTCGTTCGTCTGGACGGTCGCAGTCGAATCCGAGTCGCCGACGTTGCACACGTAGGCCTGACTTTGAGCGGACGAGCCCGGGTCAGCCATCGCTGTCCCGGGCATCGCGGTCAGACTCACGCTGAACAGCAACCCGCTTGCCAGAAGGGTGCCGACCCGCCGGTTCATGACGTCTCCTTGGACTCGGGGAAATAGGGAGAAACTGGTTCAAGTTACCGCCTTCGGACCATGCGACGACGGACACGACACGACGCCCAAAGGGTGACTGCCCAAGATCTACACTCCGTTCCATGACCAACGAGATCCGGTGCACCCAGTGCGGCGCCATAGGACTCCAGCCCGGCTTCATCGAAGACCCGCGTGGCTCCGGGGACACGCGCTGGGTCGCGGGAGCCATCGAGCGCGGGCCCCTCGGCGGCGCCAAGCGGATGGGCCGCAAGCGCATGCAGATCGACGCGTTCCGATGCCCTGACTGCGGCCACCTGGAGCTCTTCGCCACCCAGGAGCCCCGCTAGTCGCAGCTGGGACGGCTACGCCCGTCAGCCGCCGGAGGCGTCCGTGGCGGCGACGGCCGGGGTGTCGGAGAGCGGCGGCTGGAGCGGAAAGTGGCAGGCCGCCGTGTGGCCCGCGCCGAACAGGCGCAGGACGGGCTGCTCGTCCGCGCAGCGTTCGCGGGCCAGGGGGCAACGGGTGCGGAAGCGGCAGCCCGAGGGCGGGTCGACCGGGCTGGGCAGTTCGCCGCTGATCCCGGACCCGCGTTTGGCCCGCTCCAGGTCCGGGTCCGGTACCGGGACGGCCTTCAGCAGGCCGGCGGTGTACGGGTGGGCGGCGCGCAGGTGGATGTCGTCGGCGCTGCCGACCTCGACCAGGCGGCCCAGATACATGACGCCGATCCGGTCGGCGAGGTAGCGGACCACCGCCAGGTCGTGCGAGATGACGACGTACGACAGGCCGTGCGACGCCTGGAGACGGTTCATCAGGTTGAGCACCTGGGCCCGAACGGACACGTCCAGCGCCGAGACCGGCTCGTCGGCGACGATGAGTTTAGGCGTGAGCGCGAGTGCGCGGGCGAGGCCGATGCGCTGGCGCTGACCGCCGGAGAACTCGTGCGGGTACAACTCCGCGCCCTGCGTGGGCAGGCCGACCTCGGCGAGCAGCTCGGCGACGCGGGCCCGCTGTTGGCGGGCCGAGCCGAGGCCGTGGATCTGCAGGGGTTCGCGCAGGATGCTGCCGACCCTCATCCGGGGGTCGAGGGAGGAGAACGGATCCTGGAACATCATCTGCAGGTCGCGGCGACGCCGACGTAGCTCGCGGCCGCGCAGCCGGCCGAGGTCGGTTCCGTCCAGGGTGACCGTGCCCGCATCGGGCCGGTCCAGGCCGACCAGGAGGCGACCGAGACTGGTCTTGCCGCACCCCGACTCGCCGACCAGGCCGAAGGTCTCGCCGGGGCCCAGCGTGAGGGAGACGCCGGAGAGGGCGTGCACGACGCGCCGGCCGCGGCCTGGCAGCCGGTTCCCGCGCACCGGGAACTCCCTGACCAGGTCCCGCGCTTCCAGCAGCGGCCGGTCGGGGACCGCGACCGGCGCGGCGGCGGGGCGCGGCACCACGACGGCGGATCCCAGCGGCAAGGGACCACTCGTCGGATGCCAGCAGGCGTACCGGTGGCTGTCCGGGCCGGTGAGCTCCGGTTCCTCGGCGCGGCAGCGGTCGGTGGCGTACCGGCAACGCTCGGCGAAGCGGCACCCGGCCGGCGCGGCGGTGAGGTCCGGGGGCAGGCCGGGGATGGTGGGGAGTTGCCTGTCCGGGTCCTGGTCCAGCCGTGGCACGGAGGCCAGCAGGCTCTGGGTGTAGGGGTGGCGCATGCCGCGGAAGAGCCGGTCGGTGCCGGTGCTTTCGGCGATGCGGCCCGCGTACATGACGTTGACGCGGTCGGTGTGGCCGGCGGTGACCCCCATGTCGTGGGTGATCAGGATCATCGCCATGCTGAGCCGGGTTCGCAGGTCGGCGAGCAGGGCCAGGATCTGCGCCTGGATGGTGACGTCCAGGGCGGTGGTGGGCTCGTCGGCGATCAGCACCCGGGGCTCGGCGGCGAGCGCCATGGCGATCAGCACCCGCTGGCGCATGCCGCCGGACAACTGGTGCGGGTAGTCGTTGAGCCGCTCGCGGGGATGTGGCAGGCCGACCAGGCCGAGGACCTCGGTGGCGCGGTCCGCTGCCTCGGCCCGGGTGCAGCCGCGGTGCAGCAGAACGGGTTCGGCGACCTGGTGGCCGATGGTCTTGGTGGGGTCCAGGGCGGTCATCGGGTCCTGGAAGACCATCGCGATGTCGTTGCCGCGCACCCGGCGCAGTTCGCGTTCGGGCAGCCCGACCAGTTCGCGCCCGTCCAGCGTCACCGAGGAGCCGCCGACGAGCGAACCGCCGGGCGGCAGCAGGCCCATGAGGGACAGGCCGGTCATGGACTTGCCGCAGCCTGATTCGCCGACCAGGCCGAGGGTCTCACCGGCCTCCAGGGTGAAGGAGACGTCGTCCACGGCCCGGACGACCCCGCGACGGGTTCTGATGTGGGTGGTGAGGTTCCTGACCTCAAGGAGGGGTGCCATGCGTGTCGTCCTCGGATCAGTCGGCAACGGTCAGAGGTCAGAGGTCAGCGGCGTTGCAGTCGGACGTCCAGGGCGTCATGGACGGCGTCGCCGATCAGGTTGAAGGCCACCACGGTGACGATCAGGATTCCCGCGGGCGGGTACACCAGCCACCAGTAGCCGTCGTAGAGGGAGTTGAGGCCGGCGGAGAGCATGGTGCCCCAGTCGGCGTGCGGTGGTGGCAGCCCGAGCCCGAGGAAGCTGAGCGCCGACAGGGTGAGGATCGAGTCGGCGATGGTGAAGGTACCGCTGACGATGATCACGCCTGCGGCGTTCGGCACCAGATGACGCAGCACGATGCGCCCTCCGGTGCCGCCCATCATCCGTGCCGCCTGGACGAACTCCCTGGTCCGCAGGGTGAGTACCTCGCCCCTGACCAGGCGTGCGGCCCCGAGCCAGGAGAGCAGCGACAGCAGCAGGACGATCCCCCAGAGCGTGGGCGTGAACATGCTGACCATCATCAGCAGGAGGACGATGCCGGGGACGGCGAGGAAGGTGTCGATGACCCGCATCATGACGGCGTCGACGAGGCCGCCGAGATAGCCGGCGACGGCTCCGTACAGGGTGCCGATGACGGACGTGGTGAAGGCCACCGCGAAGCCGAGTTCGAGCGACGACCGTCCGCCCGCCATCAGCCGCCCCAGCACGTCGTACCCGGAGGCGTCGGTGCCCAACGGATACGCGCTGCCGGGCGACAGATCCGCGAGGTCAAGCCGGACGGTGACCTGGTCGGTCCGGTACAGCAGCGGCCCGACGAAGCAGAAGGCGGCGATCACCGCGACGATGCCCAGTCCGACCAGGGCCCGCCGGTTGCGGACGAACGCCCGCACCGACAGCCGTCCGGAGCCGCGCGCTGCCGTCGAAGCGTCCACGGTTTCGGACCGGGGATCGGGTGCGGGATCGGGTGGGGCCAGTGGTTCAAGCGTTGACATAGCGGATCCGGGGGTCGAGGAAGCTGTAGGCGATGTCGGCGAACAGGCTGCCGAGGACGGTGGCCACACCGACCACCAGGGTCGACCCGAGCATGATCGGATAGTCCTTGCTCGTGGCGGCCTGGTAGAACAGCAGCCCCATGCCCGGGTAGTTGAAGACGGACTCGGCGATCACCGCGCCGGCCACGATGTTCGGAGCCTGCAACCCCAGGACGGTGACCACCGGCAGCAGCGAGTTGCGCAGGACGTGCCGACGCAGGACCAGCCGCTCCGGCAGCCCCTTGGACCGGGCGACCTGGACGTACTCCTGGGCCAGGGTGTTGATGGCCGACGTCCGCATGTACCGGCTGAAGCCGGCCACGCTGACCAGGGTCAGCGTGACCACCGGCAGCACCAGGGCGCGCGGGTCGGCGAGGATGCCGCCGACGGACTCCGCCTGCGGGGCCTGGGAGGGCAGCAGATGCAACTGCACCGAGAAGACCGCGATCAGCAGCAGCGCGAAGAAGAAGTCCGGCATGGAGTACAGCACGAAGGAGACGACGGTGAACGCATGGTCCGCGACCCGGCCCCGGCGCACTGCCTGGAAGATCCCCATCGGCAGCGCGACCGCGAGCGCGAGCAGCGTGGACAGCCCCAGCAGCAGGGCGTCGCGCGGCAGCCGCTGGGCGATCAGCGTGGACACGGGCTGCTGCAGCGAGTAGGACGTGCCGAAGTTGCCCACGACCGCCTGCTTCACGAAGGTCACGAACTGCGCGGCCAGCGGTCGGTCCAGGCCGTTGGCGGCGTTGAAGACCGCGATCCGCTCGGCGGTGGCCCGGGTCCCGAGGGTGGCCCGGGCGGCGCTGCCGGGAACGAGGTGGATCAGGACGAACGTCAGGACCATGACGCCGATCACCACGACGATCGCCTGACCGATCCGGCGGATGAGGTAGGCGCTCACTGCTCGCCCGTCACGAGGTGTACGCCCAGTCCTCGAAGTTCTGCCCGCCGGAGAACGGGTTGAGCGGGACGACGCCCTGCAGCTTCGTCCGGTAGACCATGATGCCTTCGCGCAACGGCAGCCACAGCCATGGAAGTTGCTGCGCCGCGTAGTCCTCGTAGTCAATGAACGCCTGGGCCGAGGATCCGTACTCGGTGGCCTTGATCAGCTGGTCCATCTTCGGGTCGGAGTAGCCGCCCGAATTATTGGAGCCGCCGGTGTCGAAGAAGCCGGTGCCGTTCGGGTAGAGCGGGTACGGCTGGTACCCGAACTCCGCCAGCTGCCAGCCGCAGCTGGACGCCGGGTGGGAGGCCGCGGTGCACGTGCCGATCGTGCTGATCAGGGTGTTGAATGGCTCCGACTTGAGGTTGAGCGTGATGCCCGCCTGGGCCTCCGAGGACTTGATAGCGGCGTTCTGCACGTCGGTGGTGGCCCGGCCCGAGGAGTACGCCAGGTTGAAGGTCAGTGCCTGACCGGCGCCGATGCCGGCACCGCACTGCGCGGATCCGGTCCCTGGGCTCGCACACGTCGTCGTCCCGCCCGGCACCACGTTCCAGCCGTGCGCCTGCAGCAGCGCCTTCGCCTTCGCCGGGTCGTACGGGTACGGGCCACCGGCCCGCTCCAGCGGCGAGGCCCACGCTCCGGTGGCCTTGACGGGAACGGGCCCGTTGCCCGGGTCGGCGTAGCCGTTGTAGATCTTGGCGACGATCTGCGGGCGGTCGATGAGGTACTCCATCGCCTGCCGGACGTACAGCTGTTGGAGCAGGGCGCCGACCTCGGAGTTGTACAGGTTGGGCTGGATCTCGGCCACGCCGGGGATCGGCACGCTCGCGATCGAGTATCCGCTGGACTCCAGGGCCTGCGCCTGCTTGATGTCGTTCAGCGGAAGCGACGCGACATCGAGGGAACTGCCCGATCGCAGGGCGTTGATCTCGGGAGTGTCCGAGGTGAAGGGCGAGATGACAACCTTGTCGACGGTCGGCTTGGTCGCGGAGTAGTGGGTGTTCGGTAGGTAGCTGTAGTAGCCGTTGCTCCGGAACTCGGACAGCTTCCACGGTCCGTCGACGACCTGCCACAGCGGGTTCGTGGCGAAGCCGGTCGTCCTCGCGCCTTCCTTCTGCAGGTAGGCGTACACGGCCTTGGCGCCCGCGGTCGTCGTGTCGTTGTCGCCGACCGCCGCGGACGCGGAGGTCTTGTCCCAGGCGTGTTGGGGCAGCAGGGGGATGGTGCTGAGCACGTCGTCGGTGTAGAAGTCCGGGTTGTACGCCTGGGTGAGGTCCAGCACGACCGTGTGGGCATCCGGGGTGGACACCTTCGAGACGTCCTCCGGGAAGAGCCCGACGAGGTGGGCGTTCCAGTTCGAGGCGTTCGCCTTCAGGAGGGTGTAAACGAAGGTGAAGTCGCGGCTGGTGACCGGCTGGCCGTCCGACCAGTTCCAGCTCTTGAGGGTGATGGTGATCCGTTTGTCACCGTTGGCGTAGACGAGGGAGCTGAACAAGCTCTTGTCCTTGTTCACCACCGACTGGGCGCCGTCCCCCGCGTACACCAGGAACGGCCACAGGGGCTGAGTGAGATTGACGTTCCAGCCGTTCTGGTTGGTCGCCGGGGCGAGCGGAAAGACGAAGTCGGGCTGGGCCCCCACCTGCGCGATGGTGACCGTTCCACCCTGCTTCACCGGGCCCTTCTTCGCGCCGGCGCTCTCACCGTTGCCGATCGGCCCATTGCCGCCACCTGCCGTGCACCCGACGGCGACGATCGCCAAGGCCGTCGCGGTCGCCGCGGCTCTCAGTCCCTGCACCACTCGCATCTGGGTCCTCGTCTCCCTCGTTCGCCTACGGCTGTACCGAATCAATTCGGGCATTTCTCCATGCTCATGACACTCAATCGGCACGGATCTACCCTTGGCACGCACGGTTCATGCCCGACGCGGTGGAGGGTCTCCTCGCAGTCAGCCCCCGGCCATGAGTCTCCTCGGGTCGGGGCGTCCGCATCCGCAGGTCAGCGGGGGGGCATGCCGCCGCGTGGGTATCGACCAGCGCCGGGTCGAGTGACGACCCGGTCGGGCAGCGCTCGGAACCCTCCCCGGCCCTCGCGGCGCGGTACAGCCTTCACAGAATGCCCACACGATGCCTCGTCGTGGCTCTGTACGGATGACCTACCCATAGGTAACTTACTCCGCAGTCAGGAGTGTGACCCGTCTCACGACTTCGGGGAGCCATGCACAGAAGATCCGTTCGACGACTAGCCGTCGTCGCCGCCACGGCCATCGGGTTGGCCGCCGCCCCATCCGCCGCAGCCGCGACGACAAGCGCCACCACCGGCGATTCGTTCTACACCTACACAGGCAGCGCGCCGCTGTCCTCCTTCGCACCCGGGACGGTGCTCAAGACGAGGACGCTGCGCTACCACATCGAGGGCATCGCGACGCCGGTCACCGCCATCCAGCTGCTCTACCGCACCACCGACGCCCTCGGCCGACCGGCCGCCAACGTCACCTCGGTGGTGCGCAGCATCACGGGCAACAGCGCGAAGGCCGTGTCCTACCAGTCGTTCTACGACTCGCTGAACCCGCAGGACGGACCGTCCCGGGCCATCGCCGGCGACGTGACCCTGGGCGGGACGATCGCCAACTTCGAATCCGTGGCGCTCTCGACGCTGTTGCTTCAGGGTGACAACCTCGTCATCCCGGACACCGAGGGCCAGTCCGCGGACTTCGCGGCGGGACCGGAGTACGCCACCAACACCCTGGACTCGATCCGAGCCGCGATCAAGTCCCCGCTGACCGGCATGAACCCCCGGACCAAGTTCGGCCTGATGGGCTACTCCGGCGGCGCCATCGCCACTGACTGGGCCGCCGCGCTCGCCCCGCGTTACGCGCCCGACGTCAACAAGAACCTCGTCGGCTTCGCCGAAGGCGGGGTGCTCGTCGACCCGGCGCACAACCTGAAGTACGTCAACGGGTCACTGGTCTGGTCCGGGGTCATCCCCATGGCGCTCATCGGGGTCTCCCGCTCGTACGGCATCGATCTGACGCCCTACATGAACAGCTACGGCCTCCAGGTCTACAACGGACTGCAGCACGGCTCGCTCCTCGACGCGCTCGGCCACTACCCCGGCCTGACCTGGCAGCAGATCGCGAAGCCGCAGTACGCCAACCCGGACTCGGCGATCGCGTTCGTCGAGGCGGTGAACAAGATCAACCTGGGCTCGGCCCCCACCCCGTCCGTCCCCGGCTACATCGCCCAGGGCAACGGGGGCGTACTGGAGGGAACCTTCGGCAACCCGGCCGGTATCGGCACCGGGGACGGCGTCATGGTCGCCGGAGACGTGCGGGCCCTCGCCAACCGGTACTGCGCCACCGGCGACAGCTCAATCACCTACGACCAGTACAGCCTGCTCAGCCACGTCGGCACGGCGGCGGCGTGGGCGCCCAAGGCGCTGTCCTGGCTCAACGACCGGTTCGCGGGCCGTCCCGCCCCGTCCGACTGCGGACACATCCCGGCAGGCAACTCCCTCGCGCCGGAGCAGATCCTTCCCCCGTCCTGACGTTCATTCAGGGAGGGGTCGGAGGCCGCTTCCGCCGAGAGGTGGGGGCGGCCTCCGGCACGGGTGACCGCCGTGCGCCTTCAGTCCGGAGGCCAGACGGTACGGAGCATCAGCTGCACCTGGCCCAGCAGATGCTGGAGCTCGAACCTGTCCGGATCGGTCAGGGCGATCCGCCCGAAGTGTTCCGCGCAGGCCACGAGTGCGTGGGCGAGGATCTGCGGGTCGAGCTGGGATTCGCCCCGGTCGGCCAGGACGGCGGAGATCCACGCTGCGACCCGGAGCCGGAACCGTTCCCGGTCGGCCTCGATCCGGTCCCTGACGACCGCGGGCATGGTGCCCGGAGTCAGCAGGATCAGCCGCCAGGTGTCCGGGTCGTCGTGGAGCATCTCCGACATCCGGCGCAGGGTGCTGGAGGCGAAAACGGCGGGGTCCCGCTGGTCCCCGGCGTCGGGGAGCGTGTCGAGCAACCGCTCGAAGGCGCGCGCCTGCTGCCGGTCGAGGAGCGCGGTCAGCAGGGCGTCGAGGTTCTCGAACGCGCCGTAGACCACCGAGCGGGCGACATCGGCCCGCTTCGCGATGGCATCGATGGAGACCCGCTCGTAGCCGTCGCTCACGATCACGACCAGGGCCGCGTCGAGCAGTTGCTCGCGGCGTACCGCGAGCGGGACCCGCGCGGCGTAGGGGCGCCGCTTGCGCGGCCTGGCTTCGGAAGAGGTGGACGCTGACACCTTGGCAGTTTACGACATCCGTGCCTTAATTTACGACAGTAGTGTCGTAATCAAGGAGCGGCGTACGCCGCGAACAGACGAGGAGCGGCCGCATGAAGCGCAGCGACGTCGAACCGCACGAGGACTACGGCTTCTTCGGACCGGGCTCGGTGGTGTGGAAGGTCTGGAGCTATCCGACGTCGCTGACGGTGGGTTTCCAGCGGGCCGTCGTGGTGGAGGAGCTCGACCCGCCGCTGGTGGCCGCCGTCCACGGGACCCAGGGCATCTACCAGCGCCCCCGCACGCGCTACGACCGGACGCTGCGGTACTTCGCGATGGTCGCCTTCGCCGGTTCGCGTGAGGTGTGCAGGGCCGCGGACGTCCTGGTCAAGGTGCACTCCAAGGCGATCGGTCACCTGCCCTACGGCGACGGGACCTACGACGCCAACGACCCCGCGTCGCAGCTGTGGATCCAGCTGACCGGCTGGCATTCGATCCTCTACGCGTACGAGCGGTACGGCCCCGGGAAGCTCACCGCGGAGGAGGAGCGGGAGTACTGGGAGGCATGCGCGGTCGCGGCGGAACTGCAGACGTGCTCCCCCGACGACATCCCCCGCAGCCGTGACGGCGTGCGCGCGTACTTCGAGCAGATGCGGCCGCGCCTGTCCGCGAGCCCGATCGCCCGGCAGGCCATGAACCACCTGTTGCAGACCGAGCTGGTCCTGCCGCCCACGCCTCGCTGGGCGAAGCCGGCGAGCTTCGTTGTCGGCAGGGCGCAGCGGATCGCCACCATCGCCACGATGCCGCGTTGGATGCGTGAGCTGGCCGGGATTCGCCAGTCACGCCTCCTCGACGTCCTCATCGTGCCCGTCATGAAGGCCTCCTTCGCGTTCGTCCACCTCAGCCCCAGGCTCGAACTGCTCCTGCTGCGAAGGCTCTCCCCCTCCACGGTTCCGGTGATCGCCCCGATGAAGCTCGGCATTCCTCCGCGCAACGAAGAGGTACTGACACCCGCGGAAGCCCGCGCCCGCCACGGCTTCCCCAAGCCCGCCGAAGCACACCTCGACCTCCGGGCCCGGCAGGCCGCACGCGTCCTGGGTGACGGCAAGGCGCCCAGCGACCGCGGGCTCATCGAGTCCCAGGACGTCCTGGGCCCGCTCGCGTGATCGCGGATGCGCCTGCGAGGGAGGCGCCTGACGTCTCCGACCAGTCTCGATCGACGAAGTCGTCCACTCGCCACCGGGCTCGAAGCCCTCGCCGCACAGGCGAGCCCACGCCTGACCTGGCGCGCCGCCGGGCGGCACCGAACGGCGTGGCTGACCCGTCCAGCACCACCGCCGCGCCCTGTTTCACCGTCCGGCGCAATCATGAGGCTGTCGCGGCGGGCAACCCCTGAAATCCACCCCTCGGGGCCGCCCGCCAGGTCTGGTTATGTAGAGTGGCTCTACGTAGATCAGACCTACACAGTTCGGGAGAGTCCTTGTCCTCCTTTGTCGGACGGAAGGCCGAGCTGTCTGTGCTGAGCAAGCGCCTGAAGCGCGTGCGCGAAACCGGTAGCGGCGTGGCGCTCGCCTTGCGGGGCCGACGGCAGGTGGGGAAGTCACGGCTCATACAGGAATTCTGCGACCGGGCCGATGTCCCCTACGTGTTCTACACAGCCACCAAGGGGGCCTCCCCAGTCGAATCGGTTGCCGACTTCCTTCGCGATCTCAAGGACTCCTCGCTCCCTCGCGACCGCGACCTGGTGCCGAGCGCAAGCGCCGGCAGCTGGCCCGACGCCTTCCGGGCGCTCGCCGCTGCTCTGCCCGATGACCGACCCTGCATCGTGGTCCTCGACGAGCTCCCGTGGCTGTCCGAACAGGACGGCCTCTTCGACGGAGCACTGCAGACCGCGTGGGATCGCCTGCTGTCCGTCCGCCCGGTCCTCCTGCTGCTGCTCGGCAGCGACCTGCACA
Organism: Streptacidiphilus sp. MAP12-20; assembly: GCF_041262525.1. Lineage (NCBI taxonomy): Bacteria > Bacillati > Actinomycetota > Actinomycetes > Kitasatosporales > Streptomycetaceae > Streptacidiphilus > Streptacidiphilus sp. MAP12-20. Next base: position 102,665 of record NZ_JBGCCK010000024.1, read on the forward strand.
TGATGGAGCGCCTGACCGCGTACGACAGCCCCTTCTACGGTCGGGCCGACAACCTCATCCTCGGACCGCTCGACCCGGCCGAGACCGGCCAGGCCCTCGGGCTGGCCGCAGCGGACGCGATCGACGCACACCTTGTCTGCGGTGGACTGCCGGGCATCCTCCGAGCCTGGCCGCACGCAACGCCGGCCCTGGCCTTCCTCGAACAGGAGTGCGCAGACCCCGCGTCTCCAGTCTTCTCGATCCCAGAGACCTCCCTCCTGTCCGAATTCCCCACGCCCGACCAGGCTCGCCGAGTCCTGGAGGCAGTGGGCGGTGGGGACCGCACCCATGCAAACATCGCCACCACGGCGGGCAGTCGGGAAGGAGCGCTCCCCTCCGGCTCCCTCTCCCCTCTGCTGCGGCGACTCGTCGAGGAGAAGCGAGTTCTGGCCGTCGACGAGCCGACCTCCACGCGCCCGGGAAAGCCGGCCCTCTACCGCGTGGCGGACAGCAACCTGCGCCTCTACCTCGCCATCCTGCGGGGCGTTCACGAGCAAGTACGACGCGGCCGCCCCCAAGCTGCCTACCGACTCGTCGAACGCCGCTGGACGAGCTGGCGCGGACGTGCCGTCGAGCCTCTCATCCGTGAGTCCCTGTCTCTCGCAGCGTCCGAGGGCGCCCTCCCATGGACAGAGACCGCGACGGTGGGTGGCTGGTGGAACCGCCGATTCGACCCCGAAGTCGACCTGGTCGGCGCGGACCGCGGCCCAGTCGCCCAACGGATCGATTTCGTCGGCTCGATCAAGTGGCTCGCGACCCCTTTCGACCGCCACGACCTCGACGACCTGACCCGCGCCGCCCCGGAGGTGCCCGGCTTCACCCTCGGTACGACCGGCCTCGTCGTAGCCACCCTGTCCGGACTCGCCCCCAACGCGGACAACGCCACCGTGGACCTGTGCTGGGGTCCCGAGCAGGTCATCCATTCCTGGACGTAGGCGTCCCGCCGCCGCGACGCCCTGCTGCGTGGCGCGCGCTGGCGAGGATCTGGTTCTTGAAGTCCGGGCGGGGGTGGGCCGCTACGACTGCGGCGCGTTGCGGGTCCGACACCGCGTGATAGCCACTCGGCGGCAGAGCCAGGACTTTCGTGCCGGAGCCGGATTATCGACGGGGGTTCGCCCTGCGGGTGGGCTCGGCCGCGGTGGGGTCCTCCGGCCAGGGGTGGCGCGGGTAGCGGCCGCGGAGTTCGGCTCGGACGGCGCGGTAGCCCTCGCGCCAGAAGGAGGCCAGGTCGCCCGTGACGGCGGCGGGACGTCCCGCCGGGGACAGCAGATGGATCGTCAGCGGGACCCGTCCGTCGGCGAGCCGGGGGGCTGCCTGCCAGCCGAACAGCTCCTGGAGCCTGACCGCGAGGACGGGTTGGTCGGCGGAGTAGTCGACGCGGATCCTGGAGCCGGTGGGGACGGTGATCCGCTCGGGCGCCAGTTCGTCGAGGCGTCCGGCCGCACCGGAGGCCCAGGGCAACAGTCGAGCCAGAGCGGCCGCTGTGGGGATGCGTTCCAGGTCGGCGCGGCGGCGGGCCTGGGAGAGTTCGGGATCAAGCCAGTGCTCGGCCCGGTCGAGGAGGGAGCGGTCGTCGACCGCGGGCCAGGGGTCGCCGAGCACGCGGTGCAGAAAGGCCATCCGCTGCCGCAAGCCGGTGGCCTCCGCCGACCAGGTCAGCAGCTCGCCGACGCCCTCGGCGGCCAGGCCCTCGAGCAGGGCCGCCCGCAGCAGCGTCCGGTCCGGTGCGGCCAGGGGCTCGGCGGCGAGCTCGACCGCGCCGATGGCCTCGACCCGGCGAGCCGCCACCTCGCCGCGCCGCGAGCCCGGCGGCACAGCCCAGCGGACCTCCTCACGGTCTGTCAGCAGCGTTGCCGCGCAGCGCCGAGCCGTGGCCTCGTCCGTGACGGCGGCCAGCCGGACCCGGGCCGAGGGCGAGCCTGACGGACGGTCGGCGACGGCCACCGCGATCCACTCCGCACCGGACAGGGCGGAGCCAGCGCCCGTCTCGGCGGCGGTGCCGGAGGCCATCAGGTAGGTGCCCCCGGCACCGGACTCGGATCCGGATCCGGGCTGGGGCTTGGGGCCGCGCGCCCTGGCGATGCGCTCGGGGAAGGCCAGCCCGGCGATCAGCCCAGCGGCCTCGGCATCGCTGACCCGCTGCGGCGGGTCCTCGGCGTCCGGGTGCCGACGCAACCGTCGGACCTCCTCGCGCCAGCGCGCCGCATAGGGGTCCCTTCCCGTCCGCACCGCGCGGCGGACGGCGGCGAGGTCCTCGCCCAGTGCACGTGGCGGCTCCTCGGACAGCAGCGCCACCAGCTCGGCAGCCTGTCGCTCACCGACCTGCGCCGCGCCGTCCAGCAGCGCCCGGCCGAGTCTGGGTTGCAGGCCGGTGCGGGCGATGCGGACGCCCCGTCCGGTGGCCCGGCCCTCGGCGTCGACCGCGCCCAGGGCGGTCAGCGTCGTCCGCGCCGCCGCCATCGCGCCGTCCGGCGGCGTGTCGGGCAGGGCGAGGCCGCGCGCGCCGGGGGCTCCCCAGCAGGCGACCTGCAGGGCGAAGGAGGTGAGGTCGGCCTGCATGATCTCCGGCGTGGGCAGGGCACGGGCCAGTGCGTCCTCGGCCTCCGCCCAGCAGCGGTAGACCGCGCCGGGCGCCTCCCGGCCGGCTCGACCGGCCCGCTGCCGTCCGGTCGCCAGCGAGGCCCGAACGGTGACCAGTCCGGCCAGGCCGCGCGCGTGGTCGGTGCGCGGTTCCCGGGCCAGCCCGCAGTCCACGACGCTGCGCACCCCCGGCACCGTCAGCGAGGACTCCGCGACGGAGGTGGAGAGCACCACCCGGCGGCGAGGGCCGGGGGCGAGGGCGGCGTCCTGCACGGCTCGGTCGGCACGACCGTGCAACTGCAGGACGTCGACGGTTTCCCGCAGACCGCCAAGGAGACCGGCCACCTTGGCGATCTCACCCGCTCCGGGGAGGAAGCACAGAACGTCGCCGTCGCGCTCGCGCAGTGCCCGCAGCACGGTTGCGGCGATGTGCTCCAGCAGGGCGGGGTCGGTGCGCAACCCCTGCGGCGGCCGGACCGGGCGGGGCGGCGGCGACCAGACCACCTCCACCGGGTGCTGGATGCCGTGCGCCTCGACGACCGGCGCGGGGCCGTCCCCGCCGAGCAGCCGGGACCAGGCGGCGGTGTCGGAGGTCGCCGAGGCGCACACCAGCCGGAGTTCGGGGCGCAGCGTCGCCCGCACGTCCAGCAGAAAGGCCAGCGCGGTATCCGCGTCGAGATGCCGTTCATGGCACTCGTCCAGCACGACGACGTCCACCCCGGCGAGTTCCTGGTCGCGTTGCAGCCGTTGCAGCAGCACCCCGGTGGTGACCACCTCGACCGCGGTACGCGGCCCGACCCGCCGCTCCCCGCGGACAGTGAAGCCGACCCGCTCCCCCACCGTTTCACCGAGCAGCCAGGCCATCCGCCGCGCCGCGGCCCGCACCGCCAGCCGCCGGGGCTCGGCGACCAGCACCCGCCGCGACGGTCCCCGCTCCATCAGCCCGGCCAGTTCCAGCGGCACCAGCGTCGTCTTCCCCGTCCCGGGCGGTGCCGCGAGCACAGCTGCCCCGCGCAGCTCCAGGGCACGCTGGAGCGCGGGAACGGCACTGCGCACGGGGAGGTCGAGCCAGGCGGGGTTCACCCCGGCAGTCTCCCCGATCCCGGCAGGCCACGGCGACCTCACGGCGCGTGCCCTACGCGCCCGTCCGCGCGGACTACGTGCGGTGCGGGATCTCTTGCGCGCATGCGAGAGGGATGCTCGTTACGTGGCGAAAGCCCGCCCACCATCGGGTTCACATCGCACAGCGAGGATCGATCGCATGCCCATGATCGACGTCTACACCGCCAAGGGTCTGATCAAGGACCGCAAGGGACTGGCCCAGGAGCTCGCCCAAGCGATCATGCGCTGGGAGAAGGTCCCGGCCATCCCGTTCTTCACGGACAACACCGCCGCCTTCGTCCACGAGCTGGACGCGGACAGCTTCTCCACCGCCGGCGGCAGCGCCGACCACGTGCGGGTCGCCGTCACCACCAACGCCGGCGCGCTCAACCGTGAGCAGCAGCTCGGCCTGGTCAAGGAGCTCTCCGAGCTGGTCGCATCCGCCGCGGGGGACCCCTCGCTGGCCGAGCGCACCTGGGTGGCCCTGACCGAGGCGGTCCCCGGAGGCTGGGGCATCGGCGGCCACTCCTACACCAACGAGGAGATCGTCCAGCATGTGCGCGAGCTGCTGGGCAAGGCCTGACCTCTTCCCTCCCGACGGGCTGATCGCTCGGCCTGGCCCCACCATGGAGCTGGAAGACCGAGCGGCAGTTCCGCTCCCCGCCGGGCCGCGATCACAGCCACTTGGCGACGCGGTATCAAGACGAGGAACCCCATGCCCGTGCACCGCATCGGACTGGTCGTCCATCAGGGCCGCACTGCCGCCCTGGACGCCGCGCGCAGCGTGCATGCCTGGTGCGACGCGCACGGCATCCCCTGCACCGAGATCGACGTGTGGTCGACGGACCACCGGCGCCGCTCCGGCCGGGAGGAAGCCCACGCGGCCGGGGACCCCGACCTCGTCGTCACCCTCGGCGGGGACGGGACGTTTCTGCGCGGGGCCCGGATCGCCGTCAAAACGGGCGCCAGCGTGCTCGGCGTCGATCTGGGAAAGGTCGGCTTCCTCACCGAAGTGCCGGTCCGCGACGTCACCGCGGCCCTCGAAGCCGTCCACGCCGATCACGCGGTGGTGGAGGAACGCATGACGCTCACCATGCGCGCCTCCCGGCCACCGGAGGTGCCCGAGGAGCTGGAGGCTTTCCTGCGCTACGGGCGCGGTCCCGCCCTGCCGCCGCCCGAGGTGCGGCCCGAGAGCACTGCGGGAGGTGGCTGGGGCGTGGCCCTGGACGTGAACGCCCTCAACGATGTCGTCGTGGAGAAGCTGGCGCGCGACCACCAGGTCAGCGCCGGCGTCTACATCGCCGGCAGGCTGCTGGCCTCCTACTCGGCCGACGCCCTCGTGGTCGCCACCCCGACCGGTTCCACCGCCTACTGCTTCGCGGCCGGCGGCCCCGTGCTCTCCCCGCACATGGATGCCGTCGTGTTCACGCCGATCGCGCCGCATATGACCTTCAACCGCACCGTGGTCGCGGCCCCTGACGAGCCGGTCGCGCTGCGCATCCTGCCGCACTCCGGACGCGCGGCCGTCAGCATCGACGGTCAGCTGCGCGCGGTGCTCGATCCGGGGGACTGGATCGGCGTCTTCCGCGCCCCTCAACGGGTGCGGCTCATCCGCTTGCACCCGACCGACTTCTACGGCCGGCTGCGGGACCGCTTCCATCTCACGGACGCACCGGCCACGGCGACTGACGGGGAGTCCGCAGCGTGGTTCTTGCGCCCCGACGCTCCCCTGCCGCCGGACCTGGCGGGCCTGCGTCTGCCGCCTCCCGCGGCAGCCCGCTGAGCGCCCGCCTGCGCTCCTGGACCGGAGGTTCGCATGGACAGTGACGTAGTCATCGGATACGACGGGAAGCCGCGCTGCGACTGGGCCGGGAACGGCGACACCGCGCTTGCCCGCTACCACGACGAGGTGTGGGGAACCCGCACCTACGACGAGTCCGCGATGTTCGAGGCCCTCACCCTCGGTGTGTTCCAGGTCGGGCTGAGCTGGCGGATCGTATTCGGCAAGCGGGACGCGTTCCAGACCGCGTTCCGCCGCTTCGACGTCACGGAGGTGGCCTCGATGACGGACCGGGACGTCGACCGGCTGGTGGAGGACGCCTCGATCATCCGCAACCGCGGCAAGATCCAGGCCACTCTCGACAACGCGCGCATCATGCTGTCCGCGTCGCCTGACCTCCCGGCCCTCGCCAAGTCCTACGAGGTCGATCGCAAGCGAGCACCCCGTTCCCTCGCCGATCTGCCCACGGTCACGCCGGACGCGGAGGCATTCTCCAAGCAGTTGAAGTCCCAGGGCTACCGGTTCATCGGGCCCACGAGCGTGTACGCGTTCATGCAGAACGTGGGCGTGGTCAACGACCACCTCCACGGCTGCATCCGCGCCGCCGACTACCACGCCACGGCTCGGAGCCGCTGAGCGTCGCCGTGGTGCAGTGCGTCCGGCTTCAGTTAGGTCATGTTCTTCGGTGCTGCCGGGCACGGGCGGGCGGTCCGTCCGATCGCTCTCTGCTTTCCGACTCAGCGAGTGCTGCGGATGAAACGGGGTGCTGCCGCCTCTGACCTGCGATTTGGCCGTCGGCCCGATGCGTCGAAGTGGAACCGCCAGTCTAGTCCGCAGACGCGGACGCCGCCCGAGCGACCGCGACCGGGCCGGCGTCGGCCTCCCCCGGTCGTGCTCACTTCGCAACGGCCTGAAGCGCCGTGAGGATCACCTGGGTCACTTCGTCCGGGCGCGAGAGGGCGATGGCGTGGGAGCCGCCCTCGACCACGGTCACAGTCGCCCCGATCCGCTGCGCCGCGGCCCGCTCCGCGTCCGGGTTGATGGCGTGGTCAGCCCCGGCGACGGCTCCTGCGCTGCCCCGAAGCACGACCGCTGCGCTCATCCCGCGCTGGGCATGCTGGAGCAGGACACGCAGTCTGGCGCATTCCTCGTTCCGGCCGAAGAGCTCGTCCACCCGTCAGCCCACCACCGCCCGATGAGGCCGCGCGCAAGCACGCGGGCGGTCGTCTTCCCTGAACGCCTGACGGGGGCGATGATCGCCGGCCAAGCTGCATCCTCCTCGACGCGGGAGACTCAAGTGTCGCCCATCTCCCCCGTCCTGCCCACTCGCGCACGGCGTCGGACATCCGAGCCGGCAACGATCCGGTAGCGAGGATCGACGAAGGTCTTGCGCGTTCGGAAACACCGGCGTTACGGTCACGCCACATCGAATCAGTTCGACACAGCGAGGAGCTGTATCTCGTGGCCGTCACAATCGCTGATGTCGCGAAGCGGGCCTGCGTCTCCCGCAGCACCGTGTCGTACGTGCTCAGCGGTGCCCGCTCGATCTCGCCGGAGACGCGTGATCGTGTCGAGCAGGCGATCGCCGAGCTCGGGTTCCGCCCCCACGCCGGGGCCCGGTCCATCCGCAGCCGCCGCAACGGCGTGATCGCCATGGCGCTGCCCATGGTCTACGGGCCGCACAACCAGGTGCAGATGCCGTACGTATGGGCGTCGCTGACCGCCGCGCAGGACCTTGGGCTCAAGCTGCTGGTGCTGACCGACGACGACGGCGCGGCCGCGATCCGGGACACGGTGGTGGGCTCGCAGGTCGACGGGGTCATGCTGATGGAGGTGCAGCGCGACGATCCGCGGGTGGCCCTGCTCAGCTCGCTGAAGTGTCCGGCCGTGTTGGTCGGCACTCCGGACGACAGCGCCCAACTGCCCTACATCGACTTCGACGCGGCCATGGCCGGCCGGCTGTGCGCCGAGCACCTGCTGGAGCTGGGACATCGTGCTGTCGGCTACATCGGGCAGCCCCCGTCCACCTTCCGCCAGGACCTGGCGTATGCGATCCACGCCAGGGACGGGGCGCTGGCCGCCCTGCGAACGGGCCGGGCACGGACCGCCTGGACTGCGTGTGACGGTCAGGCAGCTGACGTGGCCCGCGCCGTGGACGATCTGCTCGACGAGGTTCCTGGTCTGAGCGCTCTGATCGTCTACAACGAGCGCGCGCTGCCCCTGGTGCTCGACCGGCTCCGCGCCCTCCGTCTTCGGGTACCGCAGGACATCTCGGTCGTGGCGGTGTGCCCCGACGACGAGGCCGAGCAGTTACCGGTCCCGGTCAGCGCGGTATCCCTGCCCGTGGAGGAGCTGGCCCGCACCGCGGTGCGGCTGCTGGCCGGTCAGCTCTACGGGGAGTCTGTGCCGTCCGCCACGATCCTGGCGCCGACGTTGAAGGTTCGCGAATCCAGCGCGCCGACCACGGTCGGCAGCCCCGGAAGCTCCTAGCCGGACCCCGGGCATCCACCCTGTCTGCCCGGTATCAGTGCGCGATACATCGAATCAATTCGAAAGGTGAAGGCCATGATTTCTGTACTCCGCCGCCGCAGCTCCCAGAGAGTCGGGATCAGCGCCATCGCGGTCGCTTCGGCCTGTATGTTGGCGCTGACCGCGTGCGGTTCCGGCAGCGGATCCACGTCTGCCTCGGGCGGCGTCCTGACGCTGAACGAGACCGACTACTACGGCGCCGCGCCGCAGAACACCCAGATCCAGGGCGTGCTGAACGAGTGCGCCGCCCAGGTCGGCGGCGTGAAGGTCGTTCATCACGAGCTGCCCCGCGAGCAGCTGATGCCCAAGCTGCTCCAGGAGGCCTCCTCCCGCTCGCTGTCGGACCTCGTGCTGGTCGACAACCCCGACCTGCAGCAGATGGCGTCCACGGGGGGTCTGGTCTCGCTGTCTCAGGCCGGGCTGTCGACGGACGGTCTGTTCCCCTCGATCGTGTCGGCCGGTACGTACCAGGGCCAGGTGTACGGAATCGCGCCGGGAGTGAACGGTCTGGCGCTGTACTACAACAAGGACGTGTTCGCCGCGGCCGGGCTGAAGCCGCCGACGACGTGGGACGAGCTGAGCGCGGACGCGCAGAAGCTGACCGCAGGCGGACACCAGGGCATCGCGTTCTCCGCAGTCGGCACCGAAGAGGGCAGCTTCCAGTTCGAGCCGTTCTTCTGGACCGCCGGCGCCGATCTGAAGGACCTTGCCTCCCCGCAGGCGGTGCAGGCGCTGGACCTGTGGAAGACGATGGTGGACAAGGGCTGGGCCTCGAAGTCCGTGGTCAACTGGACGCAGGCCGACGTCGACCAGCAGTTCGCGGCCGGCAACGTGGCGATGATGGTGAACGGCCCGTGGCAGCTTCCTGGTCTGGACGCCAAGACCAGCCTGCACTTCGGCACCGTGCCGATCCCGGTGCCGAACGCCTCGGCCAAGCCGGTCACCCCGCTGGGCGGCGAGGTCTGGGCCGTCGGCCACAGCAACTCGGCCCGGGAGCAGAAGGCCGTCGCGGTGGTGAAGTGTCTGCTGAGCCCGGAGCGCAGCACCGAGTGGTCGAAGGACGCGGGGTACATTCCGAGCAACGAGGCGGCGGCCGCTCAGGTGGGGGCCACTGACCCCCAGTTGGCGGCGTTCGTGACGGAGATCGCCACGGCCAAGGCCCGCACCGCAGAGCTCGGCACCGCCTATCCGAAGGTGAGCGCGGCGCTGTACACCGCGATCCAGGCGGCGCTGGCCGGCGGGTCGTCGGCGCAGGCGGCACTGACCCAGGCGCAGAGCCAGGCCGGTTCCTGACGATGTCGGCGATGCTCAGCAAGGCCGCCCCCGCTGCGGGGGCGGCCCCGGCCCGGGGCTCCCACGGGCGGAGGCGCCGCCGTCGCACCGCCTGGCGTGCGGCCGGGTTCGTCGCCCCGGTGTGGCTGTATGTCCTGTGCTTCTACGTGTACCCGTTGGTGTCCAACGTTCGCATGGGCTTCCAGGACTACTCGGTGTCGTCCTTCTACACCGGATCGGCCCCGTACGTCGGACTGGCCAACTACCGTGCCGTGTGGAACAGCCCGCAGTTCGGGCAGACCGTGCTCAACACCGTGCTGTTCACGGTCGGTTCGCTGGTATTCCAGTTCGGTGCCGGGCTGGCGCTGGCGGTGTTCTTCCGTCGCGTGTTCCCGCTGAACGGTGTGCTGCGTTCGCTGCTTCTGGTGCCGTGGCTGCTTCCGCTGGTGGTTTCCGGAACGGTGTGGCGCTGGGTGATGTACACCGACTCCGGGGTGCTCAACCAGGTGTTGCTGCATCTCCATGTGGTGAGCCAGCCGGTCCCCTGGCTGGTGAGCACGAACATGTCGCTGGCCGCCGTCATCCTGGTCAACATCTGGGTCGGCATCCCGTTCAACATGGTCATCCTGTACGGCGGGCTGCAGGGCATCCCGGAGCAGTTGTACGAGGCGGCCGCCATCGACGGCGCGAACGCCTGGCAGCGGTTCACGAGGATCACGCTCCCGCTCCTGCGGCCCGTCACCCTCGTCGTGCTGACCCTCGGCCTGATCTACACGGTCAAGGTCTTCGACGTGATCATGATCGTGACTCAGGGCGGTCCGGCGAATTCGTCGCAGACACTGACCACCTACGCCTACAACCTCTCGTTCCAGCAGCTGACGTTCGGGAAGGGCGCGGCGGTCGGCAACCTGCTGATCCTGGTGGCGGTCGTGTTCGCCGGGCTGTATCTCCGCGCGGTCCGCGAGCCTGAAGGGGGAACTCGATGAACACGCTTGCCGGAACCCCCTCGAAAAGCAGCCACGCGCCGCGGCTGCGTGTGCCCAGGAGGGTGCGAGCGGCGCTGGGAACGGCGGTGGGCCTGGTCATCGTCACCGTGATGCTGTTCCCGCTGTACTGGATGCTCAATGCCTCGTTCCTGCGCCCGCAGGACCTGGTCAGCCGCACACCGACCTGGTTCCCTGTGCACGGCACCCTGGACGGCTACCGCAGCGCGCTGGGCGCCGAGGGCGGCCACCTTCTGGTCAGCCTCGGGGTGTCCCTTGGCACGGTGGCGGTGACGTTGCTGGTCGCGGCCCCGGCTGCCTACGGTCTGGCCAAGCTCCGCGTGCCCGGCGGGCGGATGCTGATGTTCGCGCTGCTGGTGGCGCAGATGATCCCGGGCATCGTAATGGCCAACTCGCTGTACATCGCGGCCGACAGGCTCGGGCTGATCAACTCGCCGCTGGCGCTGATCCTCGCCGACTCCACCTTGTGCGTGCCGTTCGCGACCCTGATCCTTCAGTCGTTCATGCGCGGCATCCCGGATGAGCTCGGCGAGGCCGCTGCCCTTGACGGTGCGTCACGGCTTCGGACCTTCGTGTCGGTGATCCTTCCGGTGGCCCGCAACGGGGTCATCACCGCGGCACTGTTCTCGTTCCTGTTCGCGTGGGCCGACTTCCTGTTCGGCGTCACGCTCACCACCGATGACAACCGGGCCCCGATCACGGTGGGCCTCTACCGGTTCATCGGGGCCAACCTCACCGACTGGAACGGCGTGATGGCCACGGGGGTCATCGCTTCCCTTCCGGCTGCACTATTGCTGATCGCCGCTCAGCGCTATGTCGCGGCCGGCATCGGCAACGCCGCGCTGAAGGACTGACTCGCGCGGCGGCCGTCGAGGGTCGGCCGCCGCGCGACACCACCGGCCGCTCTGGCTGCCTGGCTGCTCTCCCTGCTCCACTGCTTCGACCTCAGGAGACTTCGTGCTCAACCCGTTCACCATCGACGACCGTGCTCTGACTTGGAGGAGCGGCAATCACCTGCTGACCGTCGAGCCGTGGGGCACCGACAGCGTCCGGGTCCGGGCCGGCCTGCACCGCATCCTGCCGGACCTGCCAGGTGCCCTGGCGGCCGAGCCGCCCGCCGCGCCGGACGGCGTGACCGTGGAGATCGATCCCGACGGGACGTCCGCGGCACTGGTGAACGGCCGGGCTCGCGTGTTCGTCGACGCCGCGAGGGGCCTGCTGTCCTTCCAGCACGCCGGGACCGGCGTCGAGGTCCTGCGCGAGGTGCCCGCACACTTCTGGTGGCCGGGGTCCCGCCACTTCGAGGCGGCCGGAAGCGGATTCCACCGCATCGAGCAGCGGTTCGCCGCGTACCCGGACGAGCGGATCTACGGGCTGGGTCAGCACGGGCACGGCCGGCTGGACCAGATGGGCATGGTGCTGGAGCTGGCCCAGCGCAACGGCGAGGTGTCGATTCCGTTCGCGGTCTCCAGCCGGGGCTACGGCATGCTCTGGAACAGCCCGGCCGTGGGCCGGGTGGAGTTCGCCGCCAACCACACGCGCTGGGTGTCGGACCGGGCACGCCAGATCGACTACTGGCTGACCGTCGGCGACTCCCCCGCCGCGATCCTGTCGAGCTACGCCGCCGCCACCGGCTTCCCCTCCCCTATGCCTGAGTGGTCGTCGGGGTTCTGGCAGAGCAAGCTGCGCTACCGCGACCAGGAGGAACTGCTGGCCGTGGCCCGCGAGTACGCCCGCCGGGGTCTCCCGCTGTCCGTCGTCGTCATCGACTACCTGCACTGGCGGCGCCTGGGCGACTGGGACTTCAACCGGGACGCCTGGCCCGACCCACTCGCGATGGTCGACGAGCTGCACGCCCTCGGCATCGAGCCCGCCGTTTCGGTCTGGCCCTCGGTCAGCCCGCTGTCGTCCAGCTTCGCCCCCATGCGCGAGGCCGGGATGCTGGCCTCGGCCGACAACGGCGCGATGCTGACCGGCAACTGGCCCGACGGCGACTCCCCGGACGAGATCGGCGTCGCGTTCTACGACGCTACCGATGCCCGGGCCCGCGCGTTTCTGTGGGACAAACTCGAGGCGAGCTACTACAAGCTCGGCATCCGCGCCTTCTGGCTGGACGGCTGCGAGCCGGAGATCCGGCCCGCCCCGCACACGCTCACCTACGCCGCCGGCCCGGGGACGGAGGTGGCGAACCTGTACCCGCGCGAGCACGCCCGCGGCGTGTTCGAGCAGATGCGCGCGGCCGGGGAGACCGCGGTCCTGTCGCTGACCCGCTCGGCGTGGGCCGGCTCGCAGCGCTACGGCGTGGCCCTGTGGTCCGGCGACATCCCCGCCACCTTCGAGGCCCTCGCGGACTCGATCAGGGCCGGTCTGAACGTGGCCATGAGCGGCATCCCCTGGTGGAACACCGACATCGGCGGCTTCCACGGCGGCGACCCCGACGAGCCGGCCTACCGGGAACTTGTCGTGCGCTGGTTCCAGTTCGGTGCCTTCTGCCCCATCTTCCGGCTGCACGGCCACCGCGAGCCCCGCACCAGCCACGGCACGGTCGGCGACGGCGGCGGCCCGAACGAAGTGTGGTCCTACGGTCCGGACGCCTACGAGGCCATCACCTCCGTGCTGCGGCTGCGCGAGCGCCTGCGCCCCTACATCCATGCCCACCTCCGGGACGGCGAGCAGACCGGCATCCCGCTCATGCGGCCACTGCTGCTGGCCTTCCCCGACGACCCGGCCGCCTGGGAGGTCGAGGACCAGTACCTGTTCGGTCCCGACATCCTCGTCGCCCCCGTCACCGAACTCGGCGCCCGGCAGCGCCGCGTGTACCTGCCGGCCGGAGCCGAGTGGACGCACTCGGACTCCGGACGCCGATACCCCGGCGGCGGCCACGTCACCGTCGACGCGCCGCTGGACCGCATCCCCCTGTTCGTGCGTGACGACGCCGAACCGCCCCTTCAGGAGGCGCAATGAAGCGACCCACCCCGCACCGGCCGCGCCCCCGCGGGGGGGGGGGGGGGGGGGGGGGCCGGGCGGGGGGGGGGGGGGCGGGGGGGGGGGGCGACACCCCGGGCGGCAAGCGCGGGGTGAGCCCCCCCCCGCCGGGGCGGGAGACGCACTCTGCG
>NZ_JBGCCK010000025.1:0-115283 GCF_041262525.1 Streptacidiphilus sp. MAP12-20
GACACCCTGGACGCTACGGCTGCAGACCGAGCGCCTGGACTCGATTCAACAAGTCAGGAGCCCGGCCAAAGGTCCCGTCACTGTCTTGTCCTGCTACCCGACCGGCGCGTGCCATCCCTCACGCGTCGCACGGAAGGACAGCAGCAACCAGCATGGCAGACGAGATAGCGGTGGTCGGCGGCGTGGACACACACACCGACTTCCACCAGGCCGCCGTGATCGACTCCATCGGCCGGCACCTGGCCACCGAGGCATTCCCCACCACAGCCGACGGCTACCAGAGGCTGCTGGACTGGCTGGTCTCGCACGGCGACCTGATGGCCGTCGGCGTCGAGGGAACCGGCGCCTACGGTTCCGAACTCGCCCGGTTCCTACGGGCAAACCAGGTCACCGTGGTCGAGGTCGACCGCCCCGACCGCAAGGCCCGCCGCGCCAACGGCAAGTCCGACCCCGTCGACGCCTACGCCGCCGCGACCGCCGTCCTGTCCGGCCGCGCAGCTGGCACACCCAAAACCCGCGACGGCATCGTCGAAGCCATCCGCTCCCTGCGCGTGGTCCGCCGATCCGCCATCAAGTCCCGCACCCAGACCATCAACCAGATCCGCACCCTCATCGTCACCGCACCCGGCGAAGTCCGCGAGAAGCTGCGCGGCCTGCCTACCGCCGAGCTGATCAGGACCCTGGCCCGCTCCCGGCCCTCCGGCGAAGCCGCCGACCCGACCCAAGCAGTCAAAACCGCCCTGCGGCGCCTCGCCCGCCGCTACCAGTACCTCACCGAAGAGATCACGGACGCCGACGCCGAGCTCAAGCCCCTCGTCGCCCAGGCCGCCCCGGAGCTCGTCGCGCTGCCGGGCGTCGGTACCGAGACCGCAGCCCAGTTCCTCATCACCGCCGGCGACAACCCCGAGCGCCTCAAGTCCGAAGCCTCCTTCGCCCACCTGTGCGCGGCGGCCCCGATCCCCGCCAGCTCGGGCCGCACCAACCGTCACCGCCTCAACCGCGGCGGCGACCGCCAAGCCAACAACGCGCTGCACACGATCGCCCTGGTCCGCATGCGCTACGACGACCGGACCAAGGACTACGTCGCCCGACGAGTCTCCCAGGGCATGTCCAAGAAGGACATCCTCCGCTGCCTCAAACGCTTCATCGCCCGCGAGGTCTACAAGCACCTCACCCGCCCATCAACCACACCGAAACCGCTCCTCCAGACCGCTTGACGATCTATAGGAGCTTCGGTCTACTCGACCCAGGGCCTGCCCGCCTTCGGGTAGGCCCTGGCTAGGCCTGGGCTAGGCGTCCAGCTCCGCCTGGAGCGTGGCGAGGTGAGCCGTGGCGGCGTCGTCGTGGGGGAGGAACTCGACGATGCCGAGGAAGCGGAAGAGCACCTGGGAGTCCGTCACCGCGTACTCGTAGTCGGCGAAGCCGACCACCGCGCCGGTCGTGCCACGGACGGTGCCCCGGTCCAGGACCTTGCGGCGCGCCTGCGGGCGCGCGAGGTAGGGGCAGACCATCGACGCGTAGAGCATGCAGGCGCGGTGGCCGGGGCCCTCCCAGGTTGGCGCCATGTTGCGGTAGGGGCGGGAGGCCGCCAGTGCCTCCCCGATCGCCTCGGCCTCCGCTGCCCCGACGACCCGCCACACGGGTCCGGCGGGCATCACGTCCGCGCAGACCGAGCAGCGCCGATTCTTGGCGCAGTCCGCACTCTTCTCGTAGTCGGTGAGCGCGAAGCGCGGCTCGCCGTCCTCGAAGGGCGTGATCGCGGGCACCGGGTAGCCACGGGTGTCCTGGGGACGGGCGGCTATCTGCGGGGGCTTCGGCACGGCATCGAATCGCACCCTAGAACTATGCAGGCCCGCGTGCCCTGCTGACCAGCCTGGCCGGCCTCGCCGGCCTCGCCGGCCTGGCCGGACCGGTTCAGCCGGCGAGTGCCTCCGCGTAGAGGCTCGCGGCGGCTGAGCCGAAGACGATGCTGTAGGAGGTGTCGGCGCTGTCGCCGCCCTGCTGGTAGCCGCCGATCACGCCGATGATGCTGCCGGAGTCGGCGCCCGGGTCGTAGCTCGCGACCCAGGCCGTGCCGCTGGTGCCGTCGGTGAAGGCCGTGCAGTCGACGACGAGCTGGGTGCCGGAGTAGGCGGAGGCCACACCGGTGCAGGTGATCGGCTCGTCGGTCTGCCCGGGATAGCCGGTGAGCTGGACCGTCGCGGCGGTGGTGCCCGCCGTCGACAGGGTGTAGCCGCCGCCGACGGCGGACTCCAGGCTCCGGCCGCCCTGCGGGGCGACGAGCGCGAAGGCGACGTCGTTGTCCTGGTCGCCGTCGGCGGTCCAGGAGGAGTCCTCGAGCACCTGGGTGATCTGCCAGACACCGTTCGGCGCGGTCCCGTCGCGGTAGCCGGGCACGAAGACCGCGCCGCTGCCGCTGCCGGAGGAGAGGCAGTGCGCGGCGGTGACGATCACGTCCCCGGCGGGGCTGTCGACGACGCTGGCGGTGCAGTGGTGGTTGCCGGAGCTGACGGTGTCGGAGGAGAAGATCGCGCCGACCTTCGCCGTCTGCTGCGCGGCGGCGAGCACCTGCGACTGGCCGGTGGTCGTGACGGGGAGGCTGCCGGTCCCGGCCGCCACAGCGGCGGTGGTGACCGTAGCGGCTGATGCCGACGCCGACGCCGACGCCGACGCCGACGCGCTCGGGTTCCCGGTGAAGCTCAGGCTGACGCCGGCCAGCAGCAGTGCGCTCGCCAGCAGCGCGCCGCCGCGCCGCCCTGCTCCGCTGCGTGCCGCGACCATCCGGAAGGTCCCTTCTCCTGTTTCAGGTACTGAGATTTCCCCGCCCTGCTGAGACCTCCGTGGGAGCCGGATGGGAGCTTGATGAGAAGCTCGCCCCAGGGGAAGGACCGGTACCGCCTCCGGGCGGACAGGATCGCTGAACAAGGGGACGGAACGATGAGCGGAGTGGCGATGACGGCCGCTGCCGGGCTGGCCGGTGCTTCCGGCTGGACCCAGCTGTGGGTCTCGCTGGCCGGCGTGGGGGCCGGCATGATCAATGCGGTGGTCGGGTCGGGGACCCTGATCACCTTTCCGGTGCTGCTGGCCGCCGGACTGCCGCCGGTCACGGCGAACGTGTCGAACACGCTGGGCCTGGTGCCGGGCGCGGTCAGCGGCGCCATCGGCTACCGGCGCGAGCTCGCGGGCCTCGGCCCGCTGCTGCTCCGGGTCGGGACGGCCGGGCTCGCGGGCGGGCTGACCGGCGCGGTGCTGTTGCTGGCGCTGCCGGCGAAGGCCTTCGAGGCGGCCGTCCCGGTGCTGATCGCGGGCGCGCTGGCGCTGGTGCTGCTGCAGCCGGTGCTGGCCAAGCGCCTCGCAGCCCGCGCGGCGGACCGGCCGCGGCCCGCGCACGGCGGCTGGGCGCTGTTGATCGGCGTCTACCTGTGCGGGATCTACGGCGGCTACTTCGGCGCTGCGCAGGGCGTGCTGCTGCTCGGGCTGATGGGCGTGCTGCTGGAGCTGCCGCTCCAGCGGATCAACGGCGTCAAGAACGTGCTGGCCCTGCTGGTCAACGGGATCGCGGCGGTGTTTTTCGTCATCGACGGCCCGATCGACTGGCGGGCGGCGCTGTTGGTCGCGGCCGGCTCGGTGATCGGTGGGCAGCTGGGCGCGCTGGTCGGGCGCAGACTGCCGCCGCAGGCGCTGCGCGGTGTGATCGTCGCCGTCGGCCTGATCGCGATCGGACGCGTGGTGCTGGGCTGAGCGGGCGGGCCGGGCGGGGTGTCAGTCCTCGACCGGCCCGGCGAGGGACCAGCCAGGGACCTGGTAGCGCGCGGTCACCTCGCCCCGGCGCAGCCGTTCGCCGCAGGCGCGGCAGCAGACCACCGGGTCCACGTCCGCGCCGCAGTTGTGCTCCCAGACGAGCGGCGGGGTTTCCGCGAGGTGGCGGTCGCCCCACTCCTTCAGCATCATCAGGACCGGCTGGAGGTCACGTCCGGCCGGTGTCGGTCGGTACTCGTAGCGGGGCGGGCGCTCCTGGTAGAGGACCTTCTCCAGGAGCCCGGCCTCGACCAGCCGGCGCAGCCGCGCGGTCAGGATGTCGCGCGGGGCGCCGACGTTGCGGGCGATGGCGTCGAAGCGCTGCACGCCGAAGAGGGCCTCGCGGAGCACCAGCAGGGCGTACTTCTCGCCCACCACACCGAGGGTGTCGGCGATGGAGCAGGGGCGGGGCTCGAGCTTGCGCGAGGTCATGGGGGAAGCCTACGCGCCGTGGGGTTTGATTTTCCAACTCTCAGATCTATAGTGAGTTCAGATTTCCTACTCACTAGTAGGAATCGCCGGCATTGGCTTGTCTCAGGGAGGAGATCGCCATGAGGGACGCAGTGATCGTCGAGGCCGTCCGCACGCCCATCGGGAAGGGGAAGCCCGGTGGAGCGCTGTCCGGGGTACACCCCGTCGAACTGCTCGCGCACACGCTGCGCATGCTGGTCCAGCGCAGCGGGGTGGATCCGGCGCTGGTGGACGACGTGATCGGCGGCACCGTCGACCAGGTCGGCGAGCAGGCCATGAACACCACCCGGTACGCGTTGCTCTCGGCCGGTTTCCCCGAGTCCGTGCCGGCCACGACGGTCGACCGCCAGTGCGGCTCCTCCCAGCAGGCGGTGCACTTCGCCGCGCAGGGGGTCATCGCGGGCGCCTACGACCTCGTCATCGCCTGCGGCGTCGAGTCGATGAGCCGCGTGCCGATGTGGAGCAACGTCCCGCCGGGCGTCGACCCCTTCGGGCCGGGCGTCGCCGCCCGCTACCCGGAGGGCCTGGTCCCGCAGGGCATCAGTGCGGAGCTGATCGCGGCGAAGTGGAAGCTCGACCGCGAGGCGATGGACGCCTTCGCGGCCGACTCCCACCGGAAGGCCGCCCGCGCATGGGAGTCCGGCCTATTCGACGCCGAGGTCGCCCCGGTCACCACCCCGGACGGCGCGCTTGTGACGCGGGACGAGAGCGTCCGCCCGAGCACGACGGCGGAGATCCTCGCCGGCCTGCGCCCGGCCTTCGCCGACGAGGGCTTCGGTCGCCGATTCCCCGAGATCGACTGGTCGGTGACGGCGGGCAACAGCAGCCCGACGAACGACGGCGCTTCCGCGGTGCTCATCACCAGCAGTGAGACGGCGGCGAAGCTGGGCCTGCGACCGCTGGCCCGCCTGCACAGCTTCGCGGTCACCGGCTCCGACCCGCTGCTGATGCTGACCGGCGTCATTCCGGCGACGGAGCGGGTGCTGCGTCGGGCCGGGCTCGCCCTGGACGACATCGACCTCTTCGAGGTGAACGAGGCCTTCGCGAGCGTGGTGCTGGCCTGGCTGGCGGAGACCGGAGCGGACCCGGCGAAGCTCAACGTGCACGGCGGAGCGATCGCCCTGGGCCACCCGCTCGGCGCGAGCGGCACGCGGCTGATGACGACGCTCGTGCACGCGATGCGGGAACGCGGCGCGCGCTTTGCGCTGCAGACGATGTGCGAGGCGGGCGGTCTGGCCAACGCGACGATCCTGGAACGCATCGACCACGACTGACCGTGGTTGAGCTGGGCTGCTTGCCAACTGACAAGATCGCCAGATGTTTCACGTGAAACACTTGGCGATCTTGTTGGTTGGGTCCTGCCCGTCAGACCCGTCAGACCTGGACGTGCGCCGAGGATGCGCCGAGCCCGACCGGCCCGAGCGGGATCGCGCGGCTCAGCGCGCTCAACTGCCCACCCCCGAAACGGGCCAGGAGCTCCTCCTCCGGGTAGCGGCGGGTGTCCGCGTGCCAGCGGACGATGCCCGCGATCCAGTTCTCCAGATCCCGCAGATACCCGGCCACGCCGTTCCGCTCCTCGCCGTCCAACTGCAAGTCGTCGCAGACGACCGGGAGTTCCTGCGCCACCAGGTGCTGGAACTCGCGCAGTCGCGATTCCATCAGGTCGGTCGTGATGCGGACCGCAGCCGGGTAGTCGCAGTCGAAGAAGTTCTGCACCACGAGGACGGCGTTGTGCACCTCGCCCTCGAACTCGATCTCCTTCTGGTACGAGTACAGGTCGTTGAGCAGGCAGCAGTAGTCGCTCGCCGCGTTCTCGATCGCGCGGACCGTGCCGCTCTCGAAGAACGCGGGCGGCACCTCGCCGTGGCGGGCGAAGCGACTGAGCGCCATCGTCAGCGGGGAGCCGAAGGTCTCCCTGCGCATCTCGACGTAGTCGACCGGGTCAGGAATCCGGTGCAGGAGTTGGTTGTCGAGCTCCCAGAGCCAGCTCGCCAGCATCCGGTCCACCGCCTCCCGCACGCCGAGCCGCTCCGTCGGCGTCATCCGGCTGGTGGTGCGCCGCCACAGGTCGGCCAGGCCGCGTTCCACCGGAGTGGTCGGCTGCCCCGGAGTGTCGGAGCCCGCGTCGACCGGCATCAGTGCGCGCAGGCGCTCGTTGGCGAGTTTGGCGGCGAGGGGGTTGCCCGAACGTCCGAAGACGAGCGGGTAGTAGTCGTCGGCGTAGGTGCCCCAGGCCAGCCACTCGGAGGCGAGTTCGACGCCGCCCTCGGCGCCGTCGGGGAAGATGCCCGCGGCGCAGAGCGGGAAGTCGGCAGACGCCAGCTGTTGCTCGGTCCAGACGCCCTCGCTGTAGAAGCCCATCTCGCCGCACCACGTGACGGTCCGCGCGCGGGCCGCGTCGAGGTAGGGGCTGAGCCGCAGCGGGAACGGCGATGCCACCGCCGGCACCTGCGAGGGCCCCACCTTCTGGTGCGGCACGTGCGTGAAGTTCCGGATCCGCTTCAGGCCGAGGCGGTTGGTGAGGCTCTTGATGTCGGCCGCCGAGAGCCCCAGCCCGCGGGGGCCGGGCAGCCAGGGGCCCGGACCGCCGTCGAGGGCGCCCTCGTTCATGTAGCGGGAGGAGCGAAGGTGCCACTCGTGCCCGCCCGACTGCCAGTCCTGCAGGCCCTTCGCGTAGGAGAGCACGGCCGCGCACTCGGCCGGGTCCAGACCCTGCTCGACGAAGAGCGCGGGCAGTTCGGTGAGCGTGGTGTGCTCGAACTGCTGCAGCCGAGAGGTGAGCAGGTCGTTGACGGCGTCGGCGGCGTCCTGGGTCGCGCAGCCGAGGAAGGTCTCCAGCACCAGCACGCCGTTGCTGAGCTCGCCCTCGTCCTCGACCTCGCGCTGATAGGAGAAGAGGTCGTTACGCAGGTGCACGGCGTCGGAGAAGGCGTCGCGCAGCACCCGCAGCGGACGGCTGGCGGCCACCCTGTCCGGCACCTCGGCCCGCGCGGCGAACTCCACCAGCCCGGCGGACCAGGGCGCGCCGCCGACCTTGCGCCGCATCTCGATGTACTCGACGGGGTTGGCGATCCGCCCGGCGTGGATGTTGGACAACTCCCAGAGCGACTCGTTCAGCAGGTTCCTGGTGCTCTCCGCGAAGCGCGTCCGCCAGCCGGGCGAGAGCTGCGGCACGGTCCGCCGCCACAGATCGGCGAGCCCGGCCTCGACGGGGTTGACCGGCTCGGGCATGGGCGCGGCGGGGTCGAGCGGCATGAAGGCGGGGAGTCGGTCGAGGTAGGCCTTGGCGCCTGCACGGTCCTGGGTGCGCTTGAACAGTTCCAGGAAGTGGTCGTCGAAGAAGAAGACCCAGACGTACCAGTCGGTGACGGTGTCCAGGTCCTCGGCCGAGGCGTCGGGGTGGGTGTACGAGCAGAGCAGCGCGTAGTCGTGCGCGTCCAGGTCCCGCTCGTCCCAGACCCCGGAGCCTTCCAGCATGCCCATCGAGCGTGCCCACTCCTTGGTGTGGGCGCGGGCCCGCTCCAGGTGCGGACTGATGCGGGCGGGGTACGGCACGTAGAACTCGGGCAGGACGAAGGGCTGTTGCGTGGCAGCGGTCACGCGCTGGGACTACCCCTGCGCTGATCGGGCTATCCCGGGACGGAAGTAGTCATATCGTCATCCTGTGCGTTGCCGCACGGGGCTGGGCACTCGCCACCAAAGTTAAGTAGTTTTACTTTGCTGGTGGCCGGTCGTGGCGGGCGAGGAACGGAAACGGGGCGCATGGACGAGCAACCCTGGAGCAGGCAGCGCCTGCGCAGCAACAACGAGTGGCTGTTGCTGGAACGGCTGCGCGCCGCCGGCCCCGCGTCGCGCGCGCAGCTGGCGCGGGACAGTGGGCTCTCCAAGCCGACCGTCTCCTCCGCGCTCGCCGCGCTGGAGCAGGCGGGCCTGGTCCGTGAGGCCGGGCTGCTCGCGCCCGAGCGCGGCCGGGTCGCCGTGCTGTACGAGCCGGATCCGACGGCGGGCTACGTCCTGGGCGTCGACATCGGCCGGGCCCGGCTCCGGACCGCCGTCGCCGACCTGTCCGGGCGGGTCGTCGCCCGCGTCGACGTGCCGAACCGGGGACGCAGCGCGACGTCCGTCGCGGACGCGGCGATCGCGGCCGCGGAAGAGACCGTCGCGGAGGCGGGCATCGGCCGAGCCGACGTGGTTCAGGGGGTCGTCGGCGCGCCCGGCGTCTTCGACCCGGACACCGGCCGCGTCCGCTACGCCGTCAACCTGCCGGGCTGGGGCCGCCCGGGCCTCTTCGAGCGGATGCACGAGCGGTTGGACATCGCGCTCTCCCTCCACAACGACGCCAACCTCGCGGCGCTGGGTGAATACGCCTTCGGCGCGGGCACGGGCAGCCGTCTCTTCGTCTATGTGCTGATCGGCACCGGCCTGGGCATGGGCGTCGTCGCCGACGGCAAGCTCTTCGCCGGCGCGCACGGCGCGGCGGGCGAGATCGGCTTCCTCCCGCTCCTTGACGCGTCCGCGCTGGAGGGGGACGGCACGGCGCCGCGCCGCGGCATGCTGGAGGACGCGGTCTCCGCGGACGCGGTCGTCCGCGCGGCGCGCGACTTCGGCATGCGCGGTCCGCTGACCGCGAAGCGGGTCTTCGACGAGGCCCGCCGAGGCGAGGAGGCGGCGGTGGCGGCGGTCCGCCAGGAGGGCCAGCGGCTGGCCCTTGTGGTGGCCTCGGTGTCAGCGGTCCTGGACCCGGACCTGGTGGTCCTGGGCGGCGGCGTCGGGCACAGTGCGGATCTGCTGCTGGCGACGGTGACCGAGACGCTGCACCGGCTGACGCCGTTGCGGCCGCGGGTGGCGGCGAGTGCGCTGGGCGAGGACGCGGTGCTGCTGGGTGCGATCGCGACGGCGCTCCGCGGCGCGAGACCTGCGGTGTTCGAACGACGAGCTGTCATGTAGCAGCGGGGGGAGGTTGCACTATCGGGGGCGCGGGGAACTGCGCGAGAACCACCCTGTGCGGATGGCCCTGCGCGTTCGGCGACTCACGACTTGAGTGGCTTGTCGCGCAGTTCCTCGCGCCCCTGTGGTGTTACAGCTTGGCGATCGCGGCATCCAGGCGGGCCAGGACCTTGTCGCGGCCCAGCACCTCGAGGGACTCGAACAGCGGGAGGCCCACCGTGCGGCCGGTGATCGCCACGCGGACCGGCGCCTGTGCCTTGCCCAGCTTCAGGCCGTGCTGCTCGCCGACCGCAAGCAGCGTCTCCTTCAGCGGCTCCGCCGCCCACTCCGCCGTCTCGAACGCCGTCCGCGCGTCGCGGAGGATGTCCGCCGCGCCCGGCTTCATCGCCTTGGACCAGGAGGCCTCGTCCTCCACCGGCTGGTCGAGGAAGAGGAAGTCCACGTTCGCCGTGATCTCCGACAGCACCGCGAGCCGCGTCTGGGCCAGCGGCGCGACCGTGTCGAACAGCGCCTGGTCGAACCGCTCCGGGGACCAGTTCGCGTACGGGGCCGTCAGGTACGGCGCGCAGGCCGCGACGAACTGCTCCGGGCTCAGGGCGCGGATGTACTCGCCGTTGAAGGCCGTCAGCTTCTTGATGTCGAAGAAGGCCGGCGAGGTGTTGACGTCCTCGATACGGAAGCGGCGCTCCAGCTCCTCGAAGGGCAGGATCTCCTCGTCGTCGCCGGGGGCCCAGCCCAGCAGCATGAGGTAGTTGACCATGGCGTCCGGCAGGAAGCCCTCGGTCAGGTAGTCCTCCAGGGCGACCTTGTCACGGCGCTTGGAGAGCTTCTGCCGCTTCTCGTTGACGATCACCGACAGGTGCGCCCAGACCGGGGGGGTCGCGCCCAGCGCCTCCCACAGCAGCTGCTGCTTCGGGGTGTTGGACAGGTGCTCCTCGCCGCGGATGACCTCGGTGATCTTCTCGTCCAGGTCGTCCACGACGTTCGCCAGCAGGAAGACCGGGGAGCCGTCGCCGCGCGCGATGACGAAGTCCTCGATCGCCTTGTTGGGGAAGGCCGTGTCGCCGCGGACCACGTCCTTGACGACCGTCTCGCCCTCGTCCGGCGTGCGGAAGCGCAGGGCGCGGCCCTCGGCGTACGCCAGGCCACGCTCGCGGCAGAAGCCGTCGTAGCCGAGCTGCTCCGAGCCCGTGCGAGCGGCCAGCTGCTCGCGGGTGCAGTCGCAGTAGTACGCCCGGCCGGCGTCCCGCAGCTGCGCGGCCGCCTCGCGGTGGCGGTCAGCCTGCTGCGACTGGAAGTACGGACCCTCGAACGCCGGGTCGTCCTTGCTGATCCCGATCGCCGCGAGCGCGTTGATGATGCCGTCGATCCACTCGGGCTTGTTGCGCGCCGCGTCGGTGTCCTCGATGCGCAACACGAAGACGCCGCCGGACTGTCGCGCCACGGCCCAGTTGTACAGAGCGGAGCGGGCGCCGCCGACGTGGAACATGCCGGTGGGCGAAGGGGCGAAGCGGACACGGACCGGGGTAGCTGCAGACATGCGCCCAGCCTATCGGCCCGCCGAGCCGTCAGCCTTCGCCTTCTGCGTCCGGCAGGCCGCGCCGCAGGTGCTCGACGTGGCCGATTCGCTGTTGCCCAGCTGTGACACGCGGGGATCGACGGTGATTCATGATCGCCATAGGGTTCGGGCACGGAGCTCGCAGCCGAACACCGCGCGGGAGCTCATGGGAGCCCCGACACAGGCGGGCCGCTGTGGCGGCGCAGCGGGCTCAGCGGCCCGAACCTTAGCCGTCGGTGCCCGCCGGTCCGCTGCTGCCCGGCGCAACCGCCGTGCCGCCCGGGGCGGTGGGCATCGGGACGTTCAGGCCCTTGATGCTGGCCCAGATCTCCCAGTCCGCCACGCCCTCGTCCAACTGGTCCTCGCGGCCGAGGCTCTCTCCCGCCGCGCGGGAGGCGAGCGGGCCGGTGGCCGCGTTGACCTGGCCGAGGATCGCGTCCGAGGGCTTGACCGCCGTGTAGGGGGCGAGGTTCGGGCGGTCGGAGAAGGACGCGGACATCGGCGTGGCCAGCGCGTCGAACTGGGTCATCGGCTGGAGGCCGGTGATCAGCTCCATGGTGCGCAGCATCGAGACCGTGGAGTAGAAGGTCGAGTCGAGCTTGCCGGTCTGCGTGTAGGGGCTGATCACCTGGGCGATGGTGCGGTGCGCGTCGACGTGGTCCGGGCCGGCCTGGGCGTCGTCCTCGACGACGAAGATCGCCGTGGAGGCCCAGTCCTTGGAGTGCGAGACCGTGTCGACCAGGCGGCCGAGCGCGTAGTCGTTGTCGGCGACGTAGGCCCGCGGGCTCGGCATGCCGGGTGCGGTGGTCGCGGTGTGGTCGTTGGGCAGGCGCAGGAAGGTCATCGCGGGCAGGGTGCCCGCCGCTTCGTAGGCGTTGAACTCGTGCTGCCACTCGTCGATGCGCGGCGTGCAGCTCATCCGGGCCGGGAAGGTGCCGCTGGAGTCGGGGCACTTCAGGTCCCAGCCGTAGAAGTTCGGGTCGCTGTTGGCGACCAGGCGCGGGTCGGCCGCGCCGAAGCTGGAGGCGTTGAAGACGTTGTCCGACTCGTAGAAGCCGTAGTTGCGGAAGGAGACGTTGCGGTCGGCCAGCCGGTCCCAGATGTACGAGTCCAGCGGGTCCCTGTTCATCGCGGCCGCGAGGTTGCCGCCCTCGTAGTCGTACGGGTGGCTGCGGCCGGAGTAGTTGCCGACCCAGGTCTGCTCGACGTAGGGGTTGGCGTTCGCGCCCACCGACCAGTTCCAGCCTGCGCGCTGACCTCGGCGTTGGCGTAGAAGTTGTCGAGGGTGACGAACTTCGACTGCAGCGCCCGCGCGTTGGGTGCGGACTCGTCGCCGAAGAGGTTGAGCGCCGCGGCGCCGTCGCCCTTGCCCAGGCTGCCGAACTCCTGGTCGAAGGTGCGGTTCTCCTTGACGACGTAGATCACGTGCTTGATCGGTGAGCTCTCGCCGACGCGCGTCGGGATCGGGTTGTCGGCGGACCGGGCCGTGCTGCGGACCTTGTCGCGCTCGTCGAAGCCGTCGTTGGCGACGACCGTCCGCGACCAGTGGGCGAGCTGGTCCGCATCGGGGGTGGCCACGGTGGAGAGGCTGCCGATGATCATCGTGCCGACGTACTGGTCCAGCCAGCCGGGGGTGCCGTGCAGGGCGGCGTCGGTGTAGGGGTCGGGGCCGTTCGGGTTCGGGCCCGCGCCCAGGCCCTTGGCGTTGACGACGTAGAGCCGGCGGCCGTCGGGCGAGGGGGTGACCGACGTCGGGTACCAGGCGGTCGGGATCATGCCCAGGGTGCGCCCGCTGGCCGTGCTGAGCACCACGACGTCGTTGTTGCCCGAGTTGGCGACGTAGAGCCGGCGGCCGTCGGGGGAGAGCGAGACCCCGTCCGGGTTCGAGCCGATGGGCGCGCCCCGGTAGGGCGCCAGGTCGAAGCTGTGCGAGGGCGCGGCCGCGCCCGCCCGGACGACGCTGATCGAGTCGCTCTCGCTGTTCGCGACGTAGAGCGTGCCGCTGCGCGGGTCGACGGTGAGGCGGTTGGGGTGGGTGCCGACCGTCACGGTGCGAGCGACGACGGGCGCCGCGCCGGTGAGGTCGAGGACGGTGACGGTGTTCGCGCCCTGGTTGCTGACGTACGCGGTGCGGCCGTCGGGGGAGAGCGCGACGCCGTAGGGGTTGTGTCCGACGGCGACGGTCGCCGTGACGGCGCCGGTGGTCAGGTCCACGACCGAGGCGGCGTCAGCGAGTTGGTCGGCGACGACGAGCCGTCCGCCGTCCGGGGTGACGGCGAGGCCGGCCGGGTACATCGTCACCTTCTGGCCCGCCGGATTGGTGGTCGGCAGGACGATCGGCGCGCCCTCGGTCACGGTGTCCGCCGCGTCGACGGCGTAGACGTGGACGGTCCCGTGACCGCCCGCGCTCGCGTACGCGTGCCGCCCGTCGGGGCTGAACGCCACGCCCCCGTAGACGCCGTCCGGCGTCTGGTAGTCGAACTGCTGCACCACCTTGCCGGTGGCGGTGGCGACGACCTGCAGCGACTCCTTGGGCGCGTCCCCGGCGTTCAGCACCAGCAGCAGGCGCCCGTCCGGGCTGAGCGCGGACGCGGTGGGCAGGGAGCCCAGCGCGGTCTGCGCGCCGACCGGGGAGACCCGCCACCCGGCGGGCGTCACGGCGGTGCCGTCGCCCTGCGGTCCGGCCTGGCGGTGACCCGCTGTTCCGTAGGCGGTGCCTGCGCCGACAGCGAGGGCGGTGACGATGGCTGCGGCGATCCTGGTGCGTCGGGTGAGGGTGGGCATACGCGTGCGCAGGGGCTTCATGGGCTGCCGTCCCGTCTCTGATCGGTTGACCGGTTCGTGCCGTGAGGTTGGTGCCATGAGCGAGCGAAGACCTGTGGGGACGCTATGCGGGGCGGATGGCAGGCCCGGGGCAAGGGATTTGACATAGTGCCAACAACGGGTGAGCGGTACGTGGCGCGACACGGAACCGAGGGGCGGCTCGCGGCGTCGAAGGGCCATGACGATCCAGCGGTGGCGGCGTGGGTGCGGGGGTGGGCGTGGTCGTGGGCTCGCGTTGGCGGGAGCGGCGGGCGCGCTGGCGGCGCTGGTCGTGGTGGGGATGCCGACGAGCGCGGCGGCGTCGTGCGCTGCGGCGAGCCCGAGCCCCTCGCCCTTCCGGTTCGTGGGCATGGTGATGGCGATCGAGGACGGTGGCCGGGTGGCCCTCGTCTCGCACCAGGGCGTCAGCGGGCTGGTCGAGGTGGACGGCTCACCGGCGGCGCGCACGCAGTCGCACACGAGCGTGGATCGGACCTATGTCCTTTACGCCACCTACGAGTTCGATCCCTACAACGCCACCGCCCCCTACCACGACGACATCTGCACCGCGACCCGCATGATCGGGCCGCCGAAGGCGACCGGCGGCATGCCGATGCCGACGGCGACGTCGCAGTCCGGTCCGCCGTGGGGGTGGATCGGCGGTGGGATCGGGGTCGGCGCGGTGGTGCTGGTCGGCGGGACGGCCTTCACGCTCCGACGACGGCAGCACCAGCGGCAGGCCGGGCCGGCGTAGGGGGAACCGGGTCGGCGCCGACCACGTCCAAGCGACGCGGGGGAACGTGCGGGTGTCCCGGGAGGTCCGATGAGGCGGCAGCGGCGTGGAGTCGTGTGGCTGGTCGGGGCTGTCGCGCTCGCCGGGGCGATCGGCGGCTGCGGTCACGGGGGTGCGCAGCCGCCGATCGGCACCTCTGCCGGTCCGTCCGGCTCCCCGCAGTCCTCCGCGGGCACGCCAGGTCCGAGGCAGACGCAGCCGCCTGCCCGGTCGTCGACGTCGACGCCGACTTCGCTGCCCACACTCATCCCGACGCCCCCGGGCGCGTCGACCCACTGCCTGACCGGCGGCGCCCGCCTCGTCGTGCCGACCGGGGACAACCCGCTTCGCACGACCTGCGTACGCGTTGGCGCCACCGTCCGGGTGAGTCTGACCGCCCGGACCGGAAGTGCGTGGGGTCAAGTGGCCAGTTCCGCGCCGGGCGTGGTGCAGATCGAGGGCGTCCACCCGCTGCCGCCGGGCTCCGAGCTGCTGGTCGCCCGTGCGGTCGCGCCGGGCACGGCGGTGCTGCGGGCGGTGGAGACCGCTGCGGACGGGACGCAGTCGCCCTGGGAGCTGACCGTCACCGTCGTCCCGTAAGTCGTCGCGTGATCCGGCGCGCTACGGCGAGGGCGTCGGCCCGGTCAGTTGGTCGCTGATCCACTCGATCGGGCCGTTTCCCATCGCCGGGACGTACGTGTACGCGTTGTGCCGCCCGCCCGTGATCACGTTGACGGTCGTGTGGATCGGACCCTTGTTGCCGAAGGCCGTGATGAAGTTCTTGATCGCGGAGATCTCCGTGTTGCCCTCGCGGGTCCCGTACTGGAACGCGAGGTAGACGTCCGGGCCCTTCTGGGCGATGAGCTGCTTGGCCAGCAGCAGCGGGTTGTTCTCCTGCTGCTCCTTCTCGTGGCCCTTCCAGAACGGCGAGTCGGGCACGATGTCCGGACCGGAGGCGATCACGGCCTTGAACCGGTC
Source organism: Streptacidiphilus sp. MAP12-20 (assembly GCF_041262525.1). Classification (NCBI taxonomy): domain Bacteria; kingdom Bacillati; phylum Actinomycetota; class Actinomycetes; order Kitasatosporales; family Streptomycetaceae; genus Streptacidiphilus; species Streptacidiphilus sp. MAP12-20. The sequence continues at coordinate 15,327 of NZ_JBGCCK010000025.1, forward strand.
CGGGTACTTGAGCACGGCCTTGAGCCCGGCGAAGCCGCCGCTGGAGGAGCCCATGAAGCCCCAGCCGTCGCGCGTCTTGATCGTCCGGAAGTTCTGCCGCATCAGATCCGGCACGTCGTCCGTCAGCCAGGTGCCCATCTTCGGCTGGCCGGGGATGTCGCTGCCGTCCCAGTAGTGGGCGTGGTCGTCGGGGCCGGGGTTGAGCACCGGCATGGCGAGCAGGAAGGGCTTGCTCTTGCCCTGCTGGTACCAGTTGCTGATGCTCTGCTGCAGCTTGAGCCCAGGGTCCTTCCAGTAGTTGTCGTTGTAGCCGGGACCGCCGGGCAGCGCGATCAGCACGGGGAAGCCGCTCTTCGCGAACTTCGGGTCGCTGTACGCCTTGGGGGCCCAGACCCAGACCTTGCCGGTGTAGCCGGACTTCGGCCCGGTCAGGGTGACCACGGCCACGTGGGTGCCGTCGTCGAGGGTGTGCTCGATCTTCCACGGGGCGATCGGGCCGGTCGGCAGCTGGGTCTTCGAGTCGGCCAGGACCGGCTTGCCGTCGCCGCCGTTCTTTCCGCCCGCGCCGCCGCCACCTGCGGGGGGCGTGTCGAAGGTGATCGGCTCGCCGCGCTGGCTGAACGGCGGGATCTCGTAGTGCTGCATCACCGGGATGCCGACCCCGACCAGGACGCCCACGCACGCCAGCGCCGAGGTCCACAGGACTGCCCGACGCCGCCACCACCGTCCGCGCTGCCGCACCGGACGGCTGCCGCCCGCTGCGGTTTCCACGTGCAGTTGTTCCGTCGGCTCGGGCTGCTTCTGCTGCTCGTCCTGCTCCGGCGGGGTGGACTGGTGGGTCATCGGGCTGCTCCGGCTGGTTCGGCCCCGGCGGCGGGCCGGACGGGTGCGTGCTGGCTCAGTGATCGGAGTGATCAGTGTGATCACAGTGATCGGATTCGCGCCTGTTACGACGACTCAGACAGCTACGCCACAGTAATCGGTTCCAAGATGTTCTATTTTTCCGTTCGGATATGCGATGCCCCCTTTGTCCAAGGTGCGTACGCCCTGGTCAGAGTGGGCCCCGAGCCGTCGCTCCGTCAGATCGCAACCCCGTCCGGGAGCTGGCGGACCGGTTCCGCGTCCGGATGAGTGGCCTACGTCGTTCGAGTGACTTCGGTCACGTCGGCCTACCCCTCCAGGGTCGGGTTGCGGCCGAGGTTGCTCGGCGTAAATATCTTGACATCGAGAGAGATGCTGGACAGGCTGCTCTGGATATCTTGATGTCGAGATACGGGCGGCGAGCCGTCGGGGGCGGGGAGTGGACATGCGGGCGGCGGGCGAGGCCGGGCTCTGGGGGCAGTTGCGGAATCCGCCCGGCGGACGCGATGCGCGGACGATGCTGCTGGCGCAGTTCGTGGACCGGACGGGGACTGGCGTCTGGGCCGCGACGGCGGTGCTCTACTTCACCTTCGTGGCCCGGCTGGACGCGGGGCGGATCGGGCTGCTGCTGGGCGCGGCCGGTGTCGCCGGGATCGCCGGCTCGCCGCTGGCCGGCTGGCTCGCGGGCCGCTACCCGGCGCGGACGCTGCTGATCGGGAGTCACCTGTTGCGCCTGGCCGTGCTCGGCCTGATGCTCGCGAGCCAGGCGGTCGCCGTGCTGCTGCCGGTCGTCGCCGTCACCGCGCTCGGCGAGCGCGGCGCGAAGATGCTGGAGATGCTCTTCGCCACCCGCGTCGCGGGCGAGCGGCGGTCCGGCTACCAGGCGCTCTCGCGGACGGCGGCCAACGCCGGCTACGCCCTCGGCGCGGGGATCGCCGCGCTCGGGCTGGCGGTGGGAACGACGTCCGCCTACCAGGCGCTGGTGCTGGCCAACGGCGTCTCGTTCCTGGTCGCCGCGGCGCTGGTCTGGCGGACGAAGGAGCCTGGGGTCGGCCCGGCGGTGCAGGTGCCTGCGCAAGCGGCGCAGGGCTCCGCGGACCGGGCCGCCACGCGCCCCGCCGGTCCCTGGCGGGACCGCGGCTACCTGCTCTTCGTGCTGCTCGACATCCCGATGTGCCTGGACGACTCCGTGCTCAACGTCGGCCTGCCGCTCTGGCTGGTCGGTCACACCACGGCGTCGCACGCGATGGTCCCGGCCTTTCTCGCCGTCAACACCGTGCTGGTCGTGGTCCTCCAACTGCGCGTCTCCGCCGCTGCGGAGGGTCCGCGCCGGGCGGTGCGGGCGGTGCTCTGGTACGGCGTCGCGCTGCTGCTGACCTGTGCGATCCTGGCCGCGTCCGGCGGCGGCGGGGCGGTCCTGGCCTCGGTGGCGCTGCTGGCGGCAGCCGTGCTGGTGACGGTCGCGGAACTGCTGCGCTCGGTCAGCTCCTGGGAGCTGTCCGTCTCGCTCGCCCCGGAACACGCCCGCGCCGCGTATCTCGGCGTGGCGGGGATGTCGCAGTCCGTCCAGAAGTCGGCGGGTCCGCCGCTGCTCACCGGCGTGGTGATGGCGGCCGGGCCGCTCGGCTGGCTGGCCATGGGCGCGGGGGTGGCGTCGCTCTCGATCCTGCAGAACCGCGCGTGCGCGCGGCGGTTGGCGGCGATGCCGTCCGCTGCTGTCGTGCGGTCCGTGCCTGAGCTTGCGCACACGCCGTCGCTCGACGCGGCGAGCGGCCATGCCGGTTCGGCATAAGTCCAGGGAAAACAGGTCTTTCCCTCCGGGGCAGGGGGCCGCCTACGGTCGATCCAGACCACCCGAAAGCCCTGATGGAGGAGCGGACATGAGCCTCACCCAGCAGACCGTCACCGAGGCGAGCAAGGCCGTCATCCGCGAGTACCTCGCGGCCATCTCGCTCGGCCCTGCGGGCAGGATCGAACCCTTCTTCGCCGAGGACGCGACCTGGACCCTCCACGGCGAGCTGCCCATCTCGGGAGTCTGGCGCGGTCGCCGGGCCATCCTCGAGGAGTTCATGCCGACCGCCTTCGCGCGGGTGGACGTCGCCTCGCTCAAGCTGGAGGTCGTCGACATGATCGCCGAGGGCGAGCGGGTCGTCCTGGAGTGGACCTCCCAGGCCGACGTCCAGGGCGGCCTCCGCTACGACCAGCACTGCCTCGGTGTCTTCACCGTGCGCGACGGCCGGATCGTCTCCGTCCGCGAGTACTTCGACACCGAGCACGCGCGCCACACCCTCTTCGCCGCGTGAACGGCCGGGCCCGGCCGCAGCGGTGGGCCTGTCCAGGGGGCACCGCGTGGCCGGAGGCGGGAGCCTGGCGATGCCAACGGCCTCCGGCCGGGACGTACCGCCTGCGCCGGGCGCCGCGGGCTGATCCGCAGAGATCCTCCCCCAGCTTCCGGCCAGTGGTGTCCCTGGACGGGCCTTAGCCCAGCGGGACGTCCTTCTCGTGGAGCGCTTCGAGCGCCGTCGCGTACATCCGCTCCTTGATCGTCCCGATCGTCGGGCCCGCCTTCGCCGCGTGCGGGCGGGCCAGCTCGATCGCCGCCTGGCGCAGCCCGGCCTCGTCCGCCGTCGCGTCGACCACTCCGGCGGCGAGCGCGTCGACGCCGCCGTAGCGGCGCGCGGTGACCATCGCCGCGTGCGCGGTCTGCGGTGCGAGCCGGGACTGGATCAGCGCCGACATGCCCGTGGTGAAGGGGATGTTGATCTCCGCCTCCGGCAGGCACCAGAAGCCCCGGTCGGCGCGCATCACCCGGAAGTCGTGGGCCAACGAGAGCATCGCCCCGGCGGCGAAGGTGTGGCCCTGCAGCGCCGCGACCGTCACGACCGGCAGCGTCAGCACCCGGGCCAGCAGGGACTGGACGCTCTCGACGTAGGCGGTGGCCTGGTCGCCGTGGGCGAAGAGCCAGTCGAGGTCGAGGCCGTTGGAGAAGAACTTGCCGGTGGCGGCCGTGACCAGGGCCTTCGGGCCCTCTGCCGCCTCGACCTCGTCCAGCAGGACGTTGACGGCGGCGAGCCAGTCGGGGTGGAAGCGGTTCTCGGTGTCGCCGATGTCGAGAACGAAGACCTCGGCGTCGCGGGTGAGTGTGGGCATGGGCTGCTACTCCTTTGCTACCGGATGGTAACTATGCCGCATGTCATAGCCACAGGGAAGGGGCATGCCTCCGCTGCCCCCCGCGCGGGTGCGGTCCGGTCTCCGCGAGAATGACCGCGTGGACCTGGACTACCAGCAGCTTCTCGACGCCTCCCTGGCCGCCGCCCGCCGCACCGCGGGGGTGGGCAGGGTCGCCGACTACATCCCCGCGCTCGCCCGCGAGGACCCGGACGCGTTCGGGATGGCGCTGGCCACCGTCGAGGGGGAGGTCTTCGGCGTCGGCGACTGGCAGCGGCCGTTCTCGATCCAGAGCATCTCCAAACTGCTGACGCTGACCCTGGTGCTGGCTGCGGGCGGCTACGAGGTCTGGCAGCGGGTCGGCCGCGAGCCCTCGGGCAACCCGTTCAACTCGCTGGTGCAGCTGGAGACCGAACACGGCATCCCGCGCAACCCGTTCATCAACGCGGGCGCCATCGTGATGACCGACCACCTGCACAGCCTCACCGACGGTCACGCGGCCGACGCGGTCCGCGCGTTCCTGCGGGCGGAGGCGGGCAACCCGTCGCTGCGGACCGACCCCGAGGTCGCCGCGTCGGAGGCCGAGCACGGCCACCGCAACGCCGCGCTGGCCCACTTCATCGCCAGCCACGGCAATCTCGTCAACCCGGTGGAGACGGTCCTCGCCGAGTACTACGCCCACTGTGCGATCGAGGCCTCCTGCGCGGACCTCGCCCGGGTCGGCCTCGTCCTGGCTCGCCACGGCCTGCGCGCCGACGGCTCCCGCCTGCTCTCGCGCAGCGAGGCGAAGCGCATCAACGCCATCCTGCTGACCTGCGGGACCTACGACGCGGCCGGCGAGTTCGCCTACCGCGTCGGACTTCCCGGCAAGAGCGGCGTCGGCGGCGGCATCCTCGCCGTCCTCCCCGGCCGCGCGGCCATCTGCGCCTGGAGCCCCGGCCTCGACCCGGCGGGCAACTCCGTCGCCGCGGTCGCGGCGCTGGACGCCTTCACGACGCTGTCCGGCCTGTCGGTCTTCTGACGGCTCCTCGGCCGCCGCGTCAACGGTCGCCGGTGGTGCCGTCCGGCAACGAGTCGGCGAGGTAGGCGGCGAGATCGGGACGCTCGGGCGCGAAGACGTGGCGGACCCACGCGTTGCGCTCGTGCACGATCGGAGGCAGCTCGTAGACGCAGCCGACCAGCGGCAGGTCCAACTTCATGAAGTGGGTCGGATCCAGATCCGGACATCCGAGCGCCGGCTGCCCCGCACTCGCGCAGCCCAACCAGAGTGCGTTGCCCCAGTACCAGCTGTAGACGTTCAGATAGGCCGCGCCGTCCCCTCCCCGGTGGAGGACGGCGAAGCCACCCGGCGGGGTGTCGTCGGGCGGTGCCAGCAGGCTGGGCAGGATGGCGTGGGCGGCCCGTTCGATCTCCGGCTCGATCGGCTCCGGATAGGGCGTGACGTGGTACCGCTTGATGAAGCGGCCGCCGAGCTCGATCGGCTCGAGGGCCGTCAGTCGCTTCTCTGCGAAGGTCATGGCCGCACCGTAGAACGGGTCCACTGACGTCTTGTGTCAGTGGACCTGACGCCGTCCGAGGCTGAACCTGGCAGCGCCGCCTTCGAGGGCCGCTACGGCCTCGGGATGTTGCGCAGGTTGCTGCGGGCCAGGTCGATCATCTTGCCGACGCCGCCGTTCAACACCGTGCGTCCGGCCGCGAGGGCGAAGCCCTTCAGCTGGGCGGCGGTGATCGTCGGCGGCAGGGAGAGCGCGTTGGCGTCCGTGACGACGTCGACGAGGGCCGGGCCGGGGGCCGCCAGGGCCTCCGTCAGCGCGGCGCGCAGCTGCGTCGGATCGGTGACCCGGATGCACCGGATGCCGCAGGCGTTGGCGATCGCCGCGTAATTGATGTCGCCGTTGTCGATCTCGTACTCCGGGTAGCCGCTGACCATCATCTCCAGCTTGATCATGCCGAGCGCGCCGTTGTTGAAGACCACTGTCTTCACCGGCATCCGTGACCCGTACTTCGCCACCGTCAGCAGCTCGCCCATCAGCATGCCGAGCCCGCCGTCCCCAGCCATCGCCACCACCTGCCGTCCGGGCAGCGCCAGTTGCGCGCCCATCGCGTGCGGAAGCGCGTTGGCCATCGAGCCGTGCAGGAAGGAGCCGATCACGCGGCGGCGTCCGTTGGGGGTGAGGTAGCGGGCGGCCCAGACGTTGTTCATCCCGGTGTCGACGGTGAAGACCGCGTCGTCCGCCGCCACCTCGTCCAGGATCGAGGCGACGTACTCGGGGTGGATGGGGGTGTGGTGCTCGATGTTCTTCGTGTACGCGCCGACGACCTGGTCCAGCGCGGCGCAGTGCTTGCGCAGCATGTCGTCCAGGAAAGCCCGGTCCTGACGCGGCTTCAGCAGCGGCTGCACCGCGCGCAGCGTCGCCCCCACGTCACCGTGGACGGCCAGGTCGAGGGGGGTCCGCCGGCCCAGCCGGGTGGCGTCGTGGTCGACCTGGATCGTGTTGCGGCCCGGCAGGAAGCTGTCGTAGGGGAAGTCGGTCCCCAGTAGCAGGACCAGGTCCGCCTCGTGCAGCGCCTCGTGGCAGGCGCCGTAGCCGAGCAGCCCGCTCATGCCCACGTCGTAGGGGTTGTCGAACTGGATCCACTCCTTGCCGCGCAGCGAGTGCCCGACCGGGGCCTGGACCGTCGCCGCCAGCCGCATCACGTCCTCGTGCGCGCCGCGCACCCCCGCGCCCGCGAAGATCGCTGTCCGCGTCGAGCCGTTGATCGCCTCGGCCAGCGCCTCCACCTGCCGCTGCGGCGGGACGGGGGTCGCCCACTCGCGCAGGAACGCGCTCTCACCGGTCGGGTGGGCGACCGGCAGCGCTGCCACGTCCCCGGGGAAGGAGACGACGGAGACCCCGCCGCCGCCGAGCGCGTGCTGGATCGCGGTGCGCAGCACGCGCGGCAGCTGTGCCGGGGTGCTGATCATCTCGCAGTAGCCGGAGCAGTCGACGAAGACCCGCTCGGGGTGGGTTTCTTGAAAGAAGCCCGTGCCGATCTGCGCCGAGGGGATGTGCGAGGCCAGGCCCAGCACCGGCAGCCCGGAGCGGTGCGCGTCGTAGAGGCCCTGGATCAGGTGCGTGTTCCCCGGGCCGCAGGAGCCCGCGCAGACGGCGAGCCGCCCGGTCATCTCCGCCTCGGCGGCGGCCGCGAACGCCCCGGCCTCCTCGTTGCGGACGTGGATCCACTCAATAGCGCCGTTGCTGCGCCGGATCGCGTCCACGACGGGGTTGAGGCTGTCGCCGACCACCCCGTAGATCCGCATGACGCCGGCCTGGCGCAGCACGGTGATCATCTGCTCCGCGACGCTTCGATCTGCTGCCGCCATCGGCCCGCTCTCCTTCGGTTCGGTTCTGTTCCCCGTCGACCCTCTGGAAGATCCTCTCCCGGCGCCGCCCCGCCCGCATCGATTCCTGCGCGCTGAGGACACCCGTGCCGATTCTCGTTCGCGCAGAAATCCATCGCGCCGCGCGTCGCGCTCCGGAGATACTCCGAACATGACGCGATCGTTCGAAGAGCTGGTGGCCGAGGCCGACAGCGTGTCCGTGGCAGGCTGGGACTTCTCGTGGCTCGACGGCCGGGCCACGGAGGAGCGCCCGTCCTGGGGCTACCAGCGTTTGCTCGGCGCTCGGCTCGCCTCGGCGGGCGCCGCCCTGGACATCCAGACCGGCGGCGGCGAGGTGCTGGCCGGGGCGACGACCGCGTTCCCCGCGACGATGGTCGCGACGGAGTCCTGGCCGCCGAACGTCGCCAAGGCGACCGCGCTGCTTCACCCGCGCGGCGTAGTGCTCGTCGCAGACCCGGACGAACCGCCGCTGCCCTTCGGCGACGAGGCCTTCGACCTGGTCAGTTCCCGCCACCCGGCCTCGATCTGGTGGGGCGAGATCGCGCGCGTCCTGCGCGGCGGCGGCACGTACTTCGCCCAGCACGTCGGCCCGGCGACGTCCTGGGAGCTCGTCGAGTACTTCCTCGGCCCGCAACCGGACGCCCGCAACGGCCGCCACCCGGACCGGGAGACGGCGGAGGCCCGCGCCGCCGGTCTGGAGGTGGCGGATGTGCGGATGGAACGGCTGCGGATGGAGTTCTACGACATCGGCGCGGTCGTCTACTTCCTGCGCAAGGTGCTGTGGACGGTCCCCGGCTTCACCGTCGACCAGTACCGTGACCGGCTGCGCGAGTTGCACACGCAGATCGAGTCGGACGGCGCCTTCGTCGCCCACTCCACGCGCACGCTGATCGAGGCCCGCAAGCTGTGACCGGTTCCGCTGTTCCCGGGCGGCTCCCCTGAGCGCCCCCCCGAGCGCCCCGGGGAGCCTGTCCCGGATTCCGTCCGATCAGCGCCGGAGCAGGCGCAGTCGACGGAGCATGACGGTCGCGTCCTGGTGCAGATCCCAGAGCCGGGCTCGTTCCCACTCCGCGAACGGGCCGGGCACGCCCTGCAGCGGGACGCCACGCCAGCGCGCCAGGGCGTTGTCCAGCAGCAGCTCGGCGGCGGCGGGATCGAGCCCGGCAAGGACCTGCGCGTCGCCGACAGCGTGCTCGAAGGCGATGGCGTCCACCTGGGTCGGCGTGATCAGCAGCCGGTAGCCGACGCCGGTGGCGTGCAGCGGAGCGCCGTCGCGGTCGCCCTCACGGAGGAAGAGGCGACGCGCCCGGGAGGCATGGAGATGGAGCTCCTCCTCGGCGAGCTCGACCTCCTCCTCGACCACCGCACCGGCGATCCCCTCGATGAGCTCCGTGACGGAGACCTCCTGACCGGCCCGGAGCGCGAGCATCGCCAGCAGCGCCTGCTGAACCGGCGTCCCGGGAAGCAGCGGGCAGCCATCGGCCCACGCCCGGACCGGGCCCAGCAGTGAGATCACCGGGCCGCGCCGGACGGCTCCCTCGGCCCGCCGCGGGGCCGCCGGTCGCAGCCCTGACTCGGTCCTGGGGCGCGGGATTGCAAGGATCCTGCTCGTCATGGTCCTGTTCGCTCTGGCTCGTCGGTGATCGGCGGGACGGTTCGCCGTCCCTGGGGCCTGCCGCGAAGCAGCCTCGCAGGGCCCGATGCACAACGGATCAACGCCGACGAGCCGGTACGAATCGGCCGTGACGACAGACCCTGGTGCTACCCTCCGTTCCGCAGTACGGGGAGCAAGCGTCACCGGGAGACGCGCGGATGACCGGGGGACTCGCATGTCCGAGTCGAGAGGTTCGGCGGGCCAGGAGCTGCAATTCGCCCTGCTCGGCGAGGTCGTGGTCCGACGCGGCGGAGCGCCGCTGAATCCTGGGTCGCCGCAGCAACGGGCCGTACTGGTCCGGCTGCTGCTCGCCGGGGGGAGGGCGGTTCCGGCGCAGGAACTGGTCGACGCGATCTGGGGCGAGGAGTCACCCGCACGCGCGGTCGGCACCGTCCGCACCTACGTCTCCCGCCTGCGGACCCTGCTGACGCCCGACGCGGCAGGACGGGAGCGCGCGGACCGCGCGGATCGTGTGGATCGTGTGGACCGGGCGGGACTCCTGGTCTCCGTGGGCGACGGCTACGCGCTGAGGATCCCGCAGCACATCACGGACGTCGGCGAGTTCGAGCGCCTGGCGGAGGCGGGCGCGTCCGCGCGCGCGGACGGGGACGCGCGGCGCGGTGCGGCGTTGCTGACCGAGGCGCTGTCCCTCTGGGGCGGCGAGCCGCTGGCCGGTGTGCCGGGACCGTACGCGGAGCGGGAGCGCGACCGTCTCGCCCAGGCGCGGCTGACCGCGCTGGAGGCCTTGGCCGGCGCGGAGTCGGACGCCGGGAACGACGCTCAGGTGCTGGCGCTGCTCGTCCCGTTCGTCGCCGAGTACCCGCTGCGGGAGCGGGCACGTGCCGCGCTGATGCTGGCCCTCTACCGCAGCGGTCGCCAGGCGGAGGCGCTCGCGCTTTTCGACGCGGGCCGGCGGCTGCTGATCCAGGAGCTCGGCATCGAGCCCGGCCCCGAACTCGCGGACCTGCACCGGCGCATCCTCGCGGGCGACCCCGGCCTCCTCGCGGTCACTGCGCCGGCGACCGAGCCGGAACCTGAGCCGATACCGGCCCAACTGCCTGGCGACACCCTAGACTTCACCGGCCGCGACAGCCTGGTGGACACCATCGGCCACTCACTGTCCACGGCGGGTGATCGCGCCGCCGTCACCGTGCACGGGCTCTCCGGCATCGGCGGCGTCGGCAAGACCACGCTGGCGGTCCATATCGCCCACCGGGCCCGCGCCGCGTTCCCGGACGGCCAGCTCTACGCCGACCTCAGCGGCACGTCCCCGACACCCGCCGACCCGGCGGCCCTGCTCGGCGACTTCCTGCTCGCCCTCGGCGTCCCGGCGGCCCAGCTCCCGGACGCGACGGCGCAGCGCGCCGCACTCCTCCGCTCCCGGCTGGCCGACCGTCGGGTGCTGATCGTGCTCGACAACGCGCGGGACGCGGCGCAGGTCCTCCCGCTGATCCCCGGTACGGCGGGCAGCGCGGTCCTGGTCACCAGCCGGGCCCGGCTGGTGGGCATCCCCGGCGCGCTGCTGACGGAGCTGAGCGCACTCGACGAGCTGGAGGCGCTGGAACTCCTCGCCGCCGTCGCCGGATTCGCCCGCGTGGCGGCGGAGGGTCAGGCCGCGACGGAACTCGTCGCCGCCTGCGCGCGACTCCCGCTCGCCGTACGGATCGTGGCCTCCCGCCTCGCCACCCGGCCGCGCTGGACGGTGGCCTCGCTACTGGACCGTCTCCGCGACGAGCAGCGCCGCCTCACCGAACTCCGGGTCGGGGATCTCGCGGTGGAATCCACCTTCGAGCTGGGCTACCGCCTGCTCAGCGAACGCCAGGCCTGGGCGTTCCGGCTGCTGTCCGTCCCGGACGTGTCGTGGTTCTCCCTGTCCGCTGCCGCCGCCGTCCTGGACCTCCCGTCGGACGAGGCCGAACCGCTGGCGGAATCCCTGGTCGACGCCGGCCTCCTGGAGGCGGAGGCCGCGGGTCGCTACCGCTACCACGACCTGGTCCGCGTCTTCGCCCGCGTCCGCGCCCGCGAGACGGAACCCGAGCGCACCCGCTCCGGCGCGGTGCTGCGGCTGCTGGAGCAGCAGTTGGAGTACGTCTGCGCGGCCTGGCGCGCGGCCAACGAACAGGCCCCGTTGAGCTGGCGCCTCCACCCGGTCGGGCCGGGGGCGCGCGAGGAGACCGGCTTCGGCAACGGGGCACTGGAGTGGGTCGCCCTGCGGAACGAGAGAACGGTCCTCCACGAACTCGCCCAACAGACACTCCGCGTGGAGCCGAACCAGGGCATGCGCCCGCTGGTGGACCTGCTGCTCGCCTGGGTCTGGCTCTTCGAGGACGAGTCCGCGGGCCCGGGGTTGCGTGAGATCCTGCCCGCGGCGATGGCGGCGGCCTCCCACGCGGACGACCCGCGCGCCCTGTCGCGACTCCGCTACCTGACCGGACTGCGCCACTCGCTCGCGGGTCGGGTCGCGGAGGCGGAGGCGGAGTTCCGCGCCGCGCTCCTCCTGCTGCCGACGGACGAGAGCCTGGCCATCCGCTACACGCTCGTGGCCGAGCTGGCCGTGAACCTGAACGCGGCCGGGCGGGCCGAGGAGGCGTTGGAGCACCTCCGACTGGCCCGGTACCTGGCAGCCGAGCTCGGCAACCGGGCCGACGAGGCCCGCCTCCTCGGCAACATCGCGCGCGGTGAGCTCACCGCAGGGCGGCCGGAGCGCGCTCGACAGGCTGCCGAGGAGGGGCTCGAGACTGCGCTGAACTCCGGCAGCCGCCGATCGGAGGCGGACGCCCGGTACCAACTGGGCATCGTGCTCGGCAGTTCGGGTGAGGTCGCGACGGCCGTCGCGCACTTCGCCGAGGCCCTGGCGCTCTACCGTGCCCAACAGCGGGTCAGCCTCGAGGCGTTGGTGCTCGCCCGGTTGGCGCACTGCCGGATCGACATGGGAGAGGCGCTGCCGGCGCGGCGGCTCGCCGCGATGGCACTCGAACTGCTCGACGCCTCCGAGCTGCACTACCACCTGTCCCTCGCGCGTTGGGCGATGGGACGGTCCCTGCTCGCGCTGGGAGAGCCGCGTGAGGCGGGTGAATTCCTGGCCTCCGCCCGGGAAGGGTTCCAGAGGCTGGGCGCGCCGGAAGCGGCCGAGGTACGGGCGGCGCAGCGCGCTGCCGACGGTGTTGATTGGATGTTGATCCGGAGTCGTGAAGATATGACCTGACCGAGCGTGTCTCGGCAGGCAGCGCTTCAAGTACAGCGAGAGGAACGTTATGAGCACGCCCGAGCAGGCCGAGCCGTCCGAGCAGTTCGAGATCACCCGTGCAGCCGAGGTGACGGATGTCGCCCAGGAAACCGAAGCCGTGGTCGCCGACCCGTCCACGGACCCGATCGCGCCCCCGCGTAAGCCGGGCACGGTCAGCCCCAACGAGGTCCGCACCCAGCCCTGAGCCGATCCGACTGGTGGACGCCCGCCTCCTTGTGAGCGGGCGTCAAGCAACCGGCACAGCGTCAGAGCAGAGTGTCAGGGCACAGCCTCAGAGCACAGCCTCAGGGCACAGCCTCAGAGCCGCACGACGACCGCGCGATCGCCGCAGAGCCGGCGCATCTCGTCCTCGTCCGAGGTGAAGATCGTGCCCCGGCCGTGTCGGCGCAGGACCACAGCAGCGAGCACCGCGTCGACCGGGGGGCTCTACCTCTCTTCGGCCGCCGTCACCGCCTCGGCCCGAGCCAGCAGCGTGCGGCGCTCGGACTCGCTGTGGGTGCGGTCCGCCGCTTCGCGGAAGAGCGCGGCGGCGCGGCGGTGGTCGCCGGTGCGGGCGGTGAGGTCGGCCTCGACCGCGACGGTGAGCGGGTAGTCGTCCAGCGTGCCGCCGCTGCCCCCGGAGCGGGCGAGGGCCAGCAGCGCGAGACCGGATTCCGGCCCGTGGGCGAAGCCGTGGGCCACGGCGCGGTTCAGTTCCACCACCGGGCTCGGCTGGACGCGGGCGAGCTGGTCGTAGAGGTCCGCGATCCGGCGCCAGTCCGTGTCGGCCATGGCCGGCGCGACGGCATGGCAGGCGGCGATCCGGGCCTGCAACAGGTACGGGCCGAGGTGGTGCCGCAGGGCGGAGAGGAGGCTGGTGGCCTCGTCGATGGCCGCATCGTCCCAGCGGGAACGGTCCTGGTCCTCGAGGCTGACCAGATGACCGTCCTCGTCGCGGCGGGTGTCGCGCCGCGAGTGCTGAAGCAGGAAGAGGGCGAGCAGCGCCGAGGTCTCCGGCTGGTCGGGCATCAGCCCGGTCAGCAGTCGGGCGAGGCGGATCGCCTCCTCGGCGAACGCGGGTTCGCCGTCGGCGTTGTAGCCGTTGGTGAAGAGCAGGTAGAGCACGGCGAGCACGCCCGGCAGTCGCTCGGTGAGGGCCGCGCCACTGGGCACCCGGTAGGGGATGCGGGCCTGGGCGATCTTCGTCTTGGCCCGGGTCAGCCGCCGGGTCATGGTGGACTCGCTGACCAGGAACGCCCGCGCGATGTCTGTCGTCGGCACCGCGCAGATCGTCCGCAGCGTGAGCGCGACCTGGGCGTCGAGCGCCAACGCCGGGTGGCAGCAGGTGAAGAGGAGCCGTAGCCGGTCGTCGGCCACCTCACCGGATTCCCGCGCCGACTCCCACGCCGACTCCTCGGTGGCGGCGGTCAGCGCGAGCACGGCCAGTTCGCGCAGCTTGCGGCGCTCGACCGTCGCCCGCCGCAGGGCGTCCAGCGCCCGGTTGCGCGCCACCGTCATGAGCCAGCCGCCCGGGTTCGCGGGCACGCCGTCGAGCGGCCAGCGCCCGAGCGCCTGCGCGAGGGCCTCCTGCGCGCAGTCCTCGGCCAGCGTCCAGTCTCCGGTGATCCGGATCAGCGCCGCGACGATCCGCGGATAGCCCTCCGCGGCGGCCGCAGCCGCCGCGGCCGTGGCGGAGGGGTCCCCCGTCACGGCCGCGGCGGTGCCGGTCAGGTGAGCCGGGTCGCTCACTGCTCGAAGTCAGCCAGCGGACGGATCTCGATGCGCCCGCCCCGAGCCATCGGGTGGGTCCGGGCGACCTCGATCGCCTCGTCCAGATCGGCGCACTCGATCAGGTCGAAGCCCACGATGACCTCCTTGGTCTCCGCGAAAGGACCATCGGAGATCAGCAGCTCCCCGCTGCGCACCCGCACCGTCGTCGCCGCTGCCTTGGGCGCCAGCGCCATCCCTTGCAGCCGCTGCCCGGTGGCATCGGTCTTGGACACCCACTCGTCGATGTCGGGCACGTTCTCGGTGTCGGTGTCCCGCTCGGGGTCGGTGCAGACGAACATCAGGTACTTCATGGCTATTGCCTCCTCGTCTCTGTGTGCACCCTAGTGACGAACGGGCGAGGCGCATCCGGACAGCGCGGGGAAATTGATTACCCCATGCGGCCGACCTGCGTTCGAGATACTCTCTCCAGAGATAGTTTCTTTAGAGCTACTATCATGCCAGGGGTCATGCTCAGTCAGTGATGGGATCTCGCGCCATGCCACGCTTCATCGGTCGGGACAGGGAGCTGCGCACCCTGCAAAACGCACTCAGTGAGGTCAAGCGATCCGTCGGCGCCGCGCAGGCGGGCCGATGTCTGCTGATGCGCGGCCGTCGCCGAGTCGGGAAGTCCACCCTCGTTGAGGAGTTTCTTCGCCGGGCAGCGGTTCCCCATCTGTTCTTCACCGCCGGCGGCGGGACCGCCGAGGACGAGTTGGCTGAGTTGCTCGACAACGTTGCCACTTCCACGCTGCCGGGTCGTTCTCTCTTCGGCGAGGAGGCGCCGAGCCAATGGAACGCTGCTTTCCGGCTGCTGGCGGAGATCCTGCCCAACGATGCACCGAGCGTGGTGGTGATCGACGAGGTGCCCTATCTCATGGAGCGCATCGATGCCTTCGAGGGCATGCTCCAGCGGGCCTGGGATCGGCTGCTCAGCCGAAAGCCCGTGCTGCTTCTGCTGGTCGGCTCGGATCTGTCGATGATGGAGGCGCTCAACAGTTATGAGCGACCGTTCCACCAGCGTGGGCAGGAGATGGTTGTCGGCCCGCTGAACCCGGCCGACATCAGCGAAATGCTCAACCTGGAGCCCGCTGCCGCCTTCGACGCTGCGCTGATCACAGGTGGGCTGCCGTTGATCTGCCGGGAGTGGGAAGCCGGGGCCTCCATGTGGGACTTCCTCGGCACGGCGCTGGAAAACCCGATTTCCGCCCTGCTGGTCTCCGCCGAGCGGTCACTTGCCGCGGAGTTTCCTCCTCAGGCCATGGGCAGGGAGGTGCTGCGGGCAATCGGTGCCGGGGAACGGACATTCACCAACATCGCCCGAGCCGCTGGAGGTATCGCTCACAGTACCCTCAGCAGGGCGGCGGACCTGCTCATCGACAAGCGCGTCGTGGCAGCCGAACTCCCACTCTCGCTGCACCCCTCGAGGGAGCGCCGGTACCGGGTGGCGGACCCGTACCTGCGCTTTTGGCTGGCGTTCCTCGATCCACATATGGCGGAGATCGAACGGATGCGTGGAGACCTGACCCTGGCACGGATAAGGGATCAGTGGACCAGTTGGCGCGGACGCGCCGTCGAGCCGCTGATCCGTGAGTCCCTCGCCCGGGTCCTGTCTGACGGCGAATTGCCTGCGTCCCCCGCGCTTGGGGCCTACTGGACCCGCGGCAACGATATCGAGATTGATCTCGTTGGCGCCGACCGTGAGCCGGTGGCCAAGGAGTTGCGGTTCCTGGGGTCGATCAAATGGCTGGAGACATCCGCATTCGACGCCCACGATCTGGCAGCGCTACAGAAGCACCGAGCCGCACTCACAGATGACCCGATTCCGCTCGTCGCGGTGTCCCGAAGCGGCGTCAACTGCCCTGGACTGCAGGCAACCTATGGACCCGAGGAGTTGCTCAACGCTTGGCGGCACCGCTGAGTCGCCTGGAACACGCACGGGCCCCACCCGTCCGTCCGCCCCGACGACCAGCGCGCAGGACGCCGTCCGCCTCGCCGCCACCCACCCCGCCACGGAGGTCTTCGCCCGGATCTCCTCGACCTGCGGCCGCACCCCCAGCGAACTCGCCGCCGCATGGGTCCGCCATGGGTGTCCTAGGACGACCGTCCCTGGACGGATGAACTCGCCCCGCTGTCATACACGCTTGCGAGTCACCCATGACCGGGAGCGAATGAGACCAGAACTGAGACCATCCAGGCCGGCCGAGCCCGGCAGGGCAACGGCAGAGGGCCCGTCCGCGATCAAGCGGACGGGCCCTCTGGCCTTGTGTTACTACCGTCGGGGTGGCGGGATTTGAACCCACGGCCTCTTCGTCCCGAACGAAGCGCGCTACCAAGCTGCGCTACACCCCGGTGCAACGAGCATTACTCTAGCGGACCTCACCCCGATCGACGAAATCCGATTCCGCAGGCAGGTGCGGGTGCGGCCCGCGGGTCGTGTTGGGCGGGAGTGCCGGGCGCGGCCGGGGGAGGTGGGCGGAGGTGAGGGGGAGGGCTGCGGGGCACAGGTGGGAGAGCTAGGGTGCCCATCGGGGTTTGGGCGAGGCGCGGGGTGAGTGGGCATGGACGTGCGCGTGGGTGCGGGGCGGGTCCGGGAGGGGTTGCGGACCGTGGCCCGGTTGCTGCGGAGGGCTGGCGCGCGGCTGGCCTGGCAGTACCCGAGGCGAGGCCGGACCGGGTGGCGCCGGTGGGTGCTGTCGTGGCGGCAGTGGCTCGGGCTGCTGGCGTATGCCCTGATCGGGCTGGTGGGGGTCACCGGTATCGCGTACGCGATGACGGACGTGCCGACGAACCTCAACACCTTCGCCACCCAGCAGGACAACGTCTTCTACTGGTCCGACGGCACCGAGATGGCCCGGACCGGGCCCGTCGACCGGCAGGCCGTGCCGCTCTCGCAGGTTCCGGTCCCCGTCCAGTGGGACGTGCTCGCCGCCGAGAACGAGACCTTCTACACCGACGACGGGGTCTCGCCGCGCGGCATTCTCCGGGCCGGGTACGAAATGATCAAGGGCCAGGACACGCAGGGCGGCTCGACGATCACCCAGCAGTACGTGAAGAACGTCTACCTCAATCAGGCGCAGACGCTCAGTCGCAAGATCACTGAGATGTTCATCGCGACCAAACTGGACTCCAAGCTCAGCAAGCAGCAGATCCTCGACGGCTACCTCAACACCAGCTGGTTCGGTCGCGGCACCTACGGGATCGAGCGCGCTGCCCGCGCCTACTACGGCGTCGACGTGTCGCAGCTCAACGTGAGCCAGGGGGCGTTCCTGGCGACCCTGCTCAAGGGCGCCGGACTCTACGACCCGGCGATCAGCGCCGACAACCGGCAGCGTGCCGTCACGCGGTGGAACTGGATCCTCGACCGGATGGTCGTGATCCATCAGCTCACGCCCGCGCAGCGCGCGCGGTACAAGGTGTTCCCGGACCCGATCCAGCCGCGCCTTCAGGGTGGGCTGACCGGCCAGACCGGCTATCTCGTGGATCTCGCCACCCAGTACGTCTCGGCGCACTCCGCCGCGGACGCGCGCCGCTTCGACCTGGGCGGCTTCCAGATCTACACGACCTTCGAGAAGCCGCGCGTCAAAGCCCTCGCCGCAGCGGTGAAGGGCGCGTCCAAGGGGCTCGACCCGGCCAAGCGCGCCGCCGACGCCCACGTCGCCTTCGGGGCGGCGACCGTCGCCGCCGACGGGCGGATCCTGGCGGTCTACGGTGGCCCGGACTACCTGCAGCAGGGCTTCGACAACGCGAATACGTCCACCGTGCCGGTGGGGACGGCCTTCACGCCGCTCGTCTACGCAGCGGGGCTCAGCCAAGGCGTGCAGCTGCAGCACGGCGGGCCGCGCACGCCCGTCACGGCACAGACGCAATACAGCGGTGACAACAAGGTGATGGTGCACACCCCCGAGGGCCCATACTGGAACCGGGACGGCCGGATCGTCCGCGTGGCCAACGAGGGCGGCCGTTCCTACGGACCGGTGACCCTGCACGAGGCGGTGGTCGACTCGATCAACGGTCCGATGGCCCAGTTGGGCATGGACGTCGGTCTGGCGCAGGTGCGGACCACAGCGGAGAATTTCGGGCTGCTGCCCGAGAGCATGGGCGATCCGGTGCCGACCTTCTCGCTCGGCAACTCCACCCCCAGTGCGATCCGGATGGCGGATGCGTACGGCGCCTTCGCCGCCGACGGCCTGCACGTGGCCCCGTACTCGGTGTCACGCCTGCTGCTCGGCGGGCACGAGGTGGCCCTGGACAGTCCGCAGCGGACGCAGGCGATCAGCGCGGACGTGGCGCATGAGATCGACTCGGCCCTCGCCGACGCCGTCAGCAGCGGTTCCGGCCAGGGCGCGCAGATCCCGGGCCTGCGCGTGGCCGGCAAGACCGGGACGATGCTGGACGCGACCTCCGGCTGGTTCGTGGGGTACACCGGTCAGGACGTCACGGCGGTGACCATGTTCCGGTCCGATCTGAAGACGGGGGCGATGCTGCCCCTGACCGGGGTCCTCGGCGCTCCGGCGACGCAGTCGACGAGTACGGTGCCGACGCGGATCTGGGTGCGGTACACGAAGGTGACGGCAGCGAAGGGGTAACCCGGCCTCAGTTGCCGTTGCCGCCCTGGCCGCCGCCGTTGCCGCCACTGCCCTTGCCCTGGCCCTTGCCGTTCCTCTGGCTGTCGCCAGAACCGGAGCCGGAGCCCGTCCCCGAGCTGTCCTTTGGGTTGCCTGAACTGCCGTCGGACCCCGACCCGGATCCGCTGTCCGAGCCGCGGATGAAGGTGCTCCAGTCAGGGGACTCGCTCGGGTCGAGGCCGCGCAGTTTCGCCAGGACGGCGGGGCTCTGCACGTCCAGCCAGTCGGCCATCTCCTTGAACGAGACGCAGCGCACATCCGGCTTGGAACAGGTGTTCTTGATCACCTGGTCCATGGCCTGCATGTAGATGCCGCCGTTCCAGTTCTCGAAGTGGTTGCCGATGAACAGCGGAGCCCGGCTGCCGTAGTAGGCGCGGTTGAAGCCGTTCATGTAGCCGTCGACCGTGGACTGCTCCCACTGCGCGTACTTGGCCGGGTCGCCCGACGGATTGCCGCCGGACTGGTTGGCCAGGAAGTTGAAGTCCATGGAGAGCACCTGGAAGTCGTGCCCCGGGTAGGGCATCTCCTGCAGCGGGAAGTTCCAGATGCCGTCGACCTTCCTCGGCCAGGCCTGGAAATCACCCGGCGAGCTGGCGTCGTAGCGCCAGCCGAGCTGCTTCTCCGCGGGTACCAGCGTCTTCTGGCCCTCCAGGCAGGGGGCGCGGCCGCCGACCAGCTCCTTGCTGTAGTCGAAGGGCAGGGCGGGAATGTCGGTGAAACCGGTGTTGGTCTTCCAGTTCTCCACGAAGGAGTAAGCCTGCTGCGTCTCGCTCAGCCACTCCTTCGTGCTCCAGTCGCCGCCGCCGCCCGCACCGCAGAAGTGGCCGTTGAAGTGGGTGCCGATCTCGTCGCCGTTCTGCCAGGCCTGGCTGAGCTGCTGCAGCGTCCACCGGATGTGCTGGTCCGTCGCGAACGAGATCGCCGCGGTGCCGACCCCGTGCTTCGGCGGGTGGTAGAGATACCGCTTCGAGCTCGGCAGGAGGTACATGCCGGTCAGGAAGAACGTCATCTGGGCGTGGTACTGCTCGCTGAGTTGGAGATAGTGCGAGAAGAGCTTCTGGTCGTTCTCCAGCGCACCGTCCCAGGAGAAGACCACGAACTGCGGAGGCCGCTCTCCCGGCTTCAGCTTCGTCGGCGTCGGCTGCTCCGGCTGCGGACCGGTGTAGGAGGTCGAGCCGTCGCCGATCAGGTGGGTCTGGCCGTCCCATGGTTGGCCGTTCTCGCCGGGTATCCCGCCCTGGGCCGTGACCGGCTGCGCGCCGACCGCCTCAGCCGCGGACGCACCTGAGCCGCTGCCCCGGCCGGCGAAGACGGGCAGGGTGGTGAGCGCGAGCGCGACGCCGCCGGCCAGCAGCCCAGCGCGCAGCCGGGCGCGCTGTCGCGCAGTCCGCTGAGTGGTCACTACGGCCCCCACCGATGTTTCGTCCGGGAAAATGGTTTATCACAGTCAGATGTGAGGATGAACTGACTGGTTGCACTCGATCGCATCAAACCGGACGAGTGGGGCGGACAAATCGCTCAGGCGTGGCTCATTCGTACGGGTCGGCCGGGGCCGGAATGCCGACGACTGCGGTGACGGCGACGATCGGCACGTCGTCCGCCCGTCCGGCGCGGCCGTCCGGCTGCCAACTGCCGGTGACCCGGACCCACGCGCCACGGCGCGGAACGGCGGTGGTCCCGCGAACCTCCACCTTGTAGGTGACGGCGTCGGCCGCGCAGCAGGTGATGGTGAGTCGGGTCAGGTACCAGCCACCGCCCGCCTTGGGCAGGACGAAGCCGGTGAGCTCGACGTGACGGCCGCGGAGAGAGTCCTGCTGGTCCCAGACCGCGCGCACGACGAAGTCGGCGAGCGGCAGCGTCAGCGGGTCGCCGGCCGGCAGGGCGGGGAAGCCGGTGGCGACCGGCTTGGCGACGGTGTTGCCGGACTGCCGTGCGGTGAAGTCCCCGAGTGCGGGCGGCGCTGCGACGAAGACGGCGACGAGCGGCAGGAGCAGCAGCCAGGCGGCCCGGAGGTGGCTCGGTGCGTGGGGATCGGAGGCGGACCCCGGCTGCCTCTGGTCGTCGCTCGTCAGGTCGCTGCTCGCCTGGTCGCTGCTCGCCTGGTCGCCGTTCGCCTGGTCGCCGCTCGCGAGCAGCGCGCGGAAGAGCAGGAACGCGCGGGTCAGCCCGAGCCCGAGAAGGACGACGCCCGCGGCGATCAGATAGGGGTGCATCCCGGGTCGGACGTACCGCAGGTAACCGTCGCCGAACACGGAGAGGTGCAGCAGCGCCGCCCCGGCCAGAACCAGCAGGATCGCCCTCGCTTCGCGTGGCATCAGAGCAGCCACCCCCCGACCAGTCCGGCGCAGGCGAGCGCCACCACGAACGTCGCGGCCGAGAAGCGCCAGGCGAAGGCACGCCCGAAGGTGCCCGCCTGAAGGCTGATCAGCTTGACGTCCACCATGGGTCCGACGACGAGGAACGCCAGCCGGGCGACCGGTGAGACCGCGGTGAGGCTGGCCGCGACGAACGCGTCCGCCTCCGAGCAGATCGCGAGCACCACCGCGAGCAGGCCGAGGACCAGCAGGTTCAGCACCGGAACGGAGCCGACGCCGGCCAGCAGCGACCGCGGCACCAGCACGTTGAGCGTGGCCGCCATGAGCGCGCCCACCACCAGGAATCCGGCCGACTGCAGGAAGTCGTGTTCCAGCGCTGCGAGGAAGGAGCGCAGCCGCCCGCCCTCGTGGTGCTCGTGCTCGCGCAGTTGTGGGCGCAGCCACTCCGGGCGGCCGAGGCCGGCCCAGAGCCAGCCCATCGCCACCGAGGCGAGGAGCGAGGCGATCAGTCGGGCCCAGACCATCTGCGGCTGGCCGGGGAACGCGACGGCCGTCGCGGTCAGCACGACCGGGTTGATCGCCGGGGCCGACAGCAGGAACGCGAGCGACGCGGCCGGCGCCACGCCACCGGCCATCAGCCGGCTCGCGACGGGTATCGAGGCGCATTCGCAGCCCGGCAGCAGGGCTCCCGCAGCGCCGGCGATCGGCACGGCCAGGGACGGACGCTTCGGCAGCAGCCGCTCCAGAAAGGACGGCGGCACGAGCGCGGCGACGGCGGCGGAGACGACGGTCCCGAGGACGACGAAGGGAATCGCCTGGACGCAGATCGCGATGAACACCGTCTCCCAGGCCTGCAGACCGCCGGAGCCGATCTGTCCGGAGACCAGGAAGCGCGTGACGAGCAGCACGCACAGTCCGCCGAGGAGCAGCTCCAGCGCCCCGATCCTGGCAGTGACCGGAGCGAGGGGTTCGGCGTACCGCGCGAGGCGCGCGCGCAGGGGACCGAGCCGACCGGCCAGGTCCGTGAGGAGCGGAACCAGGCGAGAGAGGTTCGGATTCGGACGCAGGTGAGGCCCGTACGCCCCCGCGTCAGAGTCCGCGGCCGAGTCCGCGTGAGCACCCCTGTCCGCGCCAACGGACTCGGGCCGGGTCGCGACGGCAGCCCGCGACGACGAGTCGGACGCGGCGCCGAACCAGGGAAAGACGGTGGCCGCGTCGGCGGTGTGCGTCGCCTGCACGATGAGCGGATGCGGTGGGACCGTCTGATCATCGGACTCGCCCGGAACCGCTGCCGTCTCGGCGTGGGGCGGGACATGCTGCTCGTGAGGCCGGTGCTGCCTCGGGATCGCCGTTCCGGATGAGCGCAGTCGAAGCGGACCGCGCCCTTGTCGCCCATGTGTTCCCACCCGCGTGATGATGCCACGGGGGTCACGGAACGTGGCACCCCTCTCAGAAGGTGGATGCCGCCGTGAGGCGCGAAGGGGCGCCACGCGCCCAGCGCGCAGGTAGCCCGCGCACGCTCAGCGGAACGCCGTAGTCGGGCGTTCAGTTGCTGTTCGCGCAGCTTCTGCTGCACATCATGCCGAGTCGGCATGACCGAGCTCCTAAGATGGACGCATGTCCGAGCTGCGCCGCCTGCGTTACTTCCTGGCCGTCGCCGAGGAGCGGAACTTCACCCGCGCCGCCGAGCGCCTGCACATCGCGCAGCCTGCGCTGAGTCGGCAGGTGCGGGAGCTGGAACGGGAGCTCGGGGTGGAGCTGCTGGCGCGCACCACGCACAAGGTCGAGCCGACCGAGGCCGGTCGGATGCTGCTGGAGCGCGGGCCCGCGCTGCTGGAGGCGGCGGACAGTCTGTGGCGGGGGGTGCGCGAGTTCGCCGACGGGCGGCTGGGCAGCGTGAGCCTCGGATACGGGATGAGCGCCGGGTACGAGACCGCGCCGCAGCTGCTGCAGGCGATGAGCGAGGAGGCGCCCGGGATCGAGGTCTCCGCGCGGGTGATGGCCTTCGCGGACATCGTCGACTCCGTCGCCGCCGGGACGCTCGACGTCGGGTTGGTGCGCTCCGCACAGCCGGAGACGCTGCCGGACGTGCAGCTGACGCTGTTGCGCAGGGAGCGGCAGGGCGTGATCATCAGTCGCGACCACCCGCTCGTCCAGGGCGGCGTCGAGACCATCGACCCGGCCCAGCTGGACGGCCTCAAGCTGCTGCTGCACCCGCGCGACCACAACCCCGGCCACTACGACGAGATCATGGAGATCTGCGCCCGCGCCGGGGCCAAGCCCGAGGTGCTCTACCGCGGCCTGGACTTCGACGCCTCCTACACCCCCGTGGCCTCCGGGGCGGCGGTGACCATGGTGGGGCTCTCCGGTCGGATCGGGCTCCCCAGCGGGCTGATCTGGCTGCCGCTGACGCCGCCCGCCTACATCGAGGTGCACCTGGTGACGCGCGGGACCAGCCACTCGCCGGCGGTCGGCCGGCTGCTGCGGGTCGCCGAGCGAACGTCGCAGCAGCACCGTTGGCTGGACGGCTCGATCGAGGATCCGAGCGGTGGCCGCCGTGGCGGCGGCGCGGACGTGGGGGCGATCGACGGCGCCTACGAGGTGACGTCGAGCCGGATGACGTCGGGCCGGACGGTCAGCCCCGAGGGCGGGGCGTGAGAGTCAGCAGCGTCGCCTCCGGCGGGCAGGCGAAGCGGACCGGGGTGTAGCGGTTGGTGCCGCAGCCGGCCGAGACATGCAGGTAGGACTGTCGGCCGCCGGCCGTGTGGCGGGAGAGACCCTTGACCCGGCGCCGGTCGATGTCGCAGTTGGTGACGAGAGCCCCGTAGAAGGGGACACAGAGCTGACCGCCGTGCGTGTGCCCGGCCAGCACCAGCGGGTAGCCGTCGGCGGTGAAGGCGTCCAGGACGCGCAGGTAGGGCGCGTGCACGATGCCGAAGGAGACGTCCGCGTCGGGGGAAGGGCCGCCCGCGACGGCGTTGTAGCGGTCGCGGCGGATGTGCGGGTCGTCCAGGCCGGTCAGCTCCAGCTCCAGGTCGTTGACCTTGAGCTGCCCGCGCCGGTTGGTCAGGTCCACCCAGCCGGCGGCGTCGAAGCCGTCGCGCAGCTCCGTCCACGGGTTGTGGATCGCGCCGACGACCCCACGCCGGGCGGTGCCGTCGGCGTTGTTCAGGCCGTGGTCGCCGGAGATCATCGCGGAGAGGTAGCGGGTCGGGCTCTTCGGGCGCGGGCCGTAGTAGTCGTTCGAGCCGAAGACGTACGCGCCCGGGAAGTCCAGCAGCGGGCCGAGCGCGTCCAGCGTCTGCGGGACGGCCTCCGGGTCCGAGAGGTTGTCGCCGGTGTTGATCACCAGGTCAGGCCGGAGCGCGGCCAGGCCGCCGAGCCAGATCTGCTTCTTCCGCTGGCCGTTGACCATGTGGATGTCGGAGACCTGGAGCACCCGCATCGGCTTGGCGCCCGGCGGCAGCACCGGAATCTCGACCCGCCGCAGCCGGAACGACCGCACCTCGTACCCGGCGGCGTAGCCGACGCAGGCTGCGCCGACGGCGGCGGTGACCCCCAGGGCCTTGAGCGGAACGGCGTAACGGGTGCGCATCCGTACATGGTGGCAGAAGCGGGGACGGGCGCGTAGCGCGAGGTCGCGGGAGAATCAGGGGGAGGGCAGCGGGAAGAGGAGGGGAGGGAGGGCCAGGGGCGGTCCGCTGGGTTAATCGGGGCGGGGAACCGCGCGGAGGTGACAGACTGGCGGCATGACCAGCACGCTCAAGCAGCAGCTCCAGGAGGACCTCACCGCCGCGATCCGCGCCCGTGACGAGCTCCGTTCCGGCACGATTCGGCTGACCCTCACCGCCATCACCAAGGAGGAGGTGGCCGGTACGACCGCGCGCGAGCTCAGCGACGCGGAGGTGCTCCAGGTGATCACCCGTGAGGCGAAGAAGCGCAGGGAGGCGGCCGAGGCCTTCGAGCTGGGCGGCCGCCCCGAGTCGGCGCAGCGCGAGCGCGAGGAGGGTGTGCTGCTGGCGGAGTACCTGCCGAAGCAGCTCACGGACGAGGAGCTCTCCACGATCGTCACGGCTGCCGTCGCCGAGGCCAAGGCCTCCGGCGCGGAGGGCCCGCGCGCGATGGGCGCGGTCATGAAGATCGTCAACCCGAAGGTCTCCGGCCTGGCGGAGGGTGGCCGGGTGGCCGCCCTCGTCAAGCAGGCCCTGGCCGGCTGACGCCGACAAGCCCCGGCGAGACAGCCCCGGACACACAGCTCCGGACACGCAGCTTCGGAGAGAGCGGAAGGCCCCGGCCGATTGGCCGGGGCCTTCCGTGCGCAGCGTCGCCGCCCGGAGGCGGGCGAGGGATCCCGCAGCGGGATCAGTGGTGGCCGCCGTTGCCCTTTCCGGGATTGCCGCCCGCGATGCCCACGAAGCCGGTGGCGCCGAGGATCGTGCCGGGGTTGCCCGTGGTGCCGGTGGTGGTGCCCGTGGTGGTTCCCGCGGTCGTGCCGCCGTTCTGGCCCGGCTTACCCTTCTTGGTCCCGTCGTTGGACGGCGGCTTGGGCAGCTGCACCAGGTTGAACTGGCCCTGGGGGACGCCGGTCAGGAAGGCATCCAGCGCATCGTGCCAGATCGGGCCTGCGACGGTGGCGCCGAACGCGGTCTGGGTGATGCCGCCGATCGACTGGTCGGAGAGGTTCTCGTACTTCGCGGTGTCGCTGACCACGGTGGCCGCGGCGACCTCCGGGGTGTAGCCGACGAACCAGACCTGGTAGTGCGAGTCCGTCGTACCGGTCTTGCCTGCGCTCGGACGGCCGTCGGAGAAGCCGTCGGCCTTGCCTGTACCGTCCTGGACCACGCCGTAGAGCATGGTGGTGATGGCGTCGGCCGTGGTCTGCTGCATCACCTGCTGGCAGTTGGCCTGCGGGACGGCGATGGTCTTGTGGCCGGACGTGGTCACCGAGGTGAGCGCGGTGGGGGTGCAGTACAGGCCGCGGGCCGCGAAGGTCGCGTAGACGTTGGCCATCTCCAGCGGGGTCAGGTTGTTGGTGCCGAGGGTGAGCGACTGCACCTGCTGGATCGGCGCGAGCGTGGTGGTGTGCGGGGAGTACGTCGCCTGGCTGGTGATGCCCAGCTTGTTCGCCATGCGGACGACATTGCAGAGCCCGGCGTCGCGCTCCAGCGGGACGAAGTAGGTGTTGACCGACTTCGCCATGGCCCCCGGCATGTCGAACGGGCCCACCAGGGTCGGGGAGTCGTTCTGGTCCGGCGGGTTGTCGACCTGCCCCACCGTGTTGCCGGAGCAGTCCTGCATCGCCGGGTACGGCTCCTGGTAGGGCGACGGGTAGGTCTTGTCCATGCCGATGCCCTGTTCGAGCGCCGCCGCGGCGGTGATCGGCTTGAAGGTCGAACCCGTCGCGAAGCCGCCGCCGCCGCCCATGGTGCGGTCGACGTTGTAGTTCAGAGTGGTGACGGCCGAGCTGCTGCCCAGACCGTACGGACGGCTCTGGCCCATGGCGAGGATCTTGCCGGTGCCCGGCTGGATCATCGTCATCGCGGTGGCGGCCTTGTCGCTCGCATATACGTGCTTGGTCACCGACGCGTAGAGCGACGCCTGCGCCTTCGGGTCCAGGGTGGTGTGGATCTGCAGGCCGCCCGCGTCCCACAGAGCCTGGCGGTCCGCTGTCGTCTTACCGAAGGCGGGGTCCTTGAGGAGGATGTGTTCGACGTAGTCGCAGAAGAAGGCCTCGCCGTACTTCTTGGCGGTGATGCAGCCCTCCTGCGCCTTGTGCGGGTTCAGCCCGAGCGGCGTCGCCTTCGCGGCGGTGGCCTGGGCGGCGCTGATGCTGCCGTACTCGGCCATCTTCTCCAGGACGACGTTGCGGCGCTTGAGCGCGATGTCCGGGTAGAGGATCGGGTCGTAGTACGTCGGCGACTGGACCATGCCGGCCAGCACGGCCGCCTGCTGCACCTTCAGCTGGCTGGCGTGGACGCCGAAGTAGCGCTCGCTGGCGGCCTCGATGCCGTAGGCCTGCTCGCCGAAGAAGGTGATGTTGAGGTACTTGGTCAGGATCTGGTCCTTGGTCAGGGTCTCCTCGACCCTGATCGCGTACTTCAGCTCCTGGATCTTGCGGCCGATGGTCTGCCGCTGCGCCTCCAGCACCTTGGCCTGGTCGTTGCCCGCCTCTTCGACGAAGACGTTCTTGACGTACTGCTGGGTCAGCGTCGAACCGCCCTGGACCGAGCCGCCGCCGCTGTTCTTGGTCAGCGCGCGCAGGGTGCCCTTCAGGTCGATGGCGCCGTGCTGGAAGAAGCGGTTGTCCTCGATGTCAACCAGCGCCTGGCGCATCACCGGGGCGATCTGGCTCTCCGGGACCTCCGTGCGGTCGCGCGAGTAGACCTTGGCGATGATGTTGTTCTGATTGTCGTAGATGTACGACGCCTGGGACAGCGACGGGGCGGTGAACGCGTCCGGAATGCTGTTGAAGCTGTCGACCGCGGACTTGGCTCCCAGGCCGAGTGCACCCACGGCGGGCAGAGCCAGGCCGGCGACGAGACCGCCGGCCAGCACGCTCGCGCCCAGCAGGCGGGCTCCGAGCGAGATCTGCTGCAGGGGGGACACCTTGCGCTTCGCTGCCATGGCAGAACCTTACGCGGCGTTCCTCGGACAGGTGGCCAGGTGTTCGCCTACTCTTGTCACAAGCGTGCGACAACTTGCTGTGCGCTCGCTTGACTCACTCTTGTGGGTGATGAGAGATGACCGAATCGTCGGCATATGAGTGGCATATGCCAGCCGTATGACCGCGAGTGACCGTCCGGGATGGACGAAGCGGGTCCCCGAAGCCCGCTCCGTGCCTGTTCACCTGCGCTCACTCCAACGGGTGATCTCCTGAGCACGCATAGTCCAAATGGGCCATAAGGATTGGGCCCCGGGGGGCTGTTGCAACGACCGGTTCTTCCGTAACGTCCTCAACTGGCAACGGCATATTCGCCGTTGCCGCCGTGGGGGAGCCTCGATTCGGGAGAGGACGGCGCCAGCATGAGCTGGGTTGAGGACTGGAGTGCGCAGGCCGCCTGCCGCACCAGCGATCCGGACGAACTGTTCGTCCAGGGGGCGGCGCAGAACCGCGCGAAGGCGGTGTGCACGGGGTGCCCGGTGCGCACGGAGTGCCTGGCCGATGCCTTGGACAATCGCGTCGAGTTCGGCGTGTGGGGGGGTATGACCGAGCGGGAGCGCAGAGCGCTGCTGCGTCGGCGGCCCACTGTTGTCTCGTGGCGGCGCCTGCTTGAGACGGCGCGCACGGAGTACGAACAGTCGTACGCGGTCTGCGACGTGGTGGACTTCGCCGAAGCGGGCTGATCTTTCGGCGGGACGTTGCGTTGCACTATCAGGGGCGCGAGGAACTGCGCGAGAAACCACCGTGTGCGGATGGCCCTGCGCGTTCGGTGCCCTACCTGCGTGGGAGGGGGCAGCTCCCGGCCGAAGGCTGGGGGATTGTCGCGCAGTTCCTCGCGCCCCTGACAGTGCAGGTCACGCGCCGCTGAGAAGTGATCCGATTTCGCGGAGACCCTCGAGGTCGTGGACGTCTCCGGGGAGCGCGGAGACCTCTGCCACCCGGACGTCCGGGAAGACGGAGACGAAGCGGTCGCGCATGCGGCGCTCGCGGGCGATCACCTGCATGCGTTCCGCGTGCAGCCGGAGCAGGCCCGCGGCCAGCTGTTCGCCGTTGCCGGGAGGGCCGTCGTCGAGGGACTCGGCCGCGGCCCGGGCGCGCTCCGCGCTGAGCTGGGGCGCACCGGTGTGGTGGACGCGGTTGAGGACGAGGCCGGCCAGCGGCATCCGGTCGGCCTCCAGGCGGTCGACGAAGTAGGCCGCCTCCCGCAGTGCGTCCCGCTCCGGCGCGGCGACGACGAGGAAGGCCGTCCCCTTCGCCTGCAGCAGCGCGTAGGTACGGTCCGCTCGCTCGCGGAAGCCGCCGAACATGGAGTCCATCGCGGCGACGAAGGTCGACACGTCCTGCAGCACGCTCGCGCCCAACACCTTGCTGAGCACGCCGGTGAACATCGTCATGCCGACGTTCAGCATCTTCATCGCGCTGCGGCCGCCCACCTTCGCGGGCGCCGTCAGCACCTTGATCAGTCGGCCGTCCAGGAACGAGCCGAGCCGGTTCGGCGCGTCCAGGAAGTCCAGCGCGGAGCGGCTCGGCGGTGTGTCGACGATGATCAGGTCCCAGTCGCCGCTGGCGTGCAGCTGACCCAGCTTCTCCATCGCCATGTACTCCTGCGTGCCGGCGAAGCCGGAGGAGAGCGACTGGTAGAAGGGGTTGTCCATGATCTGCCGGGCCCGCTCGGGGTCGGCATGGGCGAGCACGACCTCGTCGAAGGTCCGCTTCATGTCGAGCATCATCGCCTGGAGCTCGCCCGAGCCGGTGACGCCCTTGACCACGCGCGGGGTGTTGTCCAGCTCGGTCAGGCCCATCGACTGCGCAAGGCGTCGCGCCGGGTCGATCGTCAGCACGACCACCTTGCGGCCGCGCTCGGCCGCGCGCAGGCCGAGGGCCGCCGCGGTGGTCGTCTTGCCGACGCCGCCGGAGCCGCAGCAGACGACGATGCGGGTGCCGCGGTCGTCGAGCATGGCGTCGATGTCGAGTTGACGCGAGGTCAGCGCCGCCTCGGTCCTACCGCCGTTGCCGTTGGTCACGCCGCCCCCTGGTGTCGCAGTTCCGCCGCCAGTCGGTAGAGGCCGCCGAGGTCCACGCCGCCGGCCAGCTGCGGCAGTTCGTAGGTAGGCAGCTTCAGGCCCTGGATGTCCACCCGCTGCTCCCGTTCCAGCTCCACCCGGGCCGCGTGCTCGCGTCCCTGCTCCAGCAGCGGGCCGACCAGCTTGCGCACCGCCGCGCCGGGGCCGTTGGCGCCGGACGAGCGGCGGCCGCCGAGCCCCGCCTCGGTCAGCGCGATCGCCAGCTCCTCCTCGTGCTCGCCCTCGGCGGCCAGCACCGCCGCCTGGTCCAGCACCGGCGGGCGAACCATGTTCACGAACACCCCGCCCACCGGCAGCCTCGCCGCGTGCAGGTCCGCTATCCCGTCCACGGTCTCCTGGACCGGCATCTCCTCCAGCAGGGTGACCATGTGCACGGCCGTCTCCGGGGACTGGATCACCCGCATGACCGCCTGCGACTGGGTGTAGATCGGCCCCATCCGGGCCAGCCCGGCGACCTCGGTGTTGATGTTGAGGAAGCGGGTCACCCGTCCGGTCGGCGGCGCGTCCATCACCACCGCGTCGTAGACGCGTCGCCCGTCCGGGCGACGGCGCCGGACCGCCTCGCAGGCCTTGCCGGTCAGCAGCACGTCGCGCAGGCCGGGCGCGATCGTCGTCGCGAAGTCGATGAAGCCGAGCTTGCGCAGCGCCTTCCCGGCGCGCCCGAGCTTGTAGAACATCTCCAGGTACTCCAGCAGCGCCTGCTCGATGTCGATCGCGAGCGCGTACACCTCGCCGTGGCCGCGCCCGCCGGCGACCTTGCGTTCCTCGTACGGCAGCGCCGCGATGCCGAAGAGCTCGGCGATGCCCTGGCGCTCCTCGACCTCGATCAGCAGGGTCCGGCGCCCCTCCTTGGCGAGCGCCAGCGCGAGCGCGGCGGCGACCGTCGTCTTGCCGGTGCCGCCCTTTCCGCTGACGACGTGGAGGCGCACGCCCTCCCAGTCCGGGCCTGCGGGTGGGGCTGCGGGCATACGGCGTGCCTCCCTGCTTGCTCGGTGACTGCTGTCGGTCTCCCGTCCTGCCGAGCGTAACCGCTAGCTGTGGAGCAGACGGGCTAGAGTCCAGTGTCATGACCAAGTGGGAATACGTGACGGTGCCGCTGCTGGTGCACGCGACCAAGCAGATCCTCGACACCTGGGGCGAGGACGGCTGGGAGCTGGTCCAGGTCGTTCCGGGTCCGAACAACCCGGAGCAACTGGTGGCGTACCTGAAGCGGGAGAAGTAAGAGCGATGAGCAAGGTTGAGAGTCGCCTGGCCGAACTGGGCCTGACGCTGCCCGAGGTCGTTCCGCCGCTGGCGGCGTACGTCCCGGCCGTGCAGACAGGCGAGTACGTCTACACCTCCGGCCAGCTGCCGATGGTGGCCGGCAAGCTGGGCCTGACCGGCAAGGTCGGCGCCGAGGTCACCGCCGAGGAGGCCAAGGAGCAGGCGAAGATCTGCGCGATCAACGCCCTGGCCGCCGTGAAGTCGGTGATCGGCGACCTCGACCGCATCGAGCGGGTCGTCAAGGTCGTCGGCTTCGTCGCGTCCGCTCCCGACTTCACTGGTCAGCCCGGTGTCGTCAACGGCGCGAGCGAGCTGCTGGGCGAGGTCCTGGGCGAGGCGGGCGTGCACGCCCGCAGCGCGGTCGGCGTCGCGGTGCTGCCGCTGGACGCGCCGGTCGAGGTGGAGATCCAGGTCAAGGTCCGCGCCTGACCCGTCCAGTTCTGGGCACTGTGTGAATTTCGCGCCCTGCGCCGTACGATCCGGCCATGAGTGATCGACTCCCGTCCAACTGGGCGGACCGGATCGCGGCGCAGGCGCGGGGTGAGCTGCCGCCCGTGACGCCGCGCCGCGCCGCCACGGTGGTGCTGCTGCGTTCCCGGGCCGAGGCCGTGCAGGCCTATCTGCTGCGCCGCCGCACCTCGATGGCCTTCGCGGGCGGCGCCTACGCGTACCCCGGAGGGGCGGTCGACCCGCACGACAGCGGGCCGGAGCTCGGCTGGGCCGGCCCGGACGCGGCAGCCTGGGGCGAGCGGCTCGGCGTCGCGCCCGACGAGGCGCGTGCCGTCGTCTGCGCGGCCGTCCGGGAGACCTTCGAGGAGTCCGGCGTGCTGCTGGCCGGGCCCGACGCGTCCTCGGTGGTCGCGGACGTCTCCGGCGAGGAGTGGCGCGCGGCGCGGGCCGCGCTGGAGGCGCACGAGCTGCCCTTCGCCGAGTTCCTCGCCAAGCGCGGTCTGGTGCTGCGCAGCGACCTGCTGGGCGCGTGGTCCCGCTGGATCACCCCGGCGTTCGAGGAGCGCCGCTACGACACCTGGTTCTTCGTCGCGACCGTCCCCGACGGCCAGCGCACGGCGGAGATCCCCGGCGAGGCGGACCGGGTGGTCTGGCTGACGCCGACGGAGGCCGTGGCCCATCATGCGGCGGGCGAGTTCCTGATGTTGCCGCCGACGATCACGACCCTGCGGGAGCTGGAGCGGTTCGCCTCCCCGGCGGAGGCGCTGGACGCGGCGGCGGAGCGGCGGATCGAGCCGATCATGGCGGAGGCACGGATCGAGGCGGACGGCGGCTACGTCGTCACCTGGCCGGGCTATCCGGCGCTCTCACTGCGGGGCCGGGCGTGAGCGGCCCGACCGTGGTCACCGAGCGGGCGACGCTGGTGCTGGCGCCGAACCCGTCGCCGATGACGCTGGAGGGCACGAACACCTGGATCCTCGCCGAGCCGGGTTCGACGCAGGCCGTGGTCGTCGACCCGGGCCCGCTGGACGAGGGCCATCTGGCGGCGGTGCTGGCCGCGGTCGAGGCGCGGGGCTGCAGGGTGTCCGCGACGCTGCTGACGCACGGTCACCCGGACCACGCGGAGGGCGCGGCGCGGTTCGCCGCGCTGAGCGGTAGCGGGGTCCGCGCGTTGGACGCCGCGCTGCGGCTGGGCGAGGAGGGCCTCGCCGACGGCGACGTGCTGGACTACGGCGGCCTGGAGATCCGCGTCGTCGGCACGCCGGGGCACACCTCGGACTCGCTCTGCTTCGCACTTCCCGCGGAGGGCGCGGTGCTGACCGGTGACACGGTGCTGGGTCGCGGGACGACGGTGGTGGCGCACCCGGACGGACGGCTGGGCGACTACCTCGCCTCCCTGCGGCGGCTGCGCGCGCTCGCGGAGGATCGGGAGGCCCGCGTGATCCTTCCGGGGCACGGACCGGTCCTGGAGGACGCGCTGGGCGCGGTGGAGTACTACCTCGCCCACAGGGAAACCCGCCTGGCGCAGGTCGCCGCGGCGGTGAAGGCGGGGCACACGACCCCTGCCGAGGTCGTGGCCGAGGTCTACGCGGACGTGGACCGTGCGCTCTGGCCTGCGGCGGAATGGTCCGTCCGCGCGCAACTCGAGTACCTGCGGGAAGCACAGCAGGGGCGCGAGGAACTGCGCGACAAGCCACCCGCGTAGGTAGAGCCCCGAACGCGCAGGGCCATCCGCACAGGGTGGTTTTCGCGCACGCAGTTGATCAAGCAGAGCCCCGCGCCCCTTGGTAGTGCAACTGAGCCGCTTGCCGAGCGCTAGCGGGAGCGGCGGGCCAGGCGCTCCACGTCCAGCAGGATCACGGCGCGAGCCTCCAAGCGGAGCCACCCGCGCTGCGCGAAGTCCGCGAGCGCCTTGTTGACCGTCTCGCGGGACGCGCCGACCAGCTGGGCCAGCTCCTCCTGCGTCAGGTCGTGCACCACGTGGATGCCCTCGTCCGAAGGGACGCCGAAGCGGCGCGACAGGTCGAGCAGCGCCTTCGCCACGCGGCCAGGAACGTCCGAGAAGACCAGGTCCGACATCACGTCGTTGGTCCGGCGCAGGCGGCGCGCGATCGCGCGGAGCAGGGCGATGGCGACCTCGGGGCGGGTCGTCAGCCACGGCTGAAGGTCGCCGTGGCCGAGGCCGAGCAGCTTGACCTCGGTCAGCGCCGACGCAGTCGCCGTGCGCGGGCCGGGGTCGAAGAGCGAGAGCTCGCCGATCATCTCGCTGGGGCCCACCACCGCGAGCATGTTCTCGCGGCCGTCGGCAGAAGCGCGGTGCAGCTTCACCTTGCCTTCGACGATGACGTACAGCCGGTCGCCCGGGTCGCCCTCGTGGAACAGCGACTCGCCACGGGCGAGCGTCGTCTCCGTCATGGAGGCGCGCAGCTCGGCGGCCTGCTCGTCGTCCAGCGCGGTGAAGAGCGGTGCCCGCCGCAGAACGTCGTCCACTCGGTCCTCCTAGTCGGCCGTGCAGGCTTGAGGTGCGATCCCCATCATGCCCGACCGGGAAACAGTGCGATCAATCACAACAAGTGTGTCTTACGCGTTTCCCGATCTCCTAGCGGGGTGGCATCTGAGTTCTGGACCGGGTCGCGGGGGTCAGTCCACACAGGGGATCCCCTTGCCCATGTCGACGGCCGATCCCTGGAACGGAATGCTCGACGCCGGCTCGGCCGAACCCGCGCCGGAACCGCCCGAGCCGCCAGGAGCCCCCGGAGCCCCAGGAGCCGCCGCACCGGCGGAACCCGCCCCTGCCGCCGCGTCCTTGCCCAGGATCACCTCGACGTGGCCCGCCGCCAGCGCGCTCGACGCGGTCGGCGCCGCCGTGCCGCCGCCGAGCTTGCCCGCGACCTCCTTGGCGGCCTTCTGCGCGCCCGCGCCGTAGCGGACCACGGTGTGGGCGCGGGCGGTGGCGTTGCCCGTGCGGCCCGGGGACCAGCCCGCGTCGACCAGGGTCTTCTGCTTCTCGGCCGCCAGGCCGGTGACGCCGGAGCCGTTCAGCACGTCGACCGT
Organism: Streptacidiphilus sp. MAP12-20; assembly: GCF_041262525.1. Lineage (NCBI taxonomy): Bacteria > Bacillati > Actinomycetota > Actinomycetes > Kitasatosporales > Streptomycetaceae > Streptacidiphilus > Streptacidiphilus sp. MAP12-20. The sequence goes on from NZ_JBGCCK010000025.1 coordinate 49,840, forward strand.
CGCCGGGGTGACCGGCGCGCCCGCAGGCGCCGGCGCCGCGGACGAGGAGGAGGGCGTCGGCTCGGGGCTCGGGTCGTGGGCCGTGAGCCGCTGGATGATCCGCTGGATCTGGGTCGCGTCGACCAGGTTCACCGACTCTCCGTTGCGGGTGGCGAAGCCCTGGATCGGCAGGGTGTTGAAGACGACCTTGCCGCCGGTCAGGTTCGGCACCTGCTGGGCGAAGTCGAGGATGTTCCACTGCGCGTCCAGGACGACGTCCTTCTTCACGACGTCGAGCAGGCCCTGCATCTTGCCCAGGTCGCCGAAGAGACCCTCCTGCTTGAGCTTGTACATCACCGAGGAGATGAAGGCCTGCTGCCGGTGGGTGCGGTCCAGGTCGCCGTTGGTGAGGTTGTGGCGCTGGCGGACGAAGGCGAGCGCCTGGGCGGCGTCCAGGGTGTTGTAGCCGGCGTGGAAGTCCGCGCCGGAGCCCTGGCCGGTCATGGCCGGGTCCTTGGTGGCGTGCTTGAGGCAGACCGTGATCGGCTGGACGACCTTGGCGATGTCGTAAAAGCCGAGCAGGTTGACCTCGGCGAAGTGGTCGATCCTGATGCCGAGGAACTGCTGGACCGTGGCGAGGGTGGCCTCGCGGCCGGCCTCCCGGCTCTGCTGTTCGAGGTCGGCGCCGCTGACGCCGGAGGCCTTGAGCCTCGGCTCGGCGGCGGCCTTGGCCAGGCCGTAGGCCTCCTTGATCTTGTGGTGGCCCTGCGAGCTGCCGTCGCCGTTCAGCGTCTCGACGTAGTCGTCGCGCGGGATGGAGAAGGCCTGCACCTTTCCGCCGTTGGCGGGGATGTGCAGCATGATCAGCGTGTTGGTGTTGTAGCCGCCGATGTCGCTGGAACCGGCGTGCAGGTCCTGCTCGACGAACTGCTTGGGCAGGTCGTTGCCGTTCATGTCCTTGCGGCTGTCCAGGCCGATCAGCAGCAGATTGATCGAGTTGTCCAGCTTCGGCGGGGCGTGCCGCTGCGCGACGGAGAGCGCGTCGGAGGTGTTGAGGCCGTCCACCAGCGAGTTGTAGGTGAACCAGGAGACGCCGCTGACCAGCAGCACGCCCGCCGACGCGGTGGCCATGGCGATCCGGCCTGCCTTGAGCAGCGGCGGCGTCGCGGGCGGGCGTCCCCCCAGATGGTTGCGAGGGCGTTCAGCCATGGTGGTTCCTTCGCGGGACGGGGACCTGTCGAGCCTCGACCGCGCGCGCGGCCCGACCGGAGCGGACGGCGACGCGGCGGACGAGCACCTGCCGCAGGCCGAGCGCGGAGACGGCGGCGAGCAGCGAGAACGCCATCACGGGAAAACCGGTGACGGCCCATTTCAGCGCGGTCGTGGCCAGCTTCGTGCCGGAGAGGTCGACGTCGTGGAGCAACAGCTGAGAGAGGACCGTGACGGCCGCGACCACCAGCGGCGGCGCCGGCAGCACCCACCACAGCCCGCGACGCGTCGTCAGCAGTGCGGCCCACGCGGAGGCGAGCACCGTGCAGAGGGCGAAGAGCAGGCCGAGCGGGGAGCCGATCACCTCGTCGAGCGCCGCGCCGAAGACGGGCAGCGCCAGCAGCACCCACCCCGTGCGCGGACGCACCGGCGAGCGGCCGGGCGGGCGGCCCGGCTGACGCTCGGGCTGACGGCGCGGCGGAGGTGACTCCGACCGAGGCGGCGCGGTCCGGTGCTGACGGGCCGACTCGGGCTGCGGCTGAGCCAGCTGCTCGGGCATTCGTCTCCTCTCACGGCTTACAGCGGTCTCCTGGAGGTCTCCCGCAGTCCTCACTTGTACCGAATTGGGTGGGTGATCTCCGGGCACTCTCCGGCAAATTCCCCCATGCACAGGCTTACCAGGTGTAACAGACGCACAGGGGACATACGCGGTTCCTCGCGCGAGCCGCAAGCCGCGCGCCGCACCGTCAGGTGTGCCCGGCGCGTGCCCGCGCGCGGGACTCCACGGCGAGCGCGACCAGTTCGGCCCACCAGTCGTCCCTGGCGCGGGCCAGCAGCCGCTGCGCCTCGGCCGGGGGCACGACGCGGACCTCGACGACCGGTTCGCCGTCGGAGGGATTGGTCGGGTCCGAATCGACGACCACCTCGGCCCAGCCCCACAGCCAGGCCTTCTCCGGGTGCGGCTGCCACGGGCGGTAGGGCGTGGGCCGGTCGGTCACGCAGTGGTGCGCGCCGATCCAGACCGGCGCGTCCAGCATCCGCGCGCCCGCCTCCTCGCGCAGTTCGCGGGCCAGGCAGACCTCGACGCTCTCGCCGTCCTCACGGGTGCCGCCCGGCAGGAACCAGTGGCCGCGGTCGTCCCGGCACAGCACGATGCCCTCGTCGCCGGACGGGTCGGACGCGCTGGACGGGTCGGCGGCGAAGCCGACCAGATGGATGTTGGTGACCAGCCGGTCCTCCGGCATCCGCGCGGAGAACTGGGCGTCGAGGCCGCCCCAGCTCCATCGTTGCGGGGCGTGCAGGCGCGGGAAACGGCGGGCCAGCGCCATCAGCGATGCTGGATCGTCAGGCCGTTCGGACGTCGTGGTCATTCGCCGAGCGTAGCCGTGTGACTCCACTTTCGGGTGGAGGGACCCGTGGCCGACAGGCTTGACGGAACGTCATGGTGACGGCGTCCGGCCTGCCGTGGTCACCAGGCGGCGTCGACCCTGGGCCCCACCAGGTCCGGCGTCCGGGCCGCGGCCGAGTTGGTCGAGCCGGAGCCGACCGAGCCGGTCGTGCGGGCCGAGCGGGTCCGGGCCCGGCGACGGTTCCGCACCCGCTTGCCCGGAGTCGGCCAGAACAGCACGTACAAGGCCGAGACGACCACGAACGCCAGCCGGACCAGCCCACGCGTCGCGTCGGAGGGGATGACCAGCGTCCCGCCGTAGAGGCTGAGCAACGCGATCCAGCTCCACCACGGGACCAACCGCCGCGCGCCGACCGCGTCCCAGAGCAGCGTGCCGAGCAGCACGGAGGCGCTGTAGTAGGTGTAGACGCTCGGGTCCAGCAGGATGCGAGCGTCCACGCACAGCAGCACGACGGCCGGCCAGCGGCCGCGCAGCACGGCGAGCGCGCCGAGCGCCGCGCCGAGTGCGAACTGGACCGGCCGGTCCCAGAACGGGGTGTCCGGCGCGTTGACGCCGAGCCAGCGCAGCGAGGAGGCCGGCTGGTTCGGTATCGCGAACTTCGCGGCGGCCATCGTGTCGAGGTTGCCCAGGTAGAACGGCAGCCAGGCCACCGCGACCAGCGCGCAGAAGAGCAGGAAGGGACCGCGTCGGCGCCCGACCGGCAGCGCGAGCAGCAGCACCGCGAAGGGCACCGCCCACGGCTTCGCGTCCACGGCGAGGGCGAGGAACACCGCGACGGCCCAGGTGCGGCCACGGGCGAGCGCGTGGACGGCGAGGGTGGTGCAGAAGAGGGTGAGCGCGTCGTCGAGGTGGGCGAAGCGGACGGTCACCTCGATCCACATCGGGATGAAGGCCAGCCCGGCGACCAGGATCCGCTGCTGGAGCCGCCGGTGGTTGGTGCCGGTGCCGAGGTAGTGGACCGCGGCCGTGCGGCCGACCAGGATCAGCATCACCAGGCCGAGCGCGGCCATCGTCGCCTCGGCGAGCAACTGCCCGGTCGCGGGCGGGAACGGCGCGAAGATCCGCGCCACGGCCAGACTGAACGGACCGATCTGCAGCTCGGGATGGTCCGCGTAGAGGGACAGCCCGCCGCCCTTTCCGCTGCCGAACAGCAGCTGCTCGCCCTGGCGCAGGTAGTGCCAGGACACGCCGCCACTCCGTGCGACCAGCACGAACCAGAGCACCGTCCAGCCCGCCAGCAGCGCATGATGTCTGCGTACTGGCAGCCAACGAGCGATGCGTCCGGTGTCGGCGCTGTAGTCGGGGAGGGTGGTCTCCTCGCCGGCTCGGCTCACGTTGCTCACTCTCACCCGAATCAGCTGTCTTTCCCCCCGGGCGCCGGTCATCTTAGACGTGGAATGAAAGAAAGATGAGTGGGAGATTCCATTCGGAGTCTTACCGTTCTTCCGGAGGTGGTGTCGTGTGAGTTCGTGGGTCCTCTTCTTCACGGTCCTGCTCGCCTGTGCGGTGGAGGCTGTGGAGGCGCTGACCGTCGTGCTCGCGGCCGGCACCAGCAGGGACTGGCGCTCGGCGGGCCAGGGCACGGTCGCGGCGCTGCTCGCCCTGGCGGTGACGGTGGCCGCGCTGGGTCCGGCGGTGGGCCTGATCCCGCTGGACGCCCTGCGTCTGGTGGTGGGCGCGCTGCTGCTGGTCTTCGGCCTCCAGTGGCTGCGCAAGGCGGTGCTGCGCGCCTCCGGGCACAAGTCGCTGCACGACGAGACGGCCGCGTACGCCCGCGAGGTCGCGGCGGCGGAGTCCGCGGAGCGGGGCGGCCGGGGCCGGGTGCGGGACTGGTACGCGTTCACGCTGTCCTTCAAGGGGGTTTTCCTCGAAGGGCTGGAAGTAGCGTTCATTGTCGTCACGTTCGGCAGTAATGAACGGAATGTTCCGATTGCGGTCCTGGGTGCGCTGGTCGCCGTGCTGATCGTGACCGGGGTGGGATTCGCGGTCAGGGCACCGCTGGCGCGGGTGCCGGAGAACACGATGAAGTTCGTGGTGGGCACGATGCTGACGTCGTTCGGCATCTTCTGGTCGACGGAGGGCGCGGGCGCGCACTGGCCCGGCTCGGACGCGGCGCTGGTCGCGATCGTGCCGGCGGTGGCGCTGCTGGCCCTGGGCTACATCACCCTGCTGCGGGCGGACGGGAAGGCGGAGCTGCGATGAGGACGATCAAGGCATTCGGCCGCTTCTGGTACGACTTCGTCGTGGGGGACGACTGGCGGGTCGCCGCGGGCGTCGCGGTGGCGCTGGGCGCGACGGCGCTGCTTGTGCATGGCGGCGGGGTGAACGCGTGGTGGGTGGTACCGGCGGCGGTGGTCCTACTGCTGGGGCTTTCCCTCCGACGGGCGGCGAAGCGGTGAAGTTGCGCCTCCGGCGCGTGGTGCGACTGGTCGCGACAAGGGGAAGTTGCACTTACCTCAGGGGCGCGGGGCTCTGCTGACTTACGCCTCCGGCGCGTGGGCGCGACAGGCCACGACGGACGGCCCGTTGCAGCACCCAGGGGCGCGGGGCTCTGCTGACTCGCGCCTCCGGCGCGTGGGCGCGACTGGTCGCGACGGACGGCCCGTTGCAGCACCCAAGGGCGCGGGGAACTGCGCGACAAGCCACCGACGTGCGGATGGTCCTCAACGCGCAGGGCCATCCGCACAGGGTGGTTGTTCGCGCAGTTCCCCGCGCCCCTGAGGTGAGTGCAACTCATGGTCCGAGTTCGACCTGCAGCAGTCGCGTCAGTGCCGTCACCGCAAGCGGGAACGCCGCCTCGCGCGGAGTGCCGTAGCCGAGGATGAGGCCCTGGCGGTGTGCCGCAGACGGCGCGTGCCAGTGGTCGGCGAGGGTGTCGAAGGACAGGCCGTGCGCGCTGGCCCTCCGAAGGAGAAGCTGTTCCGGTGGGGCGCCGGCAGGCAGGCCGAGGAGGACGTGCTGGCCCGCCGCGACGCCTTCCAAAGAGCAGCCGGGCAGCTCCGCGCCCGCGGCGAGCAGCAGGTCCCGGCGTCGGCGATAGCGGCCGCGGCTCGCGCGGACGTGGCGGTCGTAGGCGTGCGAGGTGAGGAACTCCGCGAGGGTCAGCTGGCCCAGTGACTCGGTCTGGTAGTCCGTCAGGCGCTTGGCCCGCATCACCGGTTCGACCAGTCGCGCCGGCAGCACCAGCCAGGCCAGGCGGACGCCCGGCGCCAGCGTCTTCGCCGCCGTGCCGACGTAGACGACGGAGTCCGGCGCGGTGCCCTGGACCGCGCCGACCGGCTGGCGGTCGTAGCGGAACTCGCCGTCGTAGTCGTCCTCCACCACCACGCCGGAGGCGTCCCGCGCCCAGGCGATCAGAGCGCGGCGCCGTTCGGGGGGCAGGGTGACGCCGGTCGGGTACTGGTGGGCGGGGGTGACCACGGCCGCCGCGACGTCCGACCCCGCCAGCGACGAGGGGTCCGCGCCGAGACGGTCCACCGGCAGCGGGACGACCTCCCGGCCCGCGAAGCGCGCGACCTCCCGATGGAACGGCAGCCCTGGGTCCTCCATCGCGAAGGCCCCTGGCGGCAGCACGCGCGCGAGGAGACCCAGCGCCTGGACGTAGCCGGAGGTGATCACGATCCGGCCCGGCGCCGCGTCCACGCCGCGTGCGCGGCCGAGGTAGTCGGCGAGCGCGGCGCGCAGCTCCGGGCGGCCGCGCGGGTCGCCGTAGCCGAACGCGGCGGGCGGGGCCTCGCCGAGCGCGCGGCGGGAGGCCCGCAGCCACTCGGCGACCGGGAAGGAGCCCATGTCGGGCCTGCCGGGCCGCAGGTCGTGCCGTGGCGGCGCGGGCGTGCCGCGGGTCGCGGGGCGCTCGGCGCGGGCCACGTCGGCGACGCGGGTGCCGGAGCCGTGACGGGCGATCAGATAGCCTTCCGCCGCCAGCTGGTCGTATGCGGCGCTGACCGTGCCACGCGCGATGCCGAGCTCGGCGGCCAGCGCCCGCGTGGCGGGCAGCCGGGTGCCCGCCGCGAGGCGGCCCGCGCGGACGGCCTCGCGCAGCGAGCGTTCCAGCGCGGTGCGGACGCCCTCGCCGGGGTCGCGTCCGGCGGCGAGGTCGAGGTGGAGATCGACTCCGAAAGTGGACCAGTCATTGTCCATGGAAATGGACCTTATCAGCGGTCCACTGCGCTTCTAAAGTCATACACATGACGACAACGACGAAGTCCCAGACCGCAACCGACGCCCCCCAGATCACCGTCCGCCTCGCCGCGGACAAGCTGGCCCCGGCCGCCATGCGCGCCATGTCCGGCCTGGACCGCGCCACTGCGGGCAGCGACCTGGAGGCCGGCCTCAAGGAGCTGGTCCGCGCCCGCGCCTCGCAGATCAACAACTGCGCCTACTGCGTCGACACCCACACCACCGACGCGCTGGCCGCCGGTGAGACGCAGCGCCGCCTCTTCCTGCTGCCCGTCTGGCGGGAGACGGGCCTGTTCAGCCGCCGCGAGCGGGCCGCCCTGGCGCTGACCGAGGCGGTCACCCGGCTCTCCGAGGGCCCGGTCACCGACGAGGTGTGGGCCGAGGCCGCCGAGCACTTCGAGGAGACCGAGCTCGCCGAGCTGCTCTGGCTGATCACCACGATCAACGCCTGGAACCGCATCAGCGTCGCCGCCCAGGCCTGGCCCGTCAACGAGTGACGGGCACCGTGCGCGGGCCGGCGTCCGTCGGGTCCGAGGCCTGAGCCGAAGGCCCGGCGGGTGCTTCACGGAAGGTCTTCGTGTGCCGCTCGTCCGGTCGGCCCTCGACCGAGAGGGGCATGGCACCGAGGCCGATCGCGCTGACGACGGTGTCGCCGATACGGCGCTCGCTCATGCGCGGGCCTCCTTGGCGACGGCGGGCAGCCAGTCGGCGGTCCGGGAGAAGGTGAAGCCGAGCCGCTCGGCGCGGGCGGTGTCGACGGCGTATGCGCGGTCGAACGAGAAGGGCGAGGCGGGCTCGCCCGCCGGGGTGATCTCGTAGCGCACACCGTCGCCGCCGCGGCCGCCGAGTACCGCGCACAACTCCCTGACGTCCAGCGCGCCGTGGGAGGCCGCGTTGACCGGGCCGGTGAAGTCGGCGGCGGCGGTCCAGGCCAGGAAGCGGGCGATCTCCGCATCGTGGATGAACGAGGCCGGTTGCGGCCGCGCGTGGACGAGCACCGACAGGCCCGCGTCGATGCGTTCGACGTAGTGGGCCAGCCGCCCGGTGAAGTCCGCGCCGCCGAGCACGTGCGCGGTCCGGACGGCGGCGAAGTCGAACGCCTGCTGCGCGGCCAGCACCGCCTCTGCCTGGCGCTTGCCCTCGCCGTAGTGGGTGCCCAGGAACTCGTCTTCATCCCAAGGCAGTTCGAGGTCGACCGGCTGCGACGACAGATCCACCACCGCCTCGGCGAGCGGTGCGCCGCCGGGGCGGCCGCGCTCGGCGTAGACCTCGACCGTCGAGGTCATCACGTAGCGCCGGGTCCGGCCCGCGAAGACGCGGGCGGCGATCCGGGCCTGACGCGGGGTGTAGCAGACCTGGTCCACGACGACGTCGAAGCGGCGGTCGGCGAGGGCGGCGCGCAGGGCGGCTTCGTCATCGCGGTCGGCCAGCAGTCGGGTGACGCCGGGCGGGGGCGGCGTCGAGCCGCGGTTGATCACGGTGACTGCCGCGCCCGCCTCGCGCAGCTCCTCGATCAGGCGTGGCCCGAAATAGCGGCTGCCGCCGATGACACCCACGTGCTTGCCGTTCAGGCTGATCGGACTGTTCATACAGGCCAGCCTGCCGGGCACAGGGCACAAGCAGTAGTGTCGAGATCAACATCTCGTCATCAGGAGAACTGTTGATCGACGTCCAGCGGCTCGCCGTGCTCCGTGAGGTGGCCCGGCAGGGCAGCTTCAACCGCGCGGCAGCGGAGCTGCGCTTCACGCCCTCCGCGGTCTCGCAGCAGATCGCCGCGCTGGAGCGGAGCTTGGGCGTCCCCGTCGTCGAACGCAGCACGCGGGGCGTGACGTTGACCGAGGCGGGCCGGCTGCTGGTCGAGGCCGCCGACGCGATCTCCGCCGAACTGGTCGACGCCCAGCAGCGCATCGACCGGCTGACCGCCGAGCGCGCCACGCTGACGGTCGCCAGCTTCGCGAGCGGCGGCCGCCACCTGCTGCCGCCCGCGCTGGCCGGGTTCGTCTCCTGCCACCCCGAGGTGGAGCTGACCATCCTGGAGTTGGAGCCCGAGGAGAGCCTGCCGCTGGTCCGCGAGGGCCGCGCGGACCTGGCCCTCGGCTACCACTTCGACGGCCCGCCGCCCGCTCGCCCCGGCGACCGCTCCGGCCTGGACTGGATACCGCTGCGCGCCGACCCGCTCCGCGTCGTCCTGCCCCGCACCCACCCCGCCGCCGATCGCACCGAACTGCACCTGGCCGAACTGGCCGACGAACGCTGGGTTCTGGGCTGTCTCAAGTCCGCCGCCCAGCTCGCCCACTACGCGGATCTGGTCGGCGTCGAGCTCGGCATCTCCTGCAATTCCACCGACTACGCCTTCGCTCAGTCCCTGGTCGGCGCGGGCGTCGGCATCGCCCTGATCCCGGAGATCGCCCTTTCCCATGCCCCGGACCTGGCCGTCGTCCCCCTCGCCGCTCCCAGCCCGGTCCGCCACCTCGGCCTCGCACTGTCCCGCCGCCGCCGCGGCTCCTCCGCACGCCTCGCGGACGAGCTGGCCGTACGAGTCGCCGGGGTGACGGCAGGTCAGCGGGAGGTCGTCACCAGCCCGGCCTCGTAGGCGAGGATGACGAGGTGGACGCGGTCGCGCGCGTCCAACTTGGAGAGCAGACGGGTGACATAGGTCTTGACCGTGGTGATGCTGAGGAAGAGCTGTTCGGCGAGTGGTTCGCGTTCTGGTCGCTCCGCTCGACGCGCTGGGGCTTCATCCTCGGTGTGGTCGGGCTGGTGGTCCTCAACTTCAACGCGGCGATCGCCGACGTGAACGACTGGGCGAACTTCTCTGCCCAGCAGCGGGCGCAGTTCGCGCCCTTCGGCTCGCTGGCCGCCAGCTTCACCAACAACGCCTGCATCGCCACGCTGTTGATCGCGGGAAGCCTGGGCGCGGTCGCGCTGCTGAGCGAGTACTCGACGGGCCAGATCCGCACCACCTTCGCGGCGGTGCCCGCCAGGCGAGCGCTGCTCTCCGCGGAGATCACCGTGCTCACGGTGGTCATGACGGGCTTCGGCGTACTGGCGACCGCGGCGTCCTTCTGGGTGAGCCAGGCCGTGCTGTCGAGCAAGCATGTCGGGATCTCGATCACCGAGCCGGGCATCTGGCGCGCCCTGCTGGCCTCCGCCCTGCTGCCGCCGGTCTGCGCGTTGACCGGTCTGGGCCTCGCGGCGCTGATCCGGCACAGCGTGGCCACGATCGTCGGGACGACGACGGTGCTGCTGCTGATCCCCAACTTCATGAGCGACAACCACTACTGGTCGGCCTGCCTCTACCAGGCGACGCCGTTTCGAGCCTGGCAGGTCCTGCACGACCTCATCGGCACGCCGGTCAACCCGCACATCCCCTTCCCGGCTCAGCCGAGCGGTGAGTGGTGGGTCTACCTCGGCTGGGCGCTGGGCGGGGTGCTGGTGACGCTCCTCTTCGGCAGCCGGCGCGACGTCTGAGCGGGTCCGGCTCCCGGATCGGCTCCCGGATCGGCGTTCGGCCCGGTCAGCAGCGCGTCGGCCAGCGGGGTGCGGGCGTAGAGGACCGAGCGGCCCGCGCGGTGCGCGGTGGCGAGGCCGGCCGCACGCAGCGCGGTCAGGTGCTCCGAGACGCTCGGCGCGGACAACCCGGCGCGGGCCGCGAGTTCGGTGGTGGACGCGGGAGCGTCGAGCCCGGCCAGCAGCTGGGCCCGCGTCCGGCCCAGTACCCCCGCTACCGCCGACCCGGCGTTCCCGCCCCGGGCGGGACGTTCCCAGAGGGTGGCGATTCCGTCGGCCGGATACGCGAGTTGCGGCGGAGCGTCGGGCACGGCCCGGGTCAGCACGCACGGCCAGGCGAAGACCGAGGGGATCAGCAGCAGGCCGGGCCCGGTTCCGGTACGGGAGATGACGCAGTTTCGGCCGCTGAGGGTGAGCCTGTCGTCCTTCCAGCTCAGGGCTGGATGCAGCTCGTCGAGCAGCCGGCCTGCCCCCTGCGCGGCGACCGTCCGGGCCCGGCGGGCGATGTCCGCCTCCAGCAGTGCGCGGATCCTGGCCCAGTAGGGCGCGACGGCGAGCTGCCAGTAGCTTTCGATCTCCGTCGCCAGCCGGGCGAGTCCGGCCCCGGGATCGCGCCGCAGCGCGCGTGCTCCGGCGGGCAGTCGGCCGCCGCGGCCCGCGGTGAGACCGTTGAGATCACGGTGGACCTGCTCGGTGGGCGTGGCCAGGATCGCCGAGACTTCCTCGGCCAGGGTGGGCGCGGGGGAGGCCGGGGTCGGGTTCAGGAAGTCGGGCAGGTAGCCCTCGGCCGGGACCAGCTCGGCCAGCCGCCCCCGGTCCAGCCCGGCGGAGGTGAGCCTCGGCCGCACCTGCGCGGCCCAACGGCGGTGCAGGGACGGCGTGTGGGCGGGATCGGCGGCGAGGGACCGCAGGCCGGTGACGATCTCCCAGAGCGGGGAGACCGCGAAGCGGGTCTGGGCGAGATCCCCGGTGGAGAACACCAGCTCTGCCTGCACGGTCGCCTCCGTCTGCCGGGCCGAGGATTCGGGCACAGCCTAATCCGTGGAACCGACGGCGGCGCGGGTTCCACGATGGCTCACGCATCACTCCTACGCGAAGGCGGTCGCTCCATGTCTGTTCCCGTTGACCCCACCACCCGGGAGAAGGCGCTGCGCCTGCGCGCCCTGGCCGACTCGTCCGTGCTGGTCCTGCCGAACGCGTGGGACGCGGGCAGCGCGGCGGTGATCGCCTCGGCGGGCGCGCCGGTCGTCGCCACGACGAGCGGCGGCGTGTCCTGGTCGCTCGGCCACGCGGACGGCCAGCGCGCGAGCCGCGAGGCGATGGTCGAGGCGGCGCGCCGGGTGGTGGCGGCGGTGGACGTACCGGTGACCGTCGACGCCGAGAGCGGCTACGGCGCGGAGCCGGAGGGCGTGGTGGCGACCGTGTCCGCGCTGGTCGCGGCGGGCGCGGTGGGCATGAACCTGGAGGACTCGCGTGCGGTGGGCGGCCCGCTCTTCACGGCCGAGGAACAGGGCGCGCGGCTGCGCGCGGGGAGGGCGGCGGCTGCGGACGCGGGCCTGCCGGAGTTCTGGATCAACGCCCGCACGGACGTCTTCCTCTTCGGGATCGGCGAGCCTGAGGGGCGGCTGAAGGACGTGCTCCAGCGCGCGGAGGTCTACGAGGCGGCGGGCGCGGACGGCGTCTTCGTCCCGGGACTCCTCGACCTCGACGTCCTGCGCGAGCTGTGTGCGGCGTCGCCGCTGCCGGTGAACGCGATGTTGGTACCGGGCGGCCCGACCGTCCCCGATCTCACCGCGACCGGCGTCCGCCGCGTCAGCGCCGGCACGGCGCTCACCCAATCCGCGTACGCGCTGGCGCGCCGCGCGGCCGCGGAGCTGCTGGGCGCGGGGACGCTGAGCGCACTGGACGGCGGGCTCGCCTTCGGTGAACTGAACGAGCTCTTCTGAGCAGAGGTGCGGTTGCACCGCCCCTGTGGGTTGCAACCGCAGGCGGGAGCTAACCCTTCGCGGCCTTCGCTGCGGCCTTCGCCTCCTGCTTCGTCGCGCGGACCTTGTCCAGGGACTCGGGTCCCGTGATGTCGGCGACCGAGCGGAAGCTGTTCTTCTCGCCGTAGGCGCCCGCCGCTTCGCGCCAGCCCTTGGGCTGGACGCCCAGCTGTTTGCCGAGCAGGGCCAGGAAGATCTGGGCCTTCTGCTTCCCGAAGCCCGGCAGCTCCACCAGTCGGGCGAACAGCTCGGCGCCGCTGCCCACGTCGCTCCAGACCTTCGTGACGTCCCCGGCGTAGTGCTCGTCCAGGTAGGCGCACAGCTGCTGGATCCGCTTCGCCATCGAGCCCGGATACCGGTGCACCGCCGGCTTCTCCGAGCAGAGCGCGGCGAACGCCTCGGGCTCGTAGGTCGCGATCGCGTGGGCGTCCAGATCGTCGCCGCCCAGGCGTTCCAGCAGGGTGTACGGGCCCGTGAAGGCCCATTCCATCGGCACCTGCTGGTCCAGCAGCATGCCGATCATCGCGGCCAGCGGACTGCGGGTGAGCAGCGCGTCGGCGTCGGGGTTCTGGGCGAGGCGGAGGGCGTTCGCCATCGCGGTCTCTCCTTCGTTCGGCTTCGCTCGACCGGATCCTGCGACCGGTGAGGGGTCACGTCCATTCTCGACGTCGGCCCTCGGTCCCGCCCGCCGCGACAGGCGGGACCGGCAGACGGTCGCCAGCACCGGCTGACCAGAGACAGCGTCGCCATGGGCGATGACGCGTTCGCCCCGCATGACCAGGAGCGGACCTGGCGCTCCTGTCCTACCGGGACGACGACGCGGACACGTATACCGTCGGCGCGCCCGCGCTCTCGCCCGCGCTTCCGCTCAGCGCATGCGCCGGGCCGGTCGCGGTGAGGCGGACGGCGCTGCCGGGAGCGGGCGGGGACGCGTCGGTGTAGGCGACGAGGCGGTTCGGCAGACCGGAGTCCGCGTCGGCGGACAGCTCGACCCGGTGGTCGTGGCCGCGGAACTGGCTGCCGACCACCTGCACCAGGAGGCCGCTGCCCGGCTCCTCGACGGGGGCCAGCCGCAGTTGGCGCGGGCGGAGCAGGACCTGCCCCGCGCCGTTCTCCGCCGGTTCGCCGGCGAGGGGCAGAGTGCCCAGCGCGGTGCTCGCGGTGCGGCCGTCGAGGTCGGCCGGGACGAGATTCGCCTCGCCGAGCGCCTGCGCGACCTTGGCGTCGGCGGGCCGGTGGAACAGCTCGTCGGGCGTCCCGGCCTGGGCGATCCGGCCGCCGCGCATCACGGCGATCCGGTCGGCGAAGGCGAGGGCCTCGTCCACGTCGTGGGTGACCAGGATCGCGGTGGCGCCCGCCTGGCGCAGCGCGGCGGCGACCTCGACCCGCAGGTCGATCCTGAGTGCCGCGTCGAGGGCGGAGAACGGCTCGTCCAGCAGCAGGAGTTCGGGCCGGGGCGCGAGCGCGCGGGCGAGCGCGACCCGCTGCTGCTGACCGCCGGACAGCTGGTGCGGGTGCCGGTCGCCCAGCCCGACCAGGCCCACCAGGTCGAGCATCTCGGCGACCCGTTCGGCCCGTTCGGCCCGCGCGGCCCGGGGCAGGCCGAAGCCGATGTTGGCGGCCACGGTCAGATGCGGGAACAACGCCCCGTCCTGCGGGAGGTAGCCCACCCGTCGTCGTTCGGCCGCGACCCGGCGACGGCCGTCGTCCAGGACGCGGTCCCCGACCGTGACCGTGCCGGAGGCGGCGGGGTGGAATCCGGCGACCACGCGCAGCAGCGTGCTCTTGCCACAGCCCGACGGGCCCAGCACGCAGGCCAGTTGGCCGTCGCCCACGGTCAGGTCCAGGCCGTCGAGCACGGCACTGTGTCCGTGCCGGGCGTGCAGGTCGGTGACGGTCAGGCCGCTCATCGCGTCGCCTCTCTGGGGATACGGGTTCCGCCGAGCGTGCGGCGGGTGAGCAGGAGCACGGCGGGGACGGACAGGGCCGTCATCACCGCGGCGTAGGGCGCGGCGGCGCCCCAGGCCAGGCCGGTGGTGTAGGTCCAGAACTGGGTGGCCAGCGTGTCGGTGCCGGTGGGAGCCAGCAGCAGGGTGGCGGTCAGCTCGGTGCTCGCGGTGAGCGCGACCATGGCGAAGGCCGCGCCCAGCCCCGGCAGGATCAGCGGCAGCGTGACCCGCCGGAGGACGGAGAGCGGCGCGGTGCCGAGCGAGCGCGCGACGTCCTCCACCCCGTGCGGGACCTGCGCGAGCGAGGAGCGCACCGCCGTCAGCGCGAGCGGGAAGAAGAGCACCGCGTAGCCGACGACCAGCAGCGGCGGCTGCTGGTACAGCGGCTGCGCGTACCGGATGGCGAAGAAGACCACGGCCAGTGCGACCGCGATCCCCGGCAGCGCCCGGGTCAGATAGGCGGTCCGCTCCAGGGCGCGCGCCAGGCGGGTGTCGCGCCGCCACGCGTACAGCGCGACCGGCACCGCTGCCGCGGTGGCCACGGCCGCCGCAGTGAGCGCGTAGCCGAGCGTGGTCGCGGTCAGCGCCCAGATCGACGCGGACGGCAGGGTGGTGGAGCTGCCGCGCACCAGCCAGTAGCCGAGCGCGTAGACGGGCACCCCGAGTGCGGTGCCGACCAGGGCGGCCATCGCCGCGAGCGCGGGCCGGGTCCACCCGCCGAGTGGCAGCGGCCGGCCGGGGCGCGCGGTACTGCCCTCGCGGACGACGCGGCCACCACGACGGGCGGTGCGTCCCTCAAGGAGCAGCACGAGCAGCGCCAGGGCGACCAGGACCAGCGCGAGCAGCGACGCCGACGCGGTGTCGAAGGCGGTCTCGAACTGCGTGTAGATGGCGGTGGCGAAGGTCGTGTAGCGCAGCATCGCGAACGCGCCGTACTCGCCCAGCAGATAGAGCGTCACCAGCAGTGCGCCGCCCGCGAGTGCGGGCCGGGCCTGGGGGAGGGTGACCCGCCACAGCACGGCGGCCCGGCCGTGGCCGAGGCTGCGGGCGACCTCCTCCGTGCTCGCGTCGCTGCGCCGCAGGACGGCGGCGACCGGCAGGAAGACCAGCGGATACAGCGAGGACGTCATCACGAGGGCCGCGCCCCAGAAGCCCTGCACCGTGGGGAAGAGCGAGACCCAGCAGTAGCCGTGGACGAACTCCGGCACCGCCAGCGGCATCGCGGCCAGTACCGTCCAGGTCCGCTTGGCGGGCAGGTCGGTGCGCTCGATCAGCCAGGCGGCGCCGAAGCCGAGCACCAGCGTGGCGAGGCCGACCACGGCGGCGAGGGAGACCGTGTGCCAGAGCAGCGTCACGATCAGCGGGCGCCCGAGCAGCCGCTCCGCGCTGTCCCAGCCGGACTGGGTCGCCTCCAGGGCGACGAAGAGCAGGGGGCAGGCGGTCACCAGCGCGACCAGCCCGGCCACCAGCGGCAGCACCCGACCGGCCCGCCACCGCTGCGACAGCGGTGACGGGCCAGGGTGCACGAGGGTGCGGGGTGGGCGGGTGCTGCGGGTGGTGCTCACGACAGCAGGCCGACGCTCTGCATCAGTTGCAGCGCGGCGCTGCCGTCGCCCAGGTCGGCGGCCGAGGCGACCGGCCCGGAGTCCTGCAGCGAGCGGGTGAGCCGGCTGTCCTGGACGCCAGCCAGCAACGGGTACTCGTAGCTCTCGGAGGTCGCGATGATCTGCTGCGCGGGCTTGGAGACCAGGTAGGCCAGGAAGGCCTGGGCGGCGGCCTGGTGGCGGCCGGAGCTCAGCACGGCTGCGCCGGAGACGTCGACCAGCGCGCCGGGGTCGCCCTTGGCGAAGGAGGCCAGGGCGCTGTGGACGTTGCCGGTGCCCTGCTCGTCGCGGAGCCGGTACCAGTAGTAGTGGTCGATGACGCCGCCGGAGACCTCGCCGCGGTTCACCGCGGCGACCAGGTCCTCGTTGGAGCCGTACACCTTGGCGTCCGCCTTGAGCGCCTCCAGCCATGTCTTGGTGGCCGCGACGCCCTGGTCCTTGATCATGCGGGTGACGATCGGCGTGAAGTCCGTCTCGCTGGGCGCGACGCCGAGCTTGCCCTTCCACGCGGGCGAGGCCAGGTCCTTGACCGAGGCGGGCGCCTGGGCGGCCGTCAGCTTGCCGGTGTTGTAGACGAACGCGGCCTGTCGGGCGGAGACCCCGACCCAGTCGCCCTGGCCGGCACTGTCTGCGGCGGGAACGGCGGCCAGCGTGGCGGCGTTCACCTTCGCCAGGCGGCCCTTGCCCTCGAGCTTGGTCAGCGCGGGCGGGTTCTCCGCGACGAACACGTCGGCGGGCGAGGCGGGGCCCTCCACCAGGAGTTGGTTGGCCAGTTCCGCCTCGTCGCCCGAGCGCAGCTGCACCTTGACCCCGGTTCGCGCGGTGAAGTCAGTGACCAGGGCGCTCATGGTCTGCTTGTGCTGCCCGCTGTAGACGGTGATCGACTGGCCGGTGAGTGAGCCACCCGAGGACGACGAGGACGCGGACGCGCCGGAGCTGCCGCAGGCCGTCAGGGACAGCGCCGACAGTCCCACCAGCAGCGCCACGGTGGAGCGCTGAACGGACCGCACATCGACAGACACAGAAAACCTCCGACAGGAGACGAACCCAGCAGGCTCACACGGCACGCCGGAAGACCGGCCGCCTCATGAGTAGGCAAGGCTTACCTTAGTAGGCCCGCTGTGATGGTTGCCCACCGAAGTCGCCCTGTATGCGAAGGAGATGGCACGGAGGCGTCCGCCTTGGTCGCACTTGTCCCGTTTGCCCCAGGGATTGCAGGGAATTGCGTTACCGCTTCGAGACCTGGCTGAGCCGTGATGCTCCGTGAACGACGCGTGGGGTGGAGGACCCGAGATGCTTCCGGGTCGTCCACCCCACGCGTCGGTGCGGAGCTGGTGGGGCTGCGAGCCTGTGGGGCCGGACCGTCAGTCCGTGCCCGCCTCCATCGCCGCGAGGTCGAGCAGCTCGTCGTCGGCGGCGGGCTTGCCCCGGGAGGCGATGGCCTGCGCGCCGCCCTCGGGGAGGGCGTCGAGCAGCGAGGTGGAGGCGGTCAGCGCCGCGACGTCCGACGCCGGGCTCCCGGCGCCGATCAGGCCGAGGGCGGTGTACTGCTCCAGCTTGGCGCGGGAGTCGGCGATGTCGAGGTTGCGCATCGTCAGCTGCCCGATACGGTCGGCGGGGCCGAACGCGGAGTCCTCGGTGCGTTCCATGGACAGCTTGTCCGGGTGGTAGCTGAGCGCCGGGCCGCTGGTGGCGAGGATCGAGTAGTCCTCACCGCGGCGCAGCCGGAGGGTCACCTCGCCCGTGATCGCGGCGCCGACCCAGCGCTGGAGCGACTCGCGCAGCCGCAGCGCCTGCGGGTCCAGCCAGCGTCCCTCGTACATGAGCCGACCCAGCGCGCGGCCGTCGTTGTGGTAGCCGGCGACGGTGTCCTCGTTGTGGATCGCGTTGACGAGCCGCTCGTAGGCCGCGTGCAGCAGGGCCATGCCCGGCGCCTCGTAGATGCCGCGGCTCTTGGCCTCGATGATCCGGTTCTCGATCTGGTCGGACATGCCCAGGCCGTGCCGTCCGCCGATCGCGTTGGCCTCCAGCACCAGGTCCACGGGCGTGGCGAAGGTCCGGCCGTTGATCGTCACCGGGCGGCCCTGCTCGAAGCCGATGGTGACGTCCTCGGTCGCGATCTCGACGGACGGGTCCCAGAACCGCACGCCCATGATCGGCTGGACGAGCTCCATGCTCGCGTCGAGGAGCTCCAGCGCCTTGGCCTCGTGGGTCGCGCCCCAGATGTTCGCGTCCGTGGAGTAGGCCTTCTCGGTGCTGTCCCGGTAGGGGAGGTCGCGGGCGAGCAGCCACTCCGACATCTCCTTGCGGCCACCGAGCTCGCTGACGAACTCCGCGTCCAGCCAGGGCTTGTAGATCCGCAGGGAGGGGTTGGCGAGCAGGCCGTAGCGGTAGAACCGCTCGATGTCGTTGCCCTTGTAGGTCGAGCCGTCGCCCCAGATCTGAACGTCGTCCTCGAGCATCGCGCGCACCAGCATGGTGCCGGTGACGGCGCGGCCGAGCGGGGTGGTGTTGAAGTACGCGCGCCCGCCGGAACGGATGTGGAACGCACCGCAGGCCAGCGCGGCGAGCCCCTCCTCGACGAGGGCGGCCCGGCAGTCGACGAGCCGCGCGACCTCGGCGCCGTAGGCGGTGGCCCGACCCGGCACGGAGGCGATGTCGGGCTCGTCGTACTGCCCGATGTCGGCGGTGTAGGTGCAGGGAACGGCGCCCTTTTCGCGCATCCACGCGACCGCTACCGAGGTGTCGAGGCCCCCGGAGAAGGCGATTCCGACGCGGTGACCGACAGGCAGGGAGGACAGCACTTTGGACATGTGCACGAGTATGCACTGAACCGCATGACCATGCAATCCCATTCCGCGAAAGCCGCGCCGTCGCGCCGGTCGCGCCGGTCGCGCTGGTTGCGGCGGTCGGTGCGTGCGGGATGTGCGATCGATTGGCCTCGGATATCGGGCAGCACTGCCCGGAATCCGGAGTTGTCGGGCTCTTGCCAGGGGCTGCCTGGTGCTGGTGACCGACCATGTGCCAAGCTCCGCCGCGACACGTCGGCGCGAGGCCAAAGGGACGAGTGATGGGCGATCAGGAGCCGCAGTTTTCCGAGCCTGCGGACGGGGTCGGCCGACGCACCTTCCTCGGGTACGTCCTCGCGGCCTCCACTCTCACCGTCGCGGCGACGCTCGGCGAGGCAGGCCTCGTGTCGGCGCGGGCCACGGCCGCCGTACCGTCCGCGCCCGAGCCGTCCGAGCTGTACGACCTCAACGACATGCTCACGGACGCGGCGCTGCCGACCGCCAACCTGATCACCATCCAGCTCGGCACGGACGGTACCGCCTCGCTCGCGCTGCCCCGCGCCGAGGTCGGTCAGGGCATCACCACATCCTCCGCAATGCTGATCGCGGAGGAGCTGGACCTGCCGCTCGACCGGGTGCGGGTCACCCTCGCCGACGCCCGCCCAGAGCTGCTCTTCAACCAGCTCACCGGCGCGTCCAACACCACCATCTCCACCTTCACCCCGATCCGCGTCGCCGCCGCCATCGCCCGCGGCAGGCTGCTCCAGGCCGCCGCCACCGCGCTCGGGGAGCCGCTCTCCGCGCTGACGGTCAGCGCCGGCGTGGTCACCGCGTCCAGCGGCGCGACCATGACCTACGGGCAACTCGCCGTCGCCGCAGCGGGGGTGGTCACGACGCAGGTGTCCGTCACGCTCAAGGCGCCCACGCAGTTCACCGTCATCGGTACGCCACAGAGCCGGATCGACGCCCTGGACGCGGTGACCGGCCGCAAGCAGTTCGCCATGGACCTCTCCGTGCCCGGCGCCCTGCCGACCATGGTCTGCCGCCCGCCGACGATCAACGGCACCGTCCGCTCCGTGCAGAACCTCGCGGCGGTGCTGGCCATGCCGGGGATCACCGATGTGGCTGTCGTCTCCACCGGGGTGGCCGTGCGCGGCGCGACCTTCGGGCAGTGCATCGACGCCGTCCGGGCGCTGCAGGTCAGCTGGGGCCCCGGCACCGAGGACGCCGCCTCGGACGCGACGGTGCTGGCCGAGTTGGCCGCAGCCGAGCTGCCCTTGGTCGTGCCGCCGCTGCCGCTGCTCACCCAGGCCGTGGACGCGCGCTTCACCTTCCACTTCGCCAGCAACAGCGCGCTGGAACCCAACTGCGCGATCGCCGACGTCCGGCCCGGCTCGGCGGAGATCTGGGCCGCGCTCAAGTCGCCCGTCGTCGCGCAGGAGCACATCGCCGCGCAGCTCGGCCTGCCCGTCTCCGCGGTCACCGTCCATGTGACCCAGGGCGGCGGCTCGTTCGGTCGCAAGCTCTTCTTCGACGCGGCACGCGAGGCCGCCGAGGTGTCGAAGGCCATGGGTAAACCCGTCAAGCTGATGTGGCACCGCACGGACGACTTCCGCCAGGGCCGCACCCACCCGATGGCCACCTCCAGGGTCCGGGCGACCTACTCGTTCGGCCAGGTGCTCAGCTACGAGCAGCGGCACACCTCGGTCGCCACCGACTTCAGCCACGGCCTCGGCGAGGTCATCACCGCCATGGCGGCCAAGCTGCCGGTCGGCGACATCGGCTTCTCGGAGACCATCTTCGAGCTGACCCAGCAGACCCCCTACCAGTTCGGCGTCACCACGCAGCTGCTCAGCGAGGTCGACAAGGGCTTCAACACCGGCAGCATGCGCAACATCTACTCGCCGAACGTGCGCTGCGCGCAGGAGCTCGTCGTCGACCGGCTGGCCGCGGGAATGAACCAGGACCCGTACCAGTTCCGGCGCGCCTTCCTGAAGGACGCCCGCGCCCGTGCCGTCCTGGACCAGGTGGCCCAGGCGGGCTCCTGGGGCCGCGCCATGGCGCCGGGCACGGCGCAGGGCATCGCGCTGCACCCGGAATACCACGGCTTCGTGGCCGTCCTGGCCGAGATCGACTGCACGCCGGCCACCACGGGCCGCCAGATCCCCGACGCGTACACCGGGCCGCGGGTCACCAAGGTGGTCTGCGCCGTCGACGTCGGGTTGGCCGTCAATCCGCGCGGGCTCGAGGCGCAGATGATGGGCGGCATCATGGACGGCATCGCGATCACCCTCAGTGCCGGGCTGCACCTGCAGAACGGGGTTTTCCTGGAGGGCAGTTGGGACAACTACTTCTACACGCGGCAGTGGAACACGCCGCCCGAGCTGCAGATCATCGTGATGCCGCCGACGACGGGCACGCCGGGCGGCGCGGGCGAGCTGGCGGTCGCGGGCGCGATGGCGGCCGTCGCCTGCGCCTACGCCCGCGCCACCGGCACGATGCCCACCAGTTTCCCGATCAACCACGGCGACCCGCTCGGCTTCACCCCGCTGCCCACCGTGCCGCCGATCCCGGCCTCACCCACCGACGGCCTCAGTCGCGCCAACTGAGCCTGGTCCCGCCGTCGCGGCTTCCTGCCTTCGCGCCTTGCCCTTTCCTGCTTTCCGTCCTGAGGAGTTCCCACGTGCCGCAGCACAGCTTCGTCCTGAATGGGCGTCAGGTCACCGTCGATGTCGCGGACGACGTACGGCTGCTCTGGGTGCTGCGCGACGTCCTCGGCGTCACCGGTCCCAAGTACGGCTGCGGGCTGGGCGTCTGCCAGGCCTGCACCAGCCATGTCAACGGCAAGGCGTTCAACCCCTGCAGCGTCCAGGTCTCCGACCTGCAGCCCACCGATGAGGTGACCACGATCGAGGGCCTGCCGGCGACCGTGGGCAAGCCGCTGCACCCGATGCAGGAAGCCTGGCTGGAGTTCGACGTCGCCCAGTGCGGCTACTGCCAGCCCGGCCAGATCATGGCCGCCGTGGCCAAGGTGCTCCAGGCCCGCGCCGCCGGCCACGAGATCGGCGAGGCCGACCTGGACCAGATCCGCAACATCTGCCGCTGCGGCACCTACCACCGCATCCGCGAGGCGATCACGGCTGCGGCGAAGAACTTCTGAGCGTGCCGGGGCGGTCGGAGTCCGCTCTGCGGGACGCGCGGCGGGGGTCAGTGCCTCGCAACGGGTTCGACGCGCCACGCGCGGGTACGTGCGGGCTGGTACTTCTACGTGGCCGGCCGCTCCGCGCACCCGGTGATCAAGCCCTATGGCGGCGCTCGGACGGCGATCGCTGCGCGGCTGATGAGACCTTGGGCGTCCGTGGTGGGTCGTAGTCTGGCCGGTATGGCGAAGAGTGGCGTGTCCGTGACCGCTGGGGCTGCTGGTGGGCCGGGCTTCAAGAAGGCGAAGGTGCCTGCGACGCACACGGGGTTGGTGCGGCAGGCGCGCAAGATCAACCGGGCGTTGGCGGAGGTGTATCCGTACGCGCATCCGGAGCTGGACTTCGAGAACCCGTTCCAGCTGCTGGTGGCCACGGTGCTGTCGGCGCAAACGACTGACCTGCGCGTGAACCAGACGACGCCGGCGTTGTTCGCGAAGTACCCGACACCGGAGGACATGGCCGCAGCAGACCCGGAGGACCTGGAGGAGATCATCCGGCCCACCGGCTTCTTCCGGGCCAAGGCGAAGTCGCTGCTCGGGCTCTCCGCCGCACTGCGCGACACCTTCGGCGGTCAGGTTCCGGGCCGCCTGGAGGATCTGGTCACGCTACCGGGCGTGGGTCGGAAGACGGCCAACGTCGTGCTCGGCAACGCCTTCGGCGTGCCGGGGATCACGGTCGACACCCACTTCGGGCGGCTCGCCAGGCGGTTCGGGTGGACCGAGTCGGACGATCCGGTCAAGGTCGAGCACGAGGTCGGCGAGCTCATCGAGAAGAGCGAGTGGACCATGCTGTCGCACCGCGTGGTCTTCCACGGCCGCCGGATCTGCCACGCGCGCAAGCCCGCCTGCGGGGCCTGCCCGATCGCGCCGCTCTGTCCCTCCTACGGCGAGGGGGAGACGGACCCGGCGAAGGCAGAGAAGCTTCTCAAGTACGAGAAGGGCGGCCAGCCTGGTCAGCGATTGCAGCCGCCCGCCGACTACCCGCGCGAGGCCGCGGCGCGTGCGACGTCCGCCGGAGCGGCTGAGGCCGGAGCGGCCGGAGCGGCCGGGTGAGCGCGGCGGCCGAGGTGGGGGTCGTCCGGGAGGGGCTCCCGGACTGGTTGGTTCCGGTGCGGGACGTGGCCGAGTCGGTCGAACCGGGGCAGCTGAGCCGGTTCCTCCCGCCCGCGGAGGGCGGGCGGCGGTCCGCGGTGCTGGTGCTCTTCGGGGAGCAGCCCGGCCGGGGACCGGATCTGCTGCTGATCGAGCGCGCCCGGCAGCTCCGCTCGCACGCCGGGCAGCCGTCCTTCCCCGGCGGCGCACTCGATCCGGAGGACGGGGATCCGAAGGGCGAGGGCCGGATCCGCGCCGCACTGCGCGAGGCCCGTGAGGAGACCGGTCTGGACCCGGCGGGTGTGCAGGTGTTCGGGGTGCTGCCGGACCTCTACATTCCGGTGAGCGACTTCGTGGTCACACCGGTACTCGGCTGGTGGCACACACCGGTCCCGGTCGGTCCGGTGGACGAGGGGGAGGTGGCCGAGGTCTTCCGGGTGCCGGTCGCCCAGCTCGCGGATCCCGCCAACCGCGCCCGGCTCCGGCACCCGAGCGGGTTCCGCGGTCCTGCCTTTCTGGTCGACGGCCACGTCGTGTGGGGCTTCACGGCCGGCGTCATCGACCGGCTGCTCCACCACGCGGGCTGGGAGCAGCCCTGGGACGGCGCCCGTGAGGTCGAGCTCGGCGACGCCTCCGTCTTCGCGTCCCGCGAGGAGCAGGAGCGCGCCCGCGCGCTGATGCGCGGCGGCGGTGAGGGTGGCTGACGGGAGCGTCCGGCCGGCGTTCGCGCTTGTCACGAGTTGTCCACAGGCTGGGGGAGGGGCCTGCGCCCGCTCAGGGGGGCGTGGCAAGGTATCCGGGTGAACGTCCTTGATGTCCTGCTGATCCTGGCCGCCGTCGGATTCGCCGTGAGCGGCTACCGGCAGGGCTTCGTCGTGGGCGTGCTGTCCGTCGTGGGGTTCCTCGGGGGCGGCGTGCTCGCCGTCCAACTGCTGCCGCTGCTGCTCACGCACCTCTCTCCGGGCATGGTCTCCTCCGTCGTCGCGGTGGTCGTCGTGATCGTCTTCGCCGCCTTCGGCCAGGCATTCACCACGCACTGGGGCTGGAAGCTCCGCGGCCGCATCGGACGCAGCCGCGCCCGCGTGCCGGACGCGGTCGGTGGCGCGCTGGTGAACGTCATGGCGATGCTGCTGGTGGCGTGGCTCATAGGCTCCGCCCTGGCCGGCACCTCGCTCCCGACCGTCGCGCACCAGGTCCGCAGTTCCGAGGTGCTGAGCAGTGTGCAGGACGCGTTGCCCGGCGATGCGCCGACCTGGTTCTCCGATTTCACCTCCACCCTGGCCCGCAACGGCTTCCCGCAGGTCTTCGACCCGTTCCAGAGCGAGCCCATCACCGACGTGCCGGCTCCCGACCCGGCGCTGGTCAACAGCGCCGCCGTGCGCACGGCCCGGCAGAGCATCGTGAAGGTCATCGGCACCGCGCCCTCCTGCAGCAAGGTGATCGAGGGCACCGGCTTTGTGTACTCCCCGCAGCGGGTGATGACCAACGCCCACGTCGTCGGCGGAGTCACCACGCCCACGGTGCGATTCGGCGGCCGGACCTACGAGGCGCGGGTCGTGCTCTACGACTGGCAGCGTGACATCGCGGTGCTCGACGTGCCTTCACTGCCCGCGCCGGCGCTCTCCTTCGCAGGGAGCGCCCGCACCGGCGCCGACGCCATCGTCGCCGGCTTCCCGGAGAACGGTCCCTTCAACGTCCAGGCCGCCCGGGTGCGAGGCCGGATCCAGGCCAACGGCCCCGACATCTACCACCGGGGCACGGTCAGCCGTGACGTCTACTCGATTCGCTCGACCGTTCGCCAGGGCAACTCGGGTGGTCCGCTGCTGACCTCCGACGGCGAGGTCTACGGCGTGGTCTTCGCGAAGTCGCTGGACGACTCGCAGACCGGCTACGCGCTGACGGTCGACGAGGTGCGCGCGGACGCGCAGCAGGGCGCGAGCCTGACCTCCGGAGTGAACACGCAGTCCTGCGCGCTGTAGGCCCCCGACGACTGGGCGCAGCCGCCTCCCGGCCTGTCCGATCTTCCTGGTACGGTCGGGCCCGAGCGTGAGAACACGTCACATACCGGGAGGACGACCAGTCATGATGGGCCACTCGCACGCGGTGAGCGGGGCACTGCTCTTCGCGGCCACCTCGCCCTATCTGCCTCCGCTGGTGATGCACGCTCACCTGAAGCCGCAGGAGATCCTGATGGGCACGGTGCTCTGTGCGGGCGCGGCCCTGCTGCCGGATCTGGACCACCACGACGGCACCATCGCCAACTTCCTCGGCCCGGTCAGCAAGCTGCTGTGCCGTTTCGTCGCCTGGATCTCCGGCGGCCACCGGCACGCGACGCACTCCCTCTTCTTCGTCGCGCTGATGACGGCGGGCACCTGGGCAGGCGTCAGCTACATCGGGCGCGGCTTCACGCTGGGCATGACGTTCTTCCTGCTGGCGATGGCCGTGCGGGCGCTCAACCTGTGCCCGCCGGGTCACGGCTTCAACGCCTGGGGCACGGTCGTGGCCATGGCGGCGATCGGCACCGGCGTCATTGCCAAGTTCATTCCCTCGGCGCCGGGTTGGCTGCCCTATGCGGTCGGCCTCGGCTGCGTGGCGCACCTGCTGGGCGATTCCATCACCAAGATGGGCGCGCCCTGGCTCTGGCCGATCAAGACCCGCTACGAGATCGAGATCATCAAGAGCAGTGGCAACAAGCTCGAGACCGAGATACTCGTTCCGCTGATGGGCGTCGGCACGATCGCGCTGCTCTGGTTCACCGCGCTCGCGCCGCACTCGCTGTAGCGGACGACGCCGGCGCCGCGCTGGTCAGCGCTGGCGCAGCCGGGAGGTGACCCAGCGGGCCCGACGGCCGAGGATACGTGGGATGCCGACGTGGCTCACGGGCTCCAGCAGCCCGACGGCCAAGCCGGCGGTCACCTCTTCGGGGGCGGCTCCGGAGGGAAAGCCTGGGGAGCTGGTCACCGCTGGGGTCTGCTGCGAGCGGCGACGGTTTCGGGGCGCGAGGGCGCGGTCGTGCATCCAGCTCATACAGCAAACGTGCCCGCGCAGGCGCGTCGGTAATCCCGAGCAAAGGTTCCAATTGGCCTATGCGCGTGGCGTATTTGCCTACTGACTGACCGTCGCACCGGGCTCGGTCAGGGTCCCGCGGCCGGGTCAGCCGGCTGCGGCCGGGTCCTTGAGCCAGTCCAGCAGCAGGCCGGAGAAGGCGTCGGGCACTTCCTCCTGCGGATAGTGACCGACACCCTCCAGTACCCGCCAGGCGTACGGGGCGTCCACGTAGTCGCCGGATCCCGCCGCCGTGTCGGCCAGCAGCACCGGGTCCTCCGCGCCGTGCACGTGCAGGGTCGGAACGTGCAGCGTCCGGTTCATGCGGCGGGAGAACTGCAGGCCGTCGGGGCGGCCCATGGACCGCATCAGCCAGCGGTAGGGCTCGATCGAGCAGTGCCGGGTGTTGGAGAGCTGCATCGCCTGACGGTAGGTCAGCAGTTCGTCCTCGCCCGGCTGGTGCTGCGGGGCGGTCCAGGCCCGCAGGTACTCGGCGACCAGGGCCGAGTCGTCCGCCGTCAGCTGCCGCTCCGGCACCCACGGGCGCTGGAAGCCCAGCAGGTGGTCGGCGGCGAGGATCTGCCGCCGGTCGGTCAGCAGGGAGCGCCGGAAACGGCGCGGATGCGCGCTGGAGACCACCACCAGCCGCCGGACGAGAGCAGGGCGCATGGCCGCCGCCGTCCAGGCCAGGAAGCCGCCCCAGTCGTTACCCACCACGGTCGCGTCATGCGCGCCCAGGGACCGGATCACGCCGGTGAGGTCGAGCGCCATGTTCGACGGGTCGTAGCCACGGGGGGTGCGGTCACTGCCCCCGACCCCGCGCAGGTCGGCCGCGACCGCGCGGTAGCCGGCGCCGGCGAGCGCGGTCAGCTGGTGCCGCCAGGTCCACCAGAACTGCGGCCAGCCGTGGACCAGCAGCACCAGCGGGCCCTCGCCCAGCTCGGCGATGTGGAAGCGCGCGCCGTTGGCGGCGACGTCACGGTGCGTCCAGGGGCCCTCGATCCGGGGATCGAAGGTGTCACTGCTGGAGGTGGCGGGATCGAAGGCCATGGGGAGAGAGTGTCACACCCGCGGCCCTCGACGGCGCAGCGTCTAGCGGGTGAGTACCTTGTGCCCGTCGGTCGTGGTGATCGGCGCCGGGTGCGGCTTCGCGGTCTTGAGGACGTCGACCGTCGCCTTGGTCGAGGCGATGGTCCGCTCCGGCGGGGAGAGCTTCTTGAAGAAGCGCACCGCTAGCAGTGCCGCGAGGGCGGCGATGAGGACGAAGGCGCCTCCCACGATCAGGAAGCACCAGGCCAGGCCGAGACCGGTGGCGTGCAGACCGTAGGCGGCGGCGAAGCTGAACATCGGGATGGAGGCGAGTGCGATCACGGCGGCCACGGCACCGGCTGTGCCGCCCATCGCGCCGCGGGTCACATCCTTCTTGATCTCCTGCTTGGCCAGCGCGATCTCGTCGTGCACCAGCGCCGAAAGGTCGGCGGTCGCGGAGGCGAACAGCTGACCCACCGTACGCTCGGTCCCGGTCTCGGGAGCGACCATCTCGCGTCTCCTCATCCTGTGACGTGCTGGCTGTTGCTCTATCAGATCATGCCGCTACTCGACGGTACGTCACCACCGGACACTACGCCGTCTCGGCGTCCTCTTCGTCGCAGAGACGCTGGTACTTCCGGTTGCGCAGGCGGAGCAGTACGGCGGCCGCCACGGCGCAGAGCAGCGAGCCGACCAGGACGGCCGCCTTGCTCCGCGCGATCAGCTCCGGACCGTCCTTGAAGGCGAGCTCGGCGATGAGCAGCGAGACGGTGAAGCCGATGCCGGAGAGGACCGCGATCGAGAAGAGGTCGGCCCACTCCAGCTCGGGGTTGAGCTCCGCCTTCGTGAACCGGGCCGCCAGCCAGGTGCCGCCGAAGACGCCGACGCTCTTGCCCAGCACCAGACCGAGTACCACGCCGAGCGGAGCGGCCTCGGTGAAGACCTGCCCGATCGAGTGCGCGCTGATCGAGACCCCGGCTGCGAACAGTGCGAAGACCGGGACGCAGAAACCGGCCGAGAAGGGGCGCACCAGGTGCTCGATGTGCTCGCCGGGGGAGTGTTCCTCGCCCGGGTCCTTGGTGACACGCAGCATCAGACCCATCGCCACGCCGGCCACGGTCGCGTGGACTCCGCCCTCGTGCATCAGCGCCCAGATCACCACCGCCAGCGGCACGTAGATGTACCAGCCGTGCACCCGGGCCCGGTGCAGGAAGTAGAAGAGCACCAGGCCGAGGAGGGAGAGCCCGAGGGCCCAGAGCTTGACGCCCGAGCTGTAGAAGATCGCGATGATCAGGATCGCGATCAGGTCGTCGACCACGGCGAGCGTGAGCAGGAAGGCGCGCAGCGCGGACGGGAGGTGCGAGCCGACGACGGCGAGTACGCCCAGCGCGAAGGCGATGTCGGTGGCCGTGGGGATCGCCCAGCCGCTCGGGTGGCCGCCCTGTGCACTGTTGACGAGGGCGTAGATGATCGCTGGCAGCGCCACACCGCAGACGGCGGCGACGACCGGCAGCGCGGCCGCGCGCGGGTCGCGCAGCTCACCTACCACCAGTTCGCGCTTGAGCTCGATGCCGGCGACGAAGAAGAAGACCGCGAGCAGGCCGTCCTGGGCCCAGGCCTCCAGCGGCAGGTCCAGGTGGAACGGCTTGCTGGGCCCGATGGTGTACTCGCTGACCGTCTCGTAGGCGTGCGGCCAGGCGTTCGCCCAGACGAGTGCCACGACGGCGGCGGTCAGCAGCAGGATGCCGCCGACGGTCTCCGCCCGCAGGGCATCAGCGAGGAACGCGCGTTCCGGCAGGGGCAGCCGGGCCAGGAACTGGCGGCGCGGCGGCGGCGTCGGGGCGCTGCTCACTCGTGGGTACCTCGCTTCTGTCGCATTCATCCGCTTTGTCACATGCTACGGAAATACGACGGAAGCGCGGCCCGTCCCTCGCCGAGGAGTGGCGGAGGAACGGGCCGCGGTCCGGGCCGATCGGCGCGTTGCGGCTCAGTCCTCGCTGGCGGCGGAGGGGAGCTTGCTCTGGATCAGGTCCATGACGGAGGAGTCCGCCAGAGTGGTGACGTCGCCGACGGCGCGATTCTCGGCCACGTCGCGAAGCAGGCGACGCATGATCTTGCCGGAGCGGGTCTTGGGCAACTCGCTGACCGTCAGGATCCGCTTGGGCTTGGCGATCGGGCCGAGCACCTTGGCGACGTGGGCGCGAAGCTCGGCCGTCAGCTCGTCGCTGTCGGTCGCCGTACCGCGCAGGATGACGAAGGCGACGATGGCCTGGCCGGTGGTGGCGTCGGTGGCGCCGACGACGGCGGCCTCGGCGACCTGCGGGTGCGAGACCAGCGCCGACTCGACCTCGGTGGTCGAGATGTTGTGGCCGGAGACCAGCATGACGTCGTCGACCCGGCCCAGCAGCCAGATGTCGCCGTCGTCGTCCTTCTTGGCCCCGTCGCCGGCGAAGTACCGGCCCTCGAAGCGGGACCAGTAGGTGTCGATGTAGCGCTGGTCGTCGCCCCAGATGGTGCGCAGCATCGACGGCCACGGCTCGGTCAGCACCAGGTAGCCGCCGGAGCCGTTGGGCACCTCGTTCGCCTCGTCGTCGACCACGGTGGCCGCGATGCCGGGCAGGGCCACCTGCGCGGAGCCCGGCTTGGTCTCGGTGACGCCGGGCAGCGGGCTGATCATGATGGCGCCGGTCTCGGTCTGCCACCAGGTGTCCACGATCGGGGTGCGGCCGCCGCCGATGTGCTCGCGGTACCAGACCCACGCCTCGGGGTTGATCGGCTCGCCGACGCTGCCCAGCACCCGCAGCGAGGACAGGTCGAACTTCGCCGGGATGTCGTCGCCCCACTTCATGAAGGTGCGGATCGCGGTGGGGGCGGTGTACAGGATGGTGACGCCGTACTTCTGCACGATCTCCCAGAAGCGGCCCTGGTGCGGGGTGTCCGGGGTGCCCTCGTACATGACCTGCGTGGCGCCGTTGGAGAGCGGCCCGTAGACGATGTAGGAGTGGCCGGTGACCCAGCCGATGTCGGCGGTGCACCAGTAGACGTCGGTCTCCGGCTTGAGGTCGAAGACGGCGTTGTGGGTGAAGCTGGCCTGGGTCAGGTAGCCGCCCGTGGTGTGCAGGATGCCCTTCGGCTTACCCGTGGTGCCGGAGGTGTAGAGGATGAAGAGCGGGTGCTCGGCCTCGTGCGCCTCGGGGGTGTGCTCCGTGGACTGACGCGCCGTGATCTCGTCCCACCACACGTCGCGACCCTCGGTCCAGGCCGTCTCCTGGCCGGTGCGGCGGACCACCAGCACGTGCTCGACCTGCGGGCACTGCTGAAGCGCCTCGTCGATGGCGGGCTTGAGGGCGGTCGCCTTGCCGCGGCGGTAGCCGCCGTCGGCCGTGATGACCAGCTTGGCGTCCGCGTCCTGGACCCGGGAAGCCACCGCTTCGGCGGAGAAGCCGCCGAAGACCACCGAGTGCGGCGCGCCGATCCGGGCGCAGGCCAGCATCGCGACCACGGCCTCGGGGATCATCGGCAGGTAGATCGCGACCCGGTCGCCCTTGGCGACGCCGAGCTCGAGCAGGGCGTTGGCGGCCTTGGAGACCTCGTCCTTGAGCTCGGCGTAGGTGATCGCGCGGGAGTCGCCGGGCTCGCCCTCGAAGAGGATCGCGACCCGGTCGCCCAGGCCCGCCTCGACGTGGCGGTCCACGCAGTTGTAGGCGACGTTGATCTCGCCGTCGGCGAACCACTTGGCGAAGGGCGGGTTGGACCAGTCCAGCGTCTCGGTGGGCTGCTTGGCCCAGCTCAGGCGCCGGGCCTGCTCGGCCCAGAACGCGAGGCGGTCAGCCTTGGCCTCGGCGTACGCCTCGGCGGTGACGTTCGCGGCTGCGGCGAGCGCTGCGGGCGGGGCGAACCGCCGCTCCTCCTTCAGCAGGTTCGCCAGGCTCTCATTGCTGCTCAACGCAACACTCCTCATCGAATTCATCCCGGTTTCGTGTGACAGCTCACCAGGTCAATGGGGGTGCTGACAAGGCCCTGGCCTAAATTGGTGTAGACCTTTGAGGGATTTGCGCCGCGCTCCGGCTCAGGCCGCCGTCCCCACCTGCGGTCGCACCGGCACGAAGGCCCGGCTGCCCGTCGACCACACGTAGCTCTGGGCCGTCGTGAGTTCGAAGTAGAGACCGGTCAATTGGATCGCCCCGGCGTCAGTCCTGCGGGCGACGCTCGGGTGGGCCCGCAGGTTGTCCAACTGCTGGACGACGTTGGTCAGGCAGAGCCGCTCCAGCGGGTCGGTGGACGGCGGCCGGCCATGGAAGCGGGCGGGCGTGTGGCGTACCCGGTGCAGGGAGTCCTGGCCGTGGCGGAGCCAACGGGTCAGCGGTGTGCCGGCCCGCCCGTCGCGGCGGTGTGCGCCGTGGAGCAGCGACTGCATGGCGCCGCAGCCGGAGTGCCCGCAAACGGTGATCGAGCGGACGTTCAGCACGTCCACCGCATACTCGACGGCGGCGAAGACGCTGTCGTCGGCAGCGGGCGGGACGAGGTTGCCGATGTTGCGCACGGTGAACAACTCACCCGGGCCGCTGCTGGTGATCACGTTGGGCACCATGCGCGAGTCGGCGCAGGTGATGAAGAGCTGATCCGGCGACTGCCCCTCCCGGGCCAGCCGCGCCAGCTCGGGACGGAGCAGCGGCGCGGTGTGCCGCTGGAAGTCCCGGACGCCCGTGAGGGCGTCCGGCGACGACGGCGGGGACGGCGGCGAGTGCTGAGGGGACAGCGGGCTGGTCTCGGTGCTCGGCGTGCTGTGCATGGGTCGCGTCTCCTGTGGGGTAGGACGGCGCGGCGGGTGTGCCACGGGTGAGCCAAGAATCGGTAAATGAAGAGTAATGAGCCCTTTACCGTCTGGGCAGTTCCAGCTGCCCAAGTTCACCCGTGCGAGTCAGGAGTTCCTCCTGGTCAGACCCCGAGCGGCTCGGGGAGCGGCAGCAGGTCCTCGCCGAGGAGGAACCCCGGGTCGACCTGGGCCGCGAGGTCGACGCCGGTCTTGGCGTTGCCCCAACTCTCGGCGTTGCGAAGGTGGAAGGCGACCAGCTGGGCCGTGTAGCGGGCCCAATCGCGCTGCGCGTGGGCGGCGTCCGCGGTCGCCTGCATGGCCTGCAGGACGGCGGCGTTGGCCGGCTCCAGCTCGGCGAAGGCCGGGGAGCGCCCCTGCTCCGTCCGGCGTACCCAGGCCGACTGCCCGAAGCCCGCGAGCAGCGCGTCGCCCAACTCCTCACGGAGGAAGGCCAGATCGTCCTCGTGCTGGATCTTGTTGCCGACGACGTGCAGCCGGACGTCGTAGTCCGCCGCGTAGTCCCGGTACTGCCGGTAGACCGACACGCCCTTCCGGGTCGGCTCGCAGACCAGGAAGGTCTGGTCGAAGCGGGTGAACAGCCCGGAGGCGAAGGAGTCCGCGCCGGCCGTCATGTCCGTGACCCAGTACTCGCCGGGGCCGTCGATCAGGTGGTTGAGGCAGAGTTCCACCGCCCCGACCTTGGAGTGGTAGCAGGAGACCCCGAGGTCCTCCTCGGTGAAGGCGCCAGTGGCCATCAGCCGGAGGGATGCGCCGTCCACGGTGACCGGGCGGGCGCAGAGCTGATAGACCGGGTTCTCCTCGACGATCCGCAGCAGCCGGGAACCGCGTCCGGGCGGAGTCGTCTTGATCATTGACGCCGCGTCGGCGATCCGGGGGTTCTCCCCGCGCAGGTACTCCTTGATGGCCGGGAGCTGGGCGCCGAGGGAGGGCAGTGCCGCGCACTGGTCCTCGCTCAGCCCGAGGGCCGCGCCGAGGTGCTGGTTGACATCGGCATCCACCGCGATCACCGGGCTCCCGGCGGTGGCGAGGTGTCGGATGAACAGGGAGGACAGCGTGGTCTTGCCACTGCCGCCCTTGCCGACAAAGGCGATCTTCATGGAGTGCTCCGGACGGGGACCCGTGAGACGGGAGGGCTTATTGGGAACCGTTATCGTCACCGATAGTGGTCATCGTAGCCATGCGTAGCGGCCTGGAGATCCGCTTTCACAGATCCTTGACTCTTTCGGGTGACGCACCCCACGTCGCCGCGCGCGCTCCCCGGCCCCGTGCGTTCCGTAATGTCATTCCGGTGAGCACGAGCACTCCTTCATCCCCGTCCGGCCCGACGTCCGGACCGGCCGACCCGCTGGCGCCGCTGGGCGAGCTCCCCGGCGTCGCCGAGGCCGTCGCCGAGACGCGCCGGGCCGTCGACCGCCTCTATGGCCACCGGGTCATGCGACGCCGCGCCGACGAGGTCACCTCCGAAGCCGCATTGCGCGGAGCCAGGGCATCGGCCGCGCTCGATGGCGCGGACTGGCCGCTGGAGGAGGTGCGCCGTCGTACCGACTTCGGCCGGGACGTCGAGGCCCGGACCATCGGTGGTGCGCTTCGTCTGGGCGTCGAGAGCGGACAGCTGCTCGGCACCTGGCGTCATTCGCCGCTGCAGGTGCTGGCCCGGCTACACCTGCTGGCCGTCGGCGACGCGGACGGCCCGGCAGTGGGGCGGCCTCGGCAAGCCGGCGAGCCCGTGGAGGAGCTGTTCCGGCACCAGGTGACCGCCACGGAGAAGGTCGAGACGGAGCTCCCCGCCGACCTCGCGTTGCCCCCGGCTCCCGCAGCTGCCGAGGTGTCGGCACGATTGGACACCCTGGCGCAGCTGTTGGCCAGCCGCGGCGGCACGAAGCACCCGAACGAGCGAACGGCACCGGCCCTCGTGGTCGCCGCCGTGGTGCATGGCGAGCTGCTCACACTGCGGCCATTCACCAGCGCGAACGGCCTGGTCGCGCGGGCCGCGACGCGGATCGTGCTGATCGCGGAGGGGCTGGACCCGAAGGCGATCTGCCCGATGGAGGTCGGCCTGGCCGAACTGGGCACCGACGCCTACCGCGCCGCGCTCACCGGCTACGCCTCCGGGACCGCCGCCGGCATGGCCGCGTGGATTTCGCACTGCGCGCAGGCGACGCGCCTCGGCGTCCGCGAGAGCACCGCGGTCTGCGAGGCCATGCAACGCGGAATGGCCTGAGAGCCGAAGCCCGAGGGCCGGTCCCAGGACATCCGCACAGGGGCTGGGAAAGGGTTGCGGCGGCATCCATGGATGCCGCCGCTGGCACAGGGTCCGAGTGACCATGCGTACGCCACTATTTGCCCATCCGGCGGGGATCTCTGCCCGTTCGCCGGGTGCGGCGGCCCAGATCGCGGGTCGGCTGCACGTGGGTGCCCGGAGGCTGTGCGCGGTCCGTGTGGCCTGACGCTCGACGGAACCTTCCGACATTGCCGTCCGAGGTGTTCCATCTGGTCTCGCGGGCCGTACCTCCTTTGTAGCGCGGATCACAACGAAGCGGAACCCGGGGGCGCAGTTCTTTACCTTTCGCCCAGGCTTGCCGGGGCACTGGGCCCCCATGTCGCCGGTCCACCGGTCCACCGGTCCACCGCGTCTCCGGACCATCGGAGTGTCAGATCAACGGCGCCCTGCGGCGCTGGGACCTCGCGGGTCAGGCCGGGCCCGAGCCGGGCCGCGTGGAGCGCCGCGCCGCGTACCAGACCAGCCCGGCCGCCGTGACCGCCGCGCCGAAGGCCGCCGCGGCGAGCACCGGGCGGCTGGTCACCGCGAGCGAGCCGCTCCGCTCGCGCAGCTGCACGGGGCGGGTGAAGACCAGCACCGGCCACTCCCGCGCCGCCGCCTCGCGGCGCAGCGCGCGGTCGGGGTTGACCGCGTAGGGGTGCCCGACGGCCTCCAGCAGCGGAAGGTCGGTCGCCGAGTCGCTGTAGGCGTAGCTGCGCGAGAGGTCGTAACCCTCGACGGCGGCCAGCCGCCGGATCGCGACCGCCTTGTTGGCCGCGTAGGCGTAGAAGTCGATCTCGCCGGTGTAGCGGCCGTCCGCTTCCGCCATCCGGGTGGCGATGACGTGGTCGGCGCCGAGCATCTCGCCGATCGGCTCGACGAGTTCGGAGCCGGAGCTGCTGACGATCACGACGTCGCGGCCGGCTGCGTGGTGCTCCTCGATCAACGAGGCGGCCTCGTCGTAGATCAGTGGATCGATCAGATCGTGGAGCGTCTCGGCGACGATCTCGCGGACCTGGGCCACGTTCCAGCCGCGCGCGAGCGAGGAGAGGTACGCCCGCATCTTCTCCATCTGGTCGTGGTCGGCGCCGCCGGCGAGGAAGACGAACTGGGCGTAGGCGCTCTTCAGCACCGCGCGGCGGTTGATCAGTCCGCCACGATAGAGCGGGCCGCTGAACGCGAGCGCGCTGGACTTGGCGATCACCGTCTTGTCCAGGTCGAAGAAGGCGGCCTGACGGGCGGGGCGGGGCTGCGAGTGGTTATCCACGAGGTCGAGGATAAGTGCCAACCATTCGGCTCAAGGCCCGGCGCGTGGGTTTGCTTGAGAAGGGCTTCGGGTACACCATGGAAGTCACGGATCGTTCGCGACCGTGCTAACCCAGCTCGACTCCTCCCCCCCCGAGTCGGGCTGTGGAGGACGACCCCCGCTCTCCCCCCCGGCGGGGGTCGTCGCACGTCCTGGGCCGGGTGGCGGCAGGTCTCCGTGGTGTGATTTCCGGAAGAACTCCCCTCAGAAGAGTTGCGGCAGCGATTTTCGATCAGTTCTACGCGCGACTCACTGCTGAGTGGGTTCCTGCACTTCGTTCCGGCGATGCGTCAACTTCTTGACACATAATGCACTCCCGCGTGTGGCGGAGTTTTCCACACCCCCTCGGTTGTCCACAGATTTCCCCCCGGACCACACGCCTCTTGCGAATTCCGCGCACTGTTGTTTCCGCGCCGCACAGGGCGCGTCCAGCACTCCGTGAGGGGTCCAGCACTTCGCGAGGGGGAGCCGTCATGGCCGCACGCCCGCCCGTCGATCCACCCACTGGTCCACCCGACCTCCCGCCCAACTTCCCGCCCAACCTTCCACCCGGCGGACCACCCGCCGATCCGCCCACCGACGCCGCCGGCTTCGGAATCGGCCGGTCCGGTCCGCTGATCGTCACCGAGAACGACGAGCTGATCGAGGCGCTGCTGAAGCTCTGCGCTGCCGCAGGCGCCACGCCGCAGGTCGTCTGCGGAGCGCCGCCGCCGCGGCAGGCCTGGGACCTTGCCCCGCTCGTGATCGTCGGCGTCGATGTCGCCGAACGGATGTCGACACTCGCCCGCAGGGCCGGCGTCCTGCTGGTGGGGTCGGATCTCGACGACAGCGAGATCTGGCAGAAGGCCGTCACCATCGGCGCCGAGCACGTCGTCTTCCTGCCCGACAGCGAGGCCTGGCTGCTCGACCGCGTCGCCGACGCCGCCGAGGGGGTCGGTCACCCGGCGCTGACCGTGGCGGTGCTGGGTGGGCGTGGCGGCGCGGGGGCGTCGACGCTCGCCTGCGCCCTCGCCGTCACCGCCGCCAGGGACGGTCATCGGACCCTGCTGATCGACGTCGATCCGCTCGGCGGCGGCCTGGACGTGCTGCTCGGCGGGGAGGAGACCGCGGGCCTGCGCTGGCCCGATCTGGCCGGCTCCCGCGGTCGGGTCAACGCCGTCGAGCTGGAGCACGCGCTGCCCCGGCTGCACCGCCTCTCCGCGCTCAGCTGGGATCGCGGCGACACACTGACCATCCCGGTCGAGGCCGTGCGGACGGTGCTCGGTGCCGCCCGGCGGCGCGGCGGCGTGGTGGTGCTCGATCTGCCACGTCGGATCGACGAGGCCGCGGCCGAGGCGCTGGAGCAGGCGGATCTCGGCCTGCTCGTGGTTCCCGCTGAGCTGCGGGCGATGACCGCCTCCAGCAGGGTCGCGGCCGGGGTCGCCCTGCGGCTCGGCGATCTGCGCGCGGTGGTCCGCGGTCCGTCGCCGAGCGGCATGACGGGGGAGGAGGTGGCTCGCGGGCTGCGCCTGCCGCTGGCCGGGGAGCTCGCCGCCGAACCGGGGCTGGCTGCCGATCTGGAGTGCGGACGTCCACCGGGCGCTCGGCCCAAGGGGCCGCTCGGCCGGTTCTGCACAGCGTTTCTGACCGAGGCTCTGGCAGGTGCCGGGCTGACCGACGGCGGGGGAGTAGCAGCATGACCAGGAGCACGAGCGCGGCCTGCGGCACGGGCGTCAACCGCGTCACCCACCCGGCCACCGGTCGCTCCGCAGGCGCCGGTAGCTCGGGGGCAGTCTCGGTGGCCCTCCTCGACGCCGTCAGGCTACGGCTCGCCGAGGCCGGCGCCGAGCCGACGATCACCGACGTCGCGGCCGCCCTCCGGGCCCAGGGCCGCCCCTACGGGGACACCGAGGTGCTGGAGATCGTCCGGGAGCTGCGCGCCGAGATGGTGGGCGCCGGTCCGCTGGACCGGCTCCTGACCGATCCTGAGGTGAGCGACGTCCTCGTCAACGGCCCACGCGACGTGTGGGTCGATCGCGGTCACGGCCTTCAACGTGCCCGTGAGGTGCGCTTCGCGGACGAGTCCGCGGTGCGACGGCTGGCGCAACGCCTCGCCCACACGGCGGGCCGTCGGCTCGACGACGCCCGGCCCTGGGCCGACGCCCGGCTGCCGCAGGGGGTTCGCCTGCACGCGGTGCTGCCCCCTGTCGCCGTCGGCTGCACGCTGATCTCGCTCCGCGTCAGCCGCCCGCGTCCGTTCACGCTGGAGGAGCTGACGGCTGCGGGCTCGCTGACCGCCTGGGGCGCGGCCCTGCTCCACGCGCTGGTCCGCGCCCGGGTGGCGTTCCTGGTCTCGGGCGGCACCGGCACGGGAAAGACCACCCTGCTGGCGGCCCTGCTCGGCCTGGTCCCCGCGCACGAGCGCCTGGTCGTGGTCGAGGATTCGGCGGAGCTGGTGCCAGACCACCCGCACGTGGTCCGCCTCGAGGGCCGTCCTCCGAACCAGGAGGGCGCCGGCGGGGTGGCCCTGCGCGAACTGGTCCGTCAGGCGCTCCGGATGCGCCCCGACCGACTCGTCGTCGGCGAGGTGCGCGGCGAAGAAGTCCTGGAGCTGCTGGCATCCCTGAACACCGGTCACGAGGGCGGCTGCGGCACGGTCCACGCGAACACCGCCGCCGACGTCCCCGCCCGGCTGGAGGCCCTCGCGGCTACGGCCGGGCTCGGCAGGGACGCCCTGCACAGCCAGCTGGGCTCCGCGTTGGACGCCGTGGTCCACCTTGTCCGAGGACCGGGAGGTCAGCGGCGAGTGGCCGAGGTCTGTGTCCTGGAACGCGGCGACGGCGGTCTGGTGACCGCCGTCCCTGCCGTCAGGTTCCCGCCTGCGGGAGGGCAGGAGCCGGGCCCCGGCTGGTCGCGCCTGGCCGAGCGCTGCGGCGGGCTGCGGGCGCCGTGGGGCAAGGCGCAGTGAGGGCGGGGCCGATGCCGGTCGGTCTCCGGGGGCTTCTCAGCCGTCCCGAACTGCCCGCTCCTCCCAGGCTGCTCGTCCCGGCCAGGCCGTTCGGGCTGTCCTGGCCACTGCTGCACGCGACCATGGCAGGTGCCGTGATGTGCCTGCTCGGATGGGGAGCGTGGTGGCTGGCCCGCCGCGACGAGGCGGTGCGCCGACAACGGCAGCTCTACCCAGGAGCACCGGCCCGGTCTGCCGGGCCCTGGCTGCAGCGCACTCGTCGGCTCCGGACGAGGGTTCCTGTCGAGCTGGGCCTGGTGCCGCTCGGCGCGGCGGCGGCCTGGCTGACCGACTCCCCGGTGCCGGGGCTGGTCGGCGCGGCGGCCGTATGGCCGGTGCTGCGCCTGCGGCGCCGTCGGCGCGCGGCCCGGGAGCGGGAGCGCCGCCGGACCGCCGTGGTGGAGCTCTGCTCGGCGCTGGCCGGGGAGCTCCGTACCGGGGCGACCCCGCATCAGGCGGTCGAAATGGCCGTCGAGGGTCTCCCGCACGGCGACGCCCTCGACTTGACCGGCCTGCTTGCCGCGGTGCGGCTCGGCGGGTCCGTCGAGGCGGCCCTGGCCCTGCTGGCGGAGCTGCCGGGGGCCGAGGGGGCGGCAGGAGCCGCCGCCTGTTGGCGGGTCACCTCATCCAGTGGGGCGGGCCTGGCCGCGGGTCTCGACCGCGTGGCCGAAGGCCTGCGCGCGGAACGGGCGCTGCGCGACACGGTCCGCGCCGAGTTGGCAGGTCCCCGCTCCACCGCAGTCCTACTCGCCCTCCTGCCGCTGTTCGGGCTCGGCCTGGGCGCGGCTCTTGGAGCAGACCCGCTGCGGGTCCTGCTCCACACCACGCCGGGGCTGGTCTGCCTGCTGCTCGGCTCGGCGCTCGAGTGCGCCGGCCTGGCCTGGACGGCCAGGATCGCCCGTACGGCGGAGGGCGTGACGTGACCGGCACGCTGGTCTGGGCTGCCGCGCTGCTCAGCGGAGGCACGGCGCTCGCGGTCGGTCTGACGGTGCGACGACGACTGCGCTGGATCCGCCGACGGGCCCGGGGGTTCGGCCTGGCGGCCGGGGCGCGGGCCGTGCCGGGATCCGCGTCGGGAGCCGTGTCGGGTTCGGCGTCCGTCCTCCGGGCGGCGCGCGGTCCGGAGCGGGACCGGCTGGTGCCTCGGCTGGCCTCGGTCGTCCTCGGCGCGGGGGCCGTGGCGCTGGTGGGTGGGCAGGCCGGCTGGGTGCTCGGCGTGATGCTCGCGGCGCTGGGGCTGCGGTTCCTGCCTGCACCGCCAGGCCGGGTCGAGCAGGAGAGGCGTCGGGCGGCGGCCGCGCTGCGGTCCCAGCTCCCCTTGGCGGCAGATCTGCTGGCCGGCTGCCTGGCCTCCTGGTGCCCGCCGGACGCGGCCCTCGCAGCGGTAGCCACGGCGGTCTCCGAACCCATCGCCGGCCGCCTGGCCGCGGCCGCCGTCGAGCTCTCGATAGGAGCGGACCCGGAGGCCTGCTGGCAGCGCCTGGGCGGCAGCGAGCCCGCCCTGGCCCCGCTGGGCCGCTGCCTGGCCCGCGCTGCCGCCAGCGGGGCGCCCCCAGCGGCAGGTCTGGCCCGCCTGGCCGACGCTGAACGTGCGTCGGCCGCACGCGAGGCCCAGGCACGCGTTCGCCGCGCCGGAGTCCTGGCCACGGCGCCGCTCGGGCTCTGCTTCCTGCCGGCTTTCGTCCTGGTTGGTGTCGTCCCTGTGGTCACCGGTCTCGCCGGGAGCTTCCTCGGCCGCCTCTGAGGCGTGCGCCGCGTTCGCTCACCCCGTCCTGAACCACCGGCCCGCGCTCGCCATCCCGCGCCCGTCCCAGCCCTTCTCCTGCCCCAGCTCTTCTCCTGCCCCCGCCTGAATCCTGCCGCGCCCTGTGCTCTGCCGCGCCCTGTGCCCGGCCCAGCCCCGCGCCCGGCCCGCGCTGTGCCCGGCCCAGCCCCGCGCCCGGCCGCGCTGAGCCCTGCCCGCCCTGTGCCCGGCCCGTCCTGAATCCTGCCCCGCGCTGAGCCCACCCCGCCGTGAGCCCGGCCGCCCTGAATCCTGCACAGCCCTGATTCCTGCCCCAGACATGGAGGAACCCCATGCCCATGCCCACGTCCGCAACCCGCACGCCGCCGCCCAAGAGCACCCCTCCCCCGAGCACCCCGATGGGGCACATCCGCTTCGTGGTGCTCTGCCTGCGGCGTCCCCGGGCCACGCTCTCGCTGCTTCTCTGCGTGGCGCAGGTCTGGATCCTGCACGGCGCCCATGTCGTCCGCTGCCGGCTGCGACGCTTGGCCCCGGACGCGGGCATGACGACGGCCGAGTACGCCGTCGGTACGGTCGCGGCTTGCGGCTTCGCCGCGCTGCTTTACAAGGTGGTCACCAGCGGGGCCGTCTCTTCGGCCCTTCAGGGCCTGATCAGGCGAGCCCTCGGTGCCGTCTGAGCGCGCCCAGCGCGAGGCCGGGTACGCGACCGCCGAGGCGGCGGTCGCACTGCCCGCGTTGGTCCTGGTCACCGCGCTGCTGTTGTGGGCCGTGCTGGTCGGTTCGGCCCAGGTGCGCTGCGTGGACGCCGCGCGTGAGGCCGCACGAGCGGCCGCGCGGGGTGACCCGCAGGCCGTCGCGCTCGGCCAGGCTGCGGCCCCGCCGGGGGCCTCGGTCTCGGTGAGCACGGGCGGCGACCTGGTCCGGGCCGAGGTCTCGGCGGTCAGTGGCGGGCCTGGCGGTCTGCTCTCCGTCCGGGTCGCCGCCACCGCAGTGGCCGAGCGCGAACCGGGCGAGCCCGGGGCCCGGCCATGAGTGGCGACCGGAAGCGAACTGACGCCGGGTCGGCGACGGTCTGGCTCGTCGGCCTGCTCCTGCTCGTCACGCTCGCGGCCACGGCGGCGCTGGGAGTCGCCGGCGCCGTGGCGGCCCGGCACCGGGCCGAGTCGGCCGCCGACCTCGCCGCACTCGCGGCGGCGGGACGGCTGTTGCTCGACCCGGGGGAGGCCTGCGCCCACGCGGCGTCCATCGCCTCTGCGCAGGGCGCCACACTTCGCGCCTGCATCATCCGCGCCGATGCCTCCGAGGACAGCGTCGAGGTCGAAGTCACCGTTCCCGCCCCGGGCGGCCTCGTCCCCGGCCTTCCTCCGGCCCGAGCCCGATCCCGCGCCGGCCCGGTCACGGCCCCGATGTGAGCCCTCCGGGCACGTCGTCGGCTTCCGGGGCACCTGCCAGCAGGAGGGTCAGCAGGCGGATCGCACCGGGCTTGTCCAGGGGGTCGTTGCCGTTGCCGCATTTCGGGCTCTGGATGCAGGACGGGCAGCCGCGCTCGCACTCGCAGGCGGTGATCGCCTCCAGCGTGGCGGAGAGCCACTCGCGGGCGCGCTGGAAGCCGCGTTCGGCGAAGCCGGCGCCGCCCGAGTGGCCGTCGTAGACGAAGACCGTGGGCAGGCCGGTGTCCGGGTGCAGGGGCACCGAGACGCCGCCGATGTCCCAGCGGTCGCAGGTCGCGAAGAGCGGGAGGAGGCCGATCGAGGCGTGCTCAGCCGCGTGCGCGGCGCCCGGCAGCTCCTCGGGGAGCAGGCCCGCGTCCTCCAGTTGATCCTCTGTCACCGACCACCACACCGCGCGGGTCCGCAGGGTGCGGGGCGGCAGGTCCAGTTTGGTCTCGCCGAGGATCTCGCCGGTGAGCAGCCGCCGCTTGAGGAAGGAGACGACCTGGTTGGTCACTTCCACCGAGCCGAAGCTCAGCCGCGCCTCCCCCCAGGCGACCTCGCGGTCCGTTCCCAGCACCGTGATGGCAGTCGTGTCGCGGGCGACGGTGCTGTAGGACGGGTCGGCCTCGGCGACCAGGGCCACCGACTCCTCCAGGTCCAGTTCGCGGACCAGGTAGGTGCGGCCCTGGTGCAGGTGGACCGCACCCGTGTGGACGGAGGTGTGCGCGGAGCCGGCGTCGACCGTGCCGAGCAGCCGTCCGGTGTCCGCCTCGACGACGCGGATCGGCGTGCCGCCCTCGCCGCGGATGTCCACCAGGTCCGCCGCGCGCTCTCTGCGAGTCCAGAACCAGGTCTTGTCCCCGCGCCGCCGCAGCATCCCGCGCCGCTCCAGCTGCGGCAGGAGCAAGGGCGCCGAAGGGCCGAAGAGCTCCAGGTCCTCGGGCTCGGTGAGGGGTAGCTCCGCGGCGGCCGCGCACAGATGGGGCGCGAGCACGTGCGGGTTGTCCGGGTCCAGCACCGTCGACTCCACGGGCTGGCGGAAGAGCGAGTCGGGGTGGTGCACCAGGTAGGTGTCCAGCGGGTCGTCGCGGGCGATCAGGACGGCCAGCGCACCCTGTCCCTCCCGGCCTGCCCGGCCCGCCTGCTGCCACAGCGATGCGCGGGTGCCGGGGTAGCCGGCCAGCAGCACCGCGTCCAGCCCGGCCACGTCGACGCCGAGCTCCAGCGCGCTGGTCGAGGCCAGGCCGAGCAGCGCTCCGGAGTGCAGGGCACGCTCCAGCGCGCGCCGCTCCTCGGGCAGGTAGCCGCCCCGGTACGCCGCGACCCTGCGCGCCGCCGCGTGCCCGGCGGCCTCTGCCAGCCGCTCCTGGGCGATCACGGAGACCAGCTCCGCGCCGCGCCGCGAGCGGACGAAGACCACAGTGCGAGTGCGGTCCAGCACCAGATCGGTCAGCAGGTCCGCCGCCTCGGCGGTAGCCGAGCGACGCACCGGGGCGCCGTGCTCGCCGGACAGCTCGGTCAGCGGCGGCTCCCAGAGCGCGAAGACAGTCGCGCCGCGCGGCGAGCCGTCCTCGGTCACCTCCGCGACCGGCAGCCCGGTGAGCCGCGCCGCGCTCTGCCCCGGATCAGCCACCGTCGCCGAGGCCAGCAGGAAGACGGGGTTCGCGCCGTAGCGGGCACACAGCCGCCGCAGCCGCCGCAGCACCTGTGCGACATGCGAGCCGAAGACCCCCCGGTAGCTGTGGCACTCGTCGATGACGACGAATCGCAGGGCGCGCAGGAACGATGCCCAGCGCGCGTGGCCGGGCAGGATGCCGCGGTGCAGCATGTCGGGGTTGGTCAGCACGTACGAGGCGTACTGCCGAACCCACTCCCGTTCCTCGAATGGAGTATCGCCGTCGTACCCGGCCGCGCGGATCCGCGACAGCGGCGAGTCGGGCCCCGCGGCGGTGCGCAGTTCGCCGAGCCTGCGCAACTGGTCGGCGGCGAGCGCCTTCGTCGGGGCCAGGTAGAGCCCGGTGGCGCCACGTCCGTTCTTGGCCTCGGTGCCGTCGAGCAGGGCGCTCAACACCGGGGCGAGGTACGCCAGCGACTTGCCCGAGGCGGTGCCTGTGGCGATCACCACATTCTGTCCGCTTATCGCCAGATTCGCGGCTTCGGCCTGGTGCGACCACGGCCGGGCGATGCCGGCGGCGGCGACCGCGTCCAGCACCTCTGTCCGAAGGCCGGTCGGCCAGTCCGCATACTGGGCGGGCCGGGCGGGAATGTGCTCCGTATGGGTGAGCCGATCTTGCCGCCCCCGGGTGCCCACGAGGCGGTCGAGAGCGGCCTCGGGCGGGTCCGGGTGCGGCGTCATCAGCTTCAAGTCTGTCATCACAGCGATGGAGATTCGCCCCAAGGCGTCGTGCTGGCCTCGCGATAAGTGGTTGAATGCCATCGCGGCCGTGCAACGGGGCCAGGGCCCCGCCATCGGCATGGAAGCAAGGCAAGGTGCTGGAGGTTCCGTGGACCTGTCCCTGTCGACCCGTTCCGTCGGCGACCGCACGGTCGTCGACGTGGGGGGCGAGATCGATGTGTACACCGCCCCGAAGCTGCGCGAGCAGCTCGTCGAGCTCGTCAATGAGGGTCACTACCACCTGATCGTGGACATGGAAGGTGTGGACTTCCTGGACTCGACCGGGTTGGGCGTGCTCG
Source organism: Streptacidiphilus sp. MAP12-20 (assembly GCF_041262525.1). Lineage (NCBI taxonomy): Bacteria > Bacillati > Actinomycetota > Actinomycetes > Kitasatosporales > Streptomycetaceae > Streptacidiphilus > Streptacidiphilus sp. MAP12-20. The sequence continues at coordinate 94,078 of NZ_JBGCCK010000025.1, forward strand.
TCGGCGGGCTCAAGCGGGTACGCGCCCATGAGGGTTCGCTTCGTCTGGTCTGCAACCAGGAGCGCATCCTCAAAATTTTCCGGATCACCGGACTGACGAAGGTGTTCCCCATCCACGGCTCCGTGGACGAGGCCGTCGCCGCCAACGACTGAGCGGTGGTGCGCCCGGGAGCGGTCGGCGCGGTAGAGCGGACAACAGGTCCGCAAATCCGCGCGACCGCCGCTCCCGGGACCGGTCCGAAAACTTGAACCTTTCGAGGGGGACGCATATGGCCACCGTCGAACTGCGCTTCAGCGCGCTCCCGGCGCACGTGCGCACGGCGCGGCTGGTCGCCGCGGCGGTCGCACGACAGGCCGGGGTGGACGAGTCCGTTCTCGACGAGGTCCGCCTCGCCGTGGGCGAAGCATGCTCGCGGGCCGTGGGCCTGCACGTGCGCAACGGAGTCTCGCACCCGGTCAGGGTCAAGCTGGTCCAGCAGGAGAAGCGCTTCCTGATCGAGGTCGGCGACGGCGTGCCGACGCCCGCCACCTCGCACGCCGACAGCAGCGGCGCCGACGCACTCACCCATGCCGCCAACGCCCATGCGGGCGCCAACGGCCAGGGGAACGGCAACGGCGACCATGGCAACGACGACACCATGGGCCTGGCCGTCATCAGCGGCCTGGTCGACGACCTGGTCATCGGCCATGACGAGGACGGCGGCCTGATCCGCATGAGCTGGCCGGTCGCCGATCCGGCGGAGCACCTGAACTAGGGCCGGACAGGCCCCAGCCCGATCCGGCCCCGCCCGACGTGGCGGGGCGGACGGACGCCGCCTCGCGGCACATTGGACACGGAGCAGGGCGGCCCGGCCATCCCGGCCCGCCCACTCTCGGCGTACCCCGCGGTGCGCTTCACGCGAGCTTCAGCCGTGCGCTCTGACGCGCGCATCCGACGCGCCCATTCGGCGTGCGCCGCCGACCTGCGGAGGTGCACACGCAGGCGCCCACGCCGACGGCGAGCCTCGCGTGCTGCGCGCATCTCCGCCGCACCCTCGCCGCCCCTCCTCTGCCCCTCCCGCGGGACGAGGCGACGTCCCCCTCGATGACGTCCGGCAGGGCAACGGTGGATCCCACCCGCCTCCGGTAGTGACGTGCCGCTCGGGCGTCCCGATCGAATATTCCGTCACATCACGTGCCGCCTGTACCAATTGCCGCACATACCCTGTTTTGATCATGCGCCCGATTCCTACAATCGCCGCCTGCCACCTTGCCCGCGCTGCCGAGCGGTCCGCGCCTCCCCGGGTCCCATGACGCGGGGAACCCGCCCGGCGCACGAGCCAGACGTCAAGGAGGACGAATGGCCGGGCTCTACCTCTCCGGCGCTCCATCAGGGGTGACCGCCGTGCTCACCGGTTCGGACCGGGTCGTGGTCGTCATTGTCGCCGTCGTCGCCGTAGCCGCGCTTGGTGTCGCGTGGTTGCTGGTCCGTCAGGTACTGGCAGCGGACCAGGGCACGGACACCATGAAGCAGATCGCCGCCGCCGTGCAGGAGGGCGCCAACGCCTACCTCGCGCGCCAGTTCCGCACTCTCTCCGTCTTCGCCGTGCTCGTGCCGTGCCTGCTCCTGCTGCTGCCCGCCGACAGCTGGTCGCAGCGGATCGGGCGTTCCCTCTTCTTCCTGGTCGGCGCGGCCTTCTCCGCCGTGACCGGCTACGTCGGCATGCGGCTCGCCGTGCGTAGCAACGTCCGCGTGGCCGCCGCCGCACGGGCCGCTACGCCGGTCGCGGGGGCGGAGGGCGAGGCCCCCGACGTCCGCGCGGTCTCCCACCGGGCCATGCGGATCGCCTTCCGTACCGGCGGCGTCGTCGGCATGTTCACCGTCGGCCTCGGCCTGCTCGGGGCCTCGGTCGTCGTCCTGATCTACAAGGAGAACGCCCCCAAGGTGCTGGAGGGCTTCGGCTTCGGGGCCGCGCTGCTCGCGATGTTCATGCGCGTGGGCGGCGGGATCTTCACGAAGGCCGCCGACGTCGGCGCCGACCTGGTCGGCAAGGTCGAGCAGGGCATCCCCGAGGACGATCCGCGCAACGCCGCGACCATCGCCGACAACGTCGGCGACAACGTCGGCGACTGCGCCGGGATGGCCGCCGACCTGTTCGAGTCCTACGCCGTCACGCTCGTCGCCGCGCTGATCCTGGGCGTGAGCGCCTTCGGCGACGTCGGTCTCGCCTTCCCGCTGCTGGTGCCGGCGATCGGCGTGGTCACCGCCGTCCTCGGGATCTACGCCGTCTCGCCGCGCAGCGGCGACCGCTCCGGCATGACGGCGATCAACCGCGGTTTCTTCATCTCCGCGGTCGTCTCGCTGGCACTGGTCGCCGTGGCCGTCTTCGCCTTCCTGCCGGGCAGCTTCTCGGCCCTCAAGGGGGTCTCCACCGCGATCTCCTCGCACAGCGGCAATCCGCGCGTCTTCGCCCTCGTCGCCGTCGCGATCGGCATCGTGCTGGCAGCCGCGATCCAGCAGCTGACCGGCTACTTCACCGAGACGAACCGGCGCCCGGTGCGGGACATCGGAAAGACCTCGCTCACCGGTGCGGCCACCGTCATCCTCTCCGGCATCTCCGTCGGCCTGGAGTCGGCGGTCTACTCGGCGGTCCTGATCGGCGCGGCCGTCTACGGGGTGTTCCTGCTCGGCGGCGGTTCGCTAATGCTGTCGCTCTTCGCCGTCGCGCTCGCCGGTACGGGGCTGCTGACGACCGTCGGCGTCATCGTCGCGATGGACACGTTCGGGCCCGTCTCCGACAACGCCCAGGGCATCGCCGAGATGTCGGGTGACGTCACCGGGGCAGGCGCCCAGGTCCTGACGGAACTGGACGCGGTCGGCAACACCACCAAGGCGATCACCAAGGGCATCGCCATCGCCACCGCCGTCCTCGCCGCGACGGCCCTGTTCGGCTCCTTCACGGACGCCATCAGCACCGCCGAGGCCCAGATCGGCTCCGCCGCCCACGGGTTGAGTCTGAGCCTGGACATCTCCCAGCCCAACAACCTGGTCGGGCTGCTGCTCGGCGCGGCCGTCGTGTTCCTGTTCTCCGGTCTGGCCATCAACGCGGTCTCCCGCTCGGCCGGCGCCGTGGTCTACGAGGTGCGCGAGCAGTTCCGGACCAAGCCCGGGATCATGGACGGCAGCGAGACCCCGGACTACGGGCGGGTCGTCGACATCTGCACCCGCGACGCGCTGCGCGAACTGGCCACGCCCGGCCTGCTCGCCGTCCTCGCACCGATCGCCGTGGGATTCCTGCTCGGCGTCGGCCCACTCGGCTCGTACCTGGCCGGCGCGATCGCCACCGGCACGCTGATGGCGGTCTTCCTGTCCAACTCCGGCGGCGCCTGGGACAACGCCAAGAAGCTGGTCGAGGACGGCCACCACGGCGGCAAGGGCAGCGAGGCACACGCCGCGACCGTCATCGGCGACACCGTCGGCGATCCGTTCAAGGACACCGCGGGACCGGCCATCAACCCGCTGCTCAAGGTCATGAACCTGGTCTCGCTGCTGATCGCCCCCGCGATCGTCAAGCTCGGTTTCGGCGCGCACGCCAACACCCCGTTGCGGGTGGGCATCGCGGTGCTCTGCCTGGCCGTGGTGGTCGGCGCGGTCTGGGTCTCGAAGCGTCGCGGCATCGCGGTGGGGGCGGAGCCGGCGGCCGAGGCGAGTGCAGCGGGCGCGACGATCCCGGAGCAGGGACAGGGGGTGGCCTCGGCGACCCGCTGAACCCCGCCGATCCCGTCCCCGTCCTCCGCCGCGTTCCCGTGCCCGTCCCTGGCTCAGCTCACCGGTTCAGCTCACTGGCTCAGGTCACTGAGGGGAGGTCACGGGGTCGTCCGACATTCGCCGGCCGCCGCCCGCATGGGCGTTGGTGGCGATCGCAGGAATGATCCGGGGCCAGAGCGCACGCGGCAGGTCGTGGCCCATGCCGGGCAGCGTCAGCAGTTTGGCGCCCGGCACGGCCGCGGCCGTCGCGTGACCGCCGCTCACGTCCACCAGCGGGTCGGCCTCGCCGTGTACGACCAGCGTCGGGACCGCCACCTCCTTGAGCCCCGGCGTCCGATCCGGGGAGGCGAGGATGGCGGTGAGCTGGCGGGCGAACCCGTCGGCGCGGCTGCTGCGGTCGTACGACGCGGCGACGTAGGCGCGCAACTCCTCGTCGTCGCGCGGGTAGTCGGGCGAGCCGATCACGCGTGACGCGACCATGCCTGCCTCGATCGCGGCCTCGCGCCCGTCGGCGCGAGGCCGCATCAGCACTCGGGTGGCGTCCGGTGTGGAAAGTCCGCTCTCCGGGTCACCCGGGCGGGACATGATCGAGCAGAGGCTGAGCACGCGCTCCGGACTGTCGATCGCCAACTGCTGCGCGATCATCCCGCCCATCGAGGCCCCGACGATGTGGGCCCGGTCGACGCCCAGCGCGCCGAGCAGGCCGATGGCGTCCCTGGCCAGATCCGCGAGCAGGTACGGCGCACTGGCGGGGTCTCCGCCAAGGACGGCTCCCAGGTCCGGCTGCGGTCCGTCGTCCAGGTGGCTGGACAGGCCCGAGTCGCGGTTGTCGTAGCGGACGACGCGGAAACCGTGGTCGGCGAGCTGGCGGCAGAGCCGCTCGTCCCACGCAGTGAGCTGCGCGCCCAGGCCCATGATCAGGAGCAGCGTCGGCCGCGCGGGGTCTCCGAAGGTCTCGTACTCGAGCTCGAGTCCGTTGACGTGAGCGCGGGGCATTCGGCCCTCCTGGTGGTTCATGACAGATGCTGATGGACGTACCGGCTGGTCGGCACGGTATCGGGACAACTGTGCGGCGGAAAGGGGCGAGCGTGTAGGTTCCCAAGCTGGGTTCGAAGCGTGGGAAGGGGACCCGGTGAACTGGACGGATCGGTCGATGGAGCGTCGGCGCGGAGGCCGCGGGGCGACTGTGGCCGCGGTGACGGTGGTCGTCGCGCTGGGCGCGGCCGCGTGCAGCGGCAGTGACAGCACGGCGCAGTTGGACTCCTGGGCCAAGAGCGTGTGCGGCGGTGTCGCTGCCCCGATCCAGGCAGTACAGGCGGCCCAGGACGACACGGGGAAGATCATCTCGGGTGAGAGTCCGGCCGCGCTGCAGACGCGACTCTCCGCCGACTTGGGCAAGCTGGCCGCCGGCAACCAGCAGATCGCCCAGGCTGTCCAGGCGGCGGGCGCGCCGCAGACGACCGACGGTGCACAGACCCAGGCGGAGGCGGTCAGTGAGCTGAACCAGGCCGCCGGCGGGTACACCAAGGTGCAGGCGACGGTGAGGGGTCTCTCGGTCACCGACCAGGCTCGCTTCGCGGCGTCCCTGCGAGGCATCTCCGACCAGGTCCAGCAGCTTTCGACGCTCTCGTCGAGCGCACTGCAGAAGCTCCAGACCGGAGAGCTGGGAGCGGCGCTCAAGCGCCAGCCCGGCTGCGCCGCGCCTTCCGGCACACCGACTCCGTCGGCGGGCGACTCGACGTCCTCGGCGCCGTCGGCCTCGTCCTCCACCTCGGCGAAGGCCTCGTCCAAGCCGCACACCTCGGCTTCGCCGAAGCCGTCCGGTTCCGGCCACTAGCCGCGAGCGGCGAGCCGCTTGCCACCGGCCACTGACCTCGGACGGCTGCGGCCGGTGCTCCGGCTCCGGCCAGGCGCTGCGGAGGCGACGCCGCGCGGCAGGAGCTCGGCCGATGCGACGGACGAACCCGGAGCCGGGGGCCCGGGAGCCGCGTGCCGGGTACCGGCGTTGAGAGCCGAGGATCGGGCAGACATCCGCGGGGGAGGACCCGGCCGAGGCCCAGTGTGTGGCCGGTCGGGACACGACTCCGGAGCCGACTCAGGCCTGGTCAAGCCGGTACGTACGGAGCGTGGGCGGACCAGAGCGGGAGCCGAGGACCGGGCGTCGGCGCGGCGCAGAGCCACGGGCCGCGGCCGCCGCCGCTGCCACGTCATCGCGCGTGAGCGCGTCCGGTGGCCGGTCCCGCGGCCGGCCCCGTGGCTGGTCGGGGAAGCCGGGGGTGGGGTTGCTCGTGCCCATCAGGTGGTGGAGGGGCGGACTCGGAGAGAATGAGCGGGTGAACAGCTCCGCCGCTTCCACTCCGTCCAGCGCGACTTCCGCCTCCGTCCAGGCAGATCGTGTCGCCGAGGTCCGCCCCGGTTTCGCTCTGCCCACGCTCGAGCCGGCGCGGATCGCGCGGCTGCGCGAGGCGTTCCTCGACGCCGACTACACCGCCGACGGCTGCCTCGAACTCCTTGGCGCCGCCGCATACGCCGCGCTCGCGCGGAGCGAGAGCGTGCCCGCGTTGCGGGCCACGACGGGGGTGGGCGCGCTGCAGACGCTGGTGCGTCTCTTCCTGCTCCAGCGGGCCGTGTCGTATCCCGCCGCCGCCGCGGCCCTGCCGGTCGAGGAGGCGCTCGCCGACGGCTGGCTGGTGCGGACGCCGGAGAGCGACGTGCGCGCGACCGTCGACATCCGGCCCTACGCCAACGACATCGCAGGTGAGCAGGCCGCCGCCGAGGCGTGGATCGTCTCCGACCTGGGCTGCGCCGTCGGTGGCGCCGGGGGCATCGGCTCGGGGGCCGCCACGGACCAGGGCGTGCCGCGCGGCGAGCTCGTGCTCGGCGTCGGTGGGGCGTCGACGACGCTCGCCAACATCGCCGTCCGCCGTCCGGTCCGTCGCGCGCTGGACCTCGGCACCGGATCCGGGATCCAGGCCCTGCACGCAGCCCGTCACGCGGGCCGGGTCGTGGCCACGGACGTCAACCCGCGAGCTCTGCACTTCACACGCCTGAGTGCAGAACTCTCCGGCCTCGGCGACCGCGTCGAGGTCCGCGAGGGAAGCCTCTTCGAGCCGCTCCAGGAGGGTGAGGTGTTCGACCTCATCGTCTCCAACCCACCGTTCGTGATCTCACCGGGGGAGCGCTTCACCTACCGTGACGGCGGCATGGCCGGCGACGACCTCTGCCGCAGCCTGGTCACCCAGGCGGGCGCGCACCTCGAACCCGGCGGCTACTGCCAACTGCTGGCCAACTGGCAGCACGTGCGCGGCGAGGACTGGCGGGACCGCGTCGCCTCCTGGCTGGCCGGAACCGGCTGCGACGCGTGGATCGTCCAGCGCGACGTCCAGGACGTGACGACCTACGCGGAGCTGTGGCTGCGCGACGGCGGTGACCATCTCGGCCCGCGCGAGGCCTACGAGCAGCGCTACGCGGACTGGCTGGACGCGTTCGAGGCGGCGAAGGTCGAGGGCGTCGGCTTCGGCTGGATCACGATCCGCCGCCTGCCGGAGGGCGCGCAGGGCGCCAAGCCGGTCGTCGTCGCGGAGGAGTGGCCGCACGCGGTCGAGCAGCCGCTCGGACCGGTGACCGAGCAGTGGTTCGCGCGCCAGGACTTCCTGCGCGCCCAGGACGATGCCGGTCTGCTCGCCGCGCGCTACCAACTGGCGGACGAGGTCGTCCAGGAGCAGGTCGGCGCGCCGGGCGCGGAGGACCCGGAGCATGTGATTCTGCGTCAGAACCGGGGCATGCGCCGGGCGACCAAGGTGGACACGGTCGGCGCCGGATTCGTCGGGGTCTCCGACGGCACGCTGAGCGCGGGCGACATCCTCGATGCGATCGCGCAGCTGCTGGACGAGGACCCGGTCGTACTCCGTGACCGTGCGCCCGAGCAGATCCGGCTGCTGGTCGAACAGGGATTCCTGCTGCCGCTCTGATCCGTCGTGGGTCGCCGGCGGGGCGTCCTGCCGCCCCGCCTTCGGCGTTCACCGCACGTTTGCCTTCGCGACTGATGCCGTAGGCCGTACGTTGCCGCCGCGCTGGAAATCTGAGGCCCGCAACCGATCACTTGATCGATCATCAGAGCGGCAGAGCCGGCGGGGGCGGGGCGAACGTGGGGACTCCACTTGGTCTGTTCACGGGGGCGTGGTTTTCCCTGTTCGGCGGCGCGGTGCTGTGGTGGTGCGCTGCAGAGGTGCGCGCTCGGCGCACCCTGCGGCGTGTTGGCGTGAACGGGATGGCCCGTGTGGTCGTCGACCCCGACGAGGCCGGTGACCACGCGGACACCGCACCGCTGCTCAGCTTCCAGGTCGAGGGCCACGGCGAGGTCGTCACCCGTCCCCGTGGCTGGACGTCCATCCGCAGGGTGCCGACCCTCGCGGTCGACGCGCTGGTCCCGGTCTCCTACGACCCGGCGCAGCCGACGCTGGTCGTCCTGGACGGGACGCCGCAGGGGCGCAGCGACCTGTTCTGGCTCTGCCTCGGGCTGGCCTTCGCCGCCTGCGGTGTGATGCTGCTCGCAGCCGCGCTCTGATCCGGCGGCCCGAGCCCACACGAGCGGCCGCACGCGCACGCGAACCCGATCCGACCGATTCACCAGGTCCGATCGGCCCCGGCTGGCATCCTGTGACCGCTGGTCCTATCAGATGGGTGCATGGCCGTGCGTCCGGATGGGCAGAGACACGCCGAAAGGATCAGGTTCTGCGTCGCGGGCCTCGCGGCCGGTCCTATGATCCGGCTTGTCCGGCCCGTCCCTGCCAGCGTCGGCGGACTTGCTCGCGCATCCGTGTGACCACGTACGACCCCGTCCCGAACAGCGGGAACCGAGCCCTTCGGGTTACCGTTCGAGTGACAGCGGAGGACCCCCGTCAGTGACATGTCGGGATCCGTCCGTTTGACAAGGGGCACTGGGATGCGGTCACACTCCGCATTCAGGACCGTATTCAGGACTGTTACTCAGGGCCGTGTCGCCGCGAGCTGTGACGACCACCCCACTCGACCGGGAGAGAAGAGCGAAGGTGTCCCCGACCAGCGAGACCGCACGCGAAGGACGGCGACTCGTGATCGTCGAGTCGCCGGCCAAGGCGAAGACGATCAAGGGTTATCTGGGCCCTGGATATGTGGTCGAGGCCAGCGTCGGACATATCCGCGACCTGCCCGGCACGGCGGCCGAGGTTCCCGAGGGCTACACCGGCGAGGTCCGGCGGCTCGGCATCGACGTGGAGCACGACTTCGAGCCGATCTACGTGGTGAATCAGGACAAGAAGGCCCAGGTCTCCAAGCTCAAGTCGCTCCTCAAGGACGCCGACGAACTCTTCCTCGCCACCGATGAGGACCGCGAGGGCGAGGCGATCGCCTGGCACCTGCAGGAAGTGCTGCGCCCGAAGGTGCCGGTGCACCGGATGGTCTTCCACGAGATCACCAAGGACGCGATCCAGGAGGCCGTGCGCAACCCCAGGGAGCTGAACAAGCGCCTGGTCGACGCCCAGGAGACGCGCCGCATCCTCGACCGCCTCTACGGCTACGAGGTCTCCCCGGTGCTGTGGAAGAAGGTCATGCCGAAGCTGTCGGCGGGCCGCGTCCAGTCCGTCGCGACGCGCCTCGTCGTCGAGCGCGAGCGCGAGCGGATGGCGTTCCGCTCCGCCTCGTACTGGGACCTGACCGCCGTCTTCGCCACCGCCGACGCGGTCTCCGGCAAGGCCGCCGCCGCCGGCGACCCGGGCACCTTCGGCGCCCGCCTCAGCTCCGTCGACGGCCGCCGCGTCGCGACCGGCCGCGACTTCGACTCGGTCGGGCAGCTCAAGGCCGGCTCGGGCTCTGCCGGGCAGGTGCTGCACCTGAACGAGGAGGCCTCCCGCACGCTGGCCGCCGCGCTCGCCGACACCGACTTCCAGGTCCGCAGCGTCGAGTCCAAGCCGTACCGCCGCTCCCCGTACGCGCCGTTCCGCACCACCACGCTTCAGCAGGAGGCCAGCCGCAAGCTCGGCTTCGGCGCCAAGCGGGCGATGGACGTGGCGCAGCGCCTGTACGAGAACGGCTTCATCACCTATATGCGTACCGACTCGACCACGCTCTCGGAGACGGCCGTCAACGCCGCCCGGGCGCAGGTCGAGCAGCTCTACGGCCGCGAGTACCTGCCGGACGCGCCGCGCGTCTACCAGGGCAAGGTCAAGAACGCCCAGGAGGCGCACGAGGCGATCCGTCCCTCCGGCGACCGCTTCCGCACCCCGGCCGAGACCCGCCTCTCCGGCGACGAGTTCAAGCTCTACGAGCTGATCTGGATGCGGACCGTCGCCTCCCAGATGAAGGACGCCGTCGGGCAGTCCGTCACCGTCAAGGTGGGCGGCGCCTCCGCCGACGGCCGGGACGCCGAGTTCTCCGCCTCCGGCAAGATCATCACCTTCCACGGCTTCCTCAAGGCCTACGTCGAGGGCCGCGACGACCCGGACGCCGAGCTGGACGACCGCGAGCGCCGGCTGCCGCAGGTCGCCGAGGGCGACGGCGTGACGGCCGAGGAGATCAACCCCGACGGTCACGCGACCAAGCCTCCGGCCCGCTACACCGAGGCCTCGCTGGTCAAGGAGCTGGAAGACCGCGAGATCGGCCGCCCGTCGACCTATGCCGCGATCATCGACACGATCATCGCGCGCCGCTACGTCTTCAAGAAGGGCACCGCGCTGGTCCCCTCCTTCCTGGCGCTGGCCGTGGTCCGGCTGCTGGAGGAGCACTTCGGCCGCCTGGTCGACTACAACTTCACCGCCAAGATGGAGGACGACCTCGACGCGATCGCACGCGGCGAGGCGGAGTCAGTGCCGTGGCTGCGCCGCTTCTACTTCGGCGCGGGCGAGGTCCAGGCCTCGGCGTCGTCCGCGGCGGACGCGGGCAACGGCGACGGCGACCACCTGGGCGGCCTGAAGGAGCTCGTCACCGACCTCGGGGCCATCGACGCCCGCGAGATCAGCTCGTTCCCGCTGGCCGACTCGGACATCGTGCTGCGCGTCGGCCGCTACGGCCCGTATGTCGAGCGAGGTGAGCAGCGCGCGGACATCCCGGACGAGCTGGCGCCGGACGAGCTGACCGTCGAGCTGGCCGAGGAGCTGCTGGCGAAGCCGAGCGGCGAGCGCGAGCTGGGCAACGACCCGGTGACCGGCAATGCGGTCGTGGCCAAGGACGGCCGCTACGGCCCGTACTTCACCGAGATCCTCCCCGAGGGCACGCCGAAGACCGGCAAGAACGCCGTCAAGCCGCGGACCGGCTCGCTGCTGAGTTCGATGTCGCTGGACACGGTGACGCTGGAGGACGCGCTCAAGATCTTCGGTCTGCCGCGCGTCGTCGGCGCGGATGCCGAGGGCGTCGAGATCACCGCGCAGAACGGCCGCTACGGCCCGTACCTCAAGAAGGGCACGGACTCGCGCTCGCTCGAGACCGAGGACCAGATGTTCTCGGTGACCCTCGAGGAGGCGCTGGCGATCTACGCCCAGCCCAAGGCACGCGGCCGCGCTGCGGCGAAGCCGCCGCTGAAGGAACTCGGCGTGGACCCGGTGAGCGAGAAGCCGGTCGTGGTGAAGGACGGCCGCTTCGGCCCGTACGTCACCGACGGTGAGACCAATGCGACGCTCCGCCGGGACGACTCCGTCGAGGAGATCACCCCGGAGCGCGGCTTCGAGCTGCTCGCGGAGAAGCGCGCGAAGGGCCCGGCGAAGAAGACGGCAGCGAAGAAGGCCCCGGCCAAAAAGGCTCCGGCGAAGAAGGCTGCCGCCAAGAAGGCTCCGGCGAAGAAGGCTGCCGCCAAGAAGTAGTTGCACCTCAAGGGGCGCGGGCTTCTGCACAGACAGCCGGTTGCCTCTCCGGGGGCGCGGGGCTCTGCTCGATTGACTGCATGCGCGACAAGCCACCGATGTGGTGAGTCCCCAAACGCGCAGGGCCATCGGCACGGGGGCACCTCCCGGCCGAAGGCTGGGGGAGGGTGGTTCCTCGCGCACGCAGTTCATCGAGCAGAGCCCCGCGCCCCTGGAGATGCAACTGGCTCGCCCGCCTTGGTGAGCGGTAGGTCACAGGCGTGTCATGAACCAGGCCGAGGCCGCATCCGCGGTCCGAGGCTCCGGTTAGGCTGGCCGCATGAGCGCCGAGTCGCAGGAGCCCAGCAGTGAGGCCCCGGAAAGCCCCAGCACGCCGTCCGTCGGCGTCAGCCTGACGGAGCGCGCACGCGCCCTGCTGCGTGTGCGCGGCTACCGCCGTGCCTGGCGCGCGCAGGCGACCGGCACGTTGGGGGACCGCCTCGCGCTGCTGACGCTGCTCGGGCTGACCGTCCTCGCCGTCGTGGGCGCCCAGGCGCTGGGCGGCGGATACTCCGGCATGCTGCTCGGCATCGCCGCCGCCTTCGGGGCGCGGCTGGCCGGCACGCTGCTGCTCGGCGCCGTGCTGCTCGCCCCGCTCGCGCAGCTGACGCAGCGTCTGGACCGACGCCGGCTGCTTCTCGGCACGGAGGCGCTCCGCGCCGGGCTGATCGGCTGCTCCGTGTTCTGGGTCACCTGGATCGGCAGTAAAGCCTGGATCTGGCTGCTCGTCACCGTCTTCGTCTCCGCGGCACTCGAACGTGTGGTCACCGTCACCCGTGAGTCCTTCGTCGAGTCGCTGCTGCCCATCGCGGCGCCCGGCCACCCGCCGGTCGACCAGCGGCCGGTCCTGCGCCACATCGACCTGTGGACCAGCTACGCCGCCGTCCCGTACGGCGCGCTCGCGCTGGTCCTGCTGACGCTGCTGAACCAGGGAATCGGCCAGGGCATCGCCTGGCTGGCCGCCCACCCGCTCGCGCTCGCGGGCTTCGGCGCTGCCGCGCTCTTCGTCGCCGCCGGCGTGCTCTCCTTCGGTCAGGAGCTGCCCGAGGCCGGGGGCGGGGAGGGAGTTCGGCGCTTCGAGCCGCGCTCCCCGCTGACGAACCTGCGCGCTCCCGCCGACGTCACCCCGGGCCTGGGCGCCCGCGGCCGCACTGGCTCCTCGCTGACGTTCAGCTTCGCGGCCTGCTCCACCGTCGCCGCGGTCGCCGCAGCCGTGTCGGTCGCCTTCGTGCACGCGTTCGACCTGCTGGCTGGCGAGATCGGCTACGGACTGCTCGTGCTTGCGCTGACCGCCGGTCTGCCGCTCGGCCTCCGGGTCAGCCGCAGCGTGCTGCCGACGCTGAGCCGACGTCGGCTGCTGCCGCTGGCCATGGCCACGTCCGGGCTGGCACTGGTGCTTGGCGGCCTGGTCCGCGACTACGTCCTCGCCCTTGTGCTCTTCGTGCTGGCGGGCATCGCGGGCGGCGTCGCCTTCCGCACGGCCCGGGCGCTGCTCGCGCTCGAGACGGAGGAGGCGCGGCTGCCTCGCGTCGACGAGCACCTTCACGCCATGCTGCGTGTCTCCGTCGCCCTCGCGCTGATCGCCGGGCCGCTGATCGGCGCGGCCTTCGGTCCTGAGCAGTTCGGCGGGACCACGCTGACCTTCGACCACGGCGGTGCGGGCCTCGCGGTCTCGGTCGCCGGGCTGCTGCTGGTCCTGGCGGGCGTCGTGACCCTGCTGCGCGCGGACGACCGCAAGGGCGTCGCGCCGCTGCCGCGCGACGTCTGGGACGCCCTGCGCGGCGGCGCGCAGCCTTCCGCGCACCGGGCGGGCACGGGCTTCTTCATCGCCCTGGAGGGCGGCGACGGCGCGGGCAAGTCCACGCAGGCCCAGGCGCTGGCGGAGTGGATCCGCAGCAAGGGCCACGAGGTGGTGCTGACCCGTGAGCCCGGTGGCAGCGCGGTCGGCCAGCGGTTGCGGGCGATGCTGCTGGACGTCGGCAACACCGGCATCTCGCACCGTGCCGAGGCGCTGATGTACGCGGCGGACCGGGCCGAGCACGTCGACTCGGTGATCCGCCCGGCGCTGGAGCGCGGCGCGGTCGTGATCACGGACCGCTACTCGGACTCGTCCGTCGCCTACCAGGGCGCGGGCCGCGACCTCGCGGGCGCTGAGATCGCGCGGCTCAACCGCTGGGCGACCGACGGCCTGGTCCCGGATCTCACCGTGCTGCTCGACGTCGCCCCCTCGGCGGCGCGGGAGCGCTTCACCGAGGCCCCGGACCGGCTGGAGTCCGAACCGGAGGTCTTCCACCAGCGGGTGCGGGCCGGGTTCCTGGCCCTCGCGGCCGCCGATCCCGCGCGCTACCTGGTCGTCGACGCCGGCCAGCCCCCGCATGCCGTCACGACGGCGATCCGGCACCGGCTCGACCGCGAGCTGCCGCTCTCCGAGCAGGAGAAGGCGGCGCTGGCCGAGCAGGAGCGGCTCGCCCGCGAGGCCGAGGCGCGACGGATCGAGGAGGAGGCCCGCCGCAAGGCGGAGGAGGAGCGCGCCGAGCGCGAACGCCAGGAGACGCTGGAGCGGCTCCGGCTCGAAGCCGAAGAAGCGGAGAAGGCCCGCCAGGCCGAGGAGGACCGCCGCGCCGCAGAGGTGGCGCGGCAGGCCGCCGAGGCCGCCCGCCGTCAGGCCGAGGCGGAGGCGGCCCGTCGTGCGAACGAGGAGGCGGAGCGTCGCCGCGCCGAGGAGGCCGCGCACGCTGCCGCGCTGGCTGAGGCTGCGCGGCTCGCCGAGTTGGAGCGCCAGCGCGCCGAGAAGCGCGCGGAGGAACGCCGCCGCGCGGAGGAAGCCCTGCGCCGCGCCGAGGAGTCCCGCGTCGCGGCGGAGGCCGCCGCGACCGATCCGGTGGACAGCGCCGAGGCCCAGCCCGGACCGCACGAGCCGACGACGGACCCCGCGCCCGGCCACATAGCCGCGGACGAGACGGCCGTTCTCCCGCTCGTCGGGGAGGAGCCCGACGGCGGTAACGCGGCCGGCCATGCCGACGCCGCACCTCACGGCGACGGAAGCGGAGACGCGGTCGAGGCCACGGCGTCCACCGCGGCGAGCGATACCGCGTCCGACGGCGTAGCCGAGGCCCGGACCGAAGCCAGTGCCGGCAGCTCGGCAGAGGCCACGGCGGTCATGCCCGTCGTGGCTGAGGCTGGGCGTGGAGCCGAGGTTGAAGCCGAGGCCAGTGCCAGCAGCTCAGCGGAGGCGACGGCCGTCATGCCCGTCGTGGCTGAGGCTGGGCGTGCAGCCGAGGTTGAAGCCGAGGTCAAGGCTGCCGAGGGGACCGACACGGCAGGCTCCCCGCTGGCACGTGGGCGCAAGGCTCGGGCGGCTCGGGCGCAGGCGGCGAAGGCCGCCGATCCGGCAGCGCCCACGGGATCCACCACGCCCACGGCGCCCTCCGCGCCCTCCGCGCCCTCCGCGTCTGCCGAGGAGACGATGGTGCTGCCGCCGTTCCCGGCGCAGCCCCCGGTGGTCGGCACTCCCGCGGCCGAACCCGAGCTGCCGAAGGCGCGTCGGACCCGGACACCGCGCAAGGCCGCAGCCGAGCCCACGAGTCCCAAGGCCACGAGTCCCAAGGCCATTTCTCCCACGGCCACGACTCCCATGGACGAGACGACGGTCATGCCGGTCGTCCCGCCGATCGACCAGCCGCCACTGCCGCGTTCCTGGCGTGAGGCCGCGCCGCGCAACGCGGAGAGCGTCCAGGACAAGGTTCCCGACTGGCTGTTCCGGCCGGAGCCGGGCCGGCCAGGGGCCGAGGCGCCCACCGCCCAGATCCCGGTCGTCCCCGCCGCCGCGCCGGACGCCGCCGACACCCCGGCTGCGGGGGGCCGCTACGACTGGGCCGAGGAGACACCGCTCGACGATCTCCCCACCCTCACCGACCAGCTGCTCGGTACTCGCGAGGAATGGGCCCATTGGCACGCCGAGCACCCGGAACAGCCCGGTCGCCCGGATGAGGAGGGCGGTCGCGAACCCGGACCCGGCAAGCGGAGCTGACGCGGCGGCCGTCGGCTGTCAGTGCCGACGGCTAGGCTGCCGGGAGCGTGAGAGAGACAGAGCCCGGCGGGTCTGCGCGCGTCAGGGCGACAGCGCACGTCCCAAGGATCCCGGGCATCGGACATGCACGAGGGGTCCGAAATACAGAGAGCGGCGGCGTGACGTGAGCGTGTGGGACGACCTGGTCGGCCAGGACCAGGTGGTGGAGCAGCTGGTCTCCGCCGCCCGGGGTGCGCGCGCAGTCGTGGCAGGGGAGGACACGAAGGCGTCGGGGATGACGCATGCCTGGCTGTTCACCGGCCCGCCCGGCTCGGGACGGTCCACCGCCGCGCGTGCCTTCGCGGCGTCGCTGCAGTGCACGTCACCCGACATCGACCTGGGCGGCGTGCCCGGCTGCGGCTTCTGCGACGGTTGCCACACCGCGCTGATCGGCAGCCACGCCGACGTCAACACCGTGCGCACGGACGGGCTCAGCATCGGCGTGAAGGAGACGCGCGAGCTGGTCCGCAACGCGTCGATGTCGCCGGCCGGTCGGCGCTGGCAGGTGATCATCATCGAGGACTCGGACCGGCTCACCGAGGGCGCCGCCAACGTCCTGCTCAAGGCGATCGAGGAGCCTGCGCCGCGCACGGTGTGGCTGCTCTGCGCGCCGAGCGTCGAGGACGCGCTGCCGACGATCCGCTCGCGCTGCCGTCTGCTCGTGCTGCGCTCGCCTGCGGTCGGCGCGGTCGCGGACGTGCTGATGCGCCGAGACGGTGTGGAGCCTGAGCTCGCGGCGTTCGCGGCGCGTGCGTCGCAGGGGCACATCGGACGCGCGCGGCGGCTGGCGCAGGACGAGGCCGCGCGGTCGCGTCGCGCGGAGGTGCTGAAGCTGCCGCTGGTCGTGGCGGATCTCGGCGCGTGCCTGGCCGGGGCCCAGGCGCTGGTGGACGCCGCGACGGCTGAGGCCAAGCAGGTGGCCGAGGAGGTCGACACCAAGGAGACCGAGGACTTGCGTGCCGCGCTGGGTGCGGCGGCGGGCGTCGGCGGGCGGATGCCGCGAGGCACGGCGGGCGCGATGAAGGAGCTGGAGGACCGTCAGAAGCGACGCGCGACGCGCATCCAGCGCGACAGTCTGGACCTCGCGTTGCTCGATCTCGCGGGCTTCTACCGGGACGTGCTGGCCGTCCAGTTCGGTGCGGGCAGTGCGGGCGGTGCCGGCGGCGGGCTGTCCAACGAGGACCTGCGCGCGAGCGTGGAGCGGCTGGCGTACCAGTCCACGCCGGAGGCCACGCTCCGCCGCCTCGAGTCCGTGCTGGCCTGCCGCGAGGCGATCGAGCGGAACGTCGCGCCGCTCCTCGCCGTCGAGGCCATGACGGTCGCCCTCCGCGCAGGCTGAGCCCAGGCACGCGTGCCTGCAATCGCGCAGGTCGGCGCGGTTCCCTTCGCTCATTCGGGTGGCAATGGCCCGGAGAGTGATCACAGTTCCTCCGGTGGGGGATCCGGTCAGGATGACCTTGTGGTGGAGCGCAGCGCTGATCGCTGCCGGGGCGACGGTCGGAGTCGGGCTCGCGGGGAGTGCGCTCGGCGCATGGCGGGAGGAACGAGCCGGGCAGGTATACGAGTTGACGCCTCGCTACCTTGGGGTCGCCCTCCGGGCCGGCGCTGCCGCGCTCGCCTTGGCCTGCGCGCTGGCGGGCGGTGTGCTCGCGGCCGGCGGTGACGCTCGCACGGTCGCCGACTCCCGGCCCGTCCGGGCCGGTTCAGCGCACGCCTCCTCGGGCTCGAGTGCTCAGGCCGCAGCGGGGGCCCCGGGCTCCGCCTCGGACCGCGTGCACGCCGCCCCGGCCGCCCCGGCCGCGTCGTTGACCTCGGTCGGCGAACCCTCGGGCGGACGCCTGCTGCAGGGCAGCCTGACCGGCGTGCCGGGACAGGTCAGGCTCTGGCTGCCGGCGCAGTACACCGCCCACACGGGAGCCACAGTCGGCCTCCAGGCGCTGGTCGTCCGCGCGCCGGAGGGGGAGCTCGCGGAGATCTGGGAGGGTCTGGCCGGCGCGGTGGCCGCCGGACACGCGAACCCCTTCGTGGTGGTCGCCCCCGACGACCCCTGCGCACTGGCCGGTGACGACTCCGCCCTGCGCCGCGCGGTGGCCGCACGGTTCCACGTCGCCACGCGGGCGCGGTCCTGGGCCGAGCTGGGCGTGGACGCGGGCTCCTCCTGCGCCGCGGCCGCCGAGCTGGCACACCCGGACGCCTACGCGGGCGCTGCCGCCCTGGGCGGTACGCTGCCGCATCCGTCCGGTGCGGCGGTCCCCGCCGGCGTGCGGCTGCTGCTCGCGCAGGCGCGTCGGGACCTGCCGGCCCAGGCGGAGGCCAATCGTCTGCGGTCCGCGCTGCTGGGTGCGCCCGACGCCGGGATCCGCCTCTCCGCGGTGGTCCGCGACATCTCTCCTGACCGTGAGCGCTTTCGTCTGGCCAGAATGGCGGCAAACTATCTGACCGAGGAGTTCGCCACCGGCGCGCACCGCTGACGCGTCCTCACCACAATTCTCACGAGCACCAACCGCACTGTCAGCACCAGTACCACCGTCCGCAACAGCAGCACCACCTGATCGGCATCACCCGCGCCGATCGCCGCGTCCACCTTGGGGAGAGCATGAAGAGAACGCGCGTGTCCAGGGCCGTCGCGGCACTGACCGTCCTCGGCCTGGCAGCGCTCGGCGTCACCGGCTGCACCTCCTCCGCCCCGGCGTCCAGCAGCTCCGGCGGCAGCGGCGCTTCCTCCGCCTCCAGCGGACCCTCCTCCGCCGACACCGCACCGAGCAGCAGCGCCGTCGCCACGCTCCAGCCGCTGCCCACCGAGATTCCCGGGAACCTCCAGCCGTACTACGGTCAGCACCTCGCCTGGCACAGCTGCGACTCCGGCTTCGAGTGCACGACCTTCAAGGTCCCGATGGACTACGCGAACCCGGGCGGCGGCGACATCACCCTGTCCGCCGTGCGCAAGCAGGCGACCGGCCAGGGCATCCCCCGGATCGGGTCGCTGCTGGTCAACCCCGGCGGGCCCGGCGGCTCGGCCGTCGACTACGCCGAGTACGCGGCGCTGAGCTTCCCGACGGTCGTCCGCGCCGCCTACGACATCGTCGGCGTCGATCCGCGCGGCGTCGCGCGCTCCTCGCCGGTGAAGTGCCTGTCCGACCCGCAGATGGACGCCTTCACCGCCGTCGACACGACCCCGAACAGCCAGAACGACGTCGACAAGCTGGTGGCTGCGGACAAGAGCTTCGCCCAGGCCTGCCAGGCGCACTCCGGCAAGCTGCTGTCCCACGTCAGCACGGTCGAGTCCGCCCGCGACATGGACGTGCTCCGCGCCCTGCTCGGCGACGCCAAGCTGCACTACCTCGGCAAGTCCTACGGCACCTTCCTCGGCGCGACCTACGCGGGGCTCTTCCCGTCCCGGGTGGGCACGATGGTGCTGGACGGGGCGATGAACCCGTCCCTGAACGCGCTCCAGCTGAACAGCCAGCAGGCGGGCGGCTTCGAGGTCGCCTTCGACGCCTTCGCCGCGGACTGCGTCAAGCGGCCGGGCTGCGCGCTGGGCACCGGTACCGTCCAGCAGGCCGGCGCGAAGCTGGACGCGTTCTTCCAGTCGCTCGACACCAACCCGCTGCCGACCGGCCAGGGCCGTCAGCTGGACGAGGCGCTGGGGACCACGGGTGTGATCTCCGCCATGTACGACCAGGCACAGTGGCCCGACCTCCGGCTCGCGCTCAGCGCCGCGATCAAGAACGGCGACGGCAAGGCGCTGCTCGCGCTCTCGGACCAGTACTACGAGCGCAGCCCGGACGGCACCTACAGCAACCTGATGTACGCGAACTCCGCCGTCAACTGCCTCGACCTGCCGCCGTCGGCGACCACGCCGGACCAGGTACGCCAGGAGGAGCCGCTCTACGACAAGGCGTCCCCGCACTTCGGTACCAGCCTTGCCTGGGGTGGTCTGACCTGCGCCTACTGGCCCGTCCCCGCCACCGGCGCGCCGCACGTCATCCCCGCCAAGGGCGCCTCGCCGATCCTCGTCGTGGGCACCATCCGCGACCCCGCAACCCCCTACGCCTGGGCCCAGGGCCTGGCCGCGCAGCTGGAGTCGGGCTCGCTGCTGACCTACGACGGCGACGGCCACACCGCGTACTCGCGGGGCAGCACCTGCATCGACGAGGCGGTCAACTCCTACCTGCTCCAGGGCAAGGTCCCGGCGAAGGGCACGATCTGCCACTGAGCGGTCCAACGGTCGTTTCAGTCGGTCGGCTGTCGGGGCGGTTGTCAGGAGCGACCGCCCTCGACGATCCTTTCTTCGACGCGTCCGCTTCCTGTCGACGAAAGGCCGCCTGCCATGTTCGGCGTGACCCACTACTCCACCTACGTGCTGGGTGCTCTGCTGATCATCCTGCTGCCCGGTCCGAACTCGCTCTACGTGCTCTCCGTCGCGGCGCGCAGCGGGATAGCCACCGGCTATCGCGCGGCGGCGGGCGTCTTCGTGGGCGACACCACGTTGATCCTGCTCACCTCGCTGGGCGCGGCCTCGCTGCTGCGCGCGACGCCGCTGGTCTTCGACGCGGTCAAGCTGGTCGGTGCGGCCTACCTGCTGGTGATCGGCTGGGGCATGCTCCACGCCGCCCACGCCCTCTGGCGGGACCGCAACGCCACCGCCGCGCCGCAGACCCCGGAACCGGCGTCCGAGGAGTCGGCCACCACCGCGTCGCCCTTCCGCCGGGCACTGGTCGTCAGCCTGCTCAACCCGAAGGCGATCCTCTTCCTGCTCTCCTTCTTCGTGCAGTTCGTCGACCCGGCCTACCCTCGCCCGGCCCTCTCCTTCGCCATCCTCGGCGGCACGATCCAGGTCTTCAGCTTCCTCTACCTCTCCACCCTGATCCTCGCGGGCCACCGCCTCGCCGCCGTCTTCCGCTCCCGCCGCCGCCTCTCGGCCGGACTCACCACCGGCGTCGCCGCCCTCTTCATCGGCTTCGCCGCCAAGCTGGCCACGGCCTCCGCGGGCTGACCGCCGGTCCGCGCGGGTGGTGATCAGGCCGTGATCGAAAGGCGTGCAGGAGCACCCCTCCGGGCTGTGTAGACTAATCCCCGTTCGCCGCCTTAGCTCAGTTGGCCAGAGCAACGCACTCGTAATGCGTAGGTCTCGGGTTCGAATCCCGAAGGCGGCTCCAAGGTGAACCCCAGGTCATCCCTCTGACCTGGGGTTTCTTGCTCCTCGCCACCTTCGGATCGCGGCAAATCGGGCACTTGCGGTCTACGCATTGCAATGCGTAGGTCTCGCTTCTACTCCGCGTCGCATGCGTGGGAACCCAGGCTTTTGACCTGCGGCTTTGGCTCGGCTCGTCGTTGGAGCCGCGCAATTCGCAGGATTCCGGTGGACAGCCGGTGGACAGCTGTGCGTGATGCCGCGTCAGAGGCTTCGCGCTGCTTTCGATCAGGGCTGATGTACCGAGCAATCAGGTGGGGAGGATCGAAGGCGCGGGGGTTGTGTGGTTCGGACATGCGCCAGGGGCCGCCCGGCAAAGTCCAAG